>JBKPSQ010000218.1:0-34341 GCA_046735075.1 Pseudomonadota bacterium
GTGAGGCGGTCGAGCGTCGCGTCGTGGAAGACGATCGGCATATGACCCGCACAGCATTGCAGGTCGACTTCAACAGCATAGCCAGCGCCCATGGCTGCGCGCACCGCGGAAGCGCTGTTCTCGATGATGCCCTTGGCCTGATCGTGCAAACCTCTGTGCGCGATCGGCCGCTTCAACCAGTAGAACTCGGCCATAGGAGGCGCTTAAGCATGGGACTACTCAATGGCGAACAGCGCATCGATCTCGACGGCGGCGTTGAGCGGCAGGCTCGAGCACCCCACGGCGGCGCGTGTGTGCCGCCCCTTCTGCCCGAGCACTTTGACGATCAGCTCGGAGGCACCGTTGACGACCTTGGGGTGATCGGTGAAGCCGGCCACCGCGTTTACGTATCCGGTCAAACGCAAGCACTGAACGATGCGATCGAGGTCGCCCAAGGCAGCTTTGGCCTGAGCCAGAATGTTGAGTGCGCAGATTCTCGCCGCATCCTGCCCCTGATCGATGTCGAGGTCGGCGCCGAGTGTGCCAGCGACGGCAATTTGTCCTTTTTTCATAGGCAGTTGCCCGGAGATGTAAAGTTGATTGTTAAGGTGAAGAAACGATACGTAATTGGCAACTGGGGAGGCTACCTCGGGAAGCACGAGGTCGAGGGCCTTAAGCCTCGCTTCGATCTCTCCTGGCATGTCAGCCTCCGATCCTTGGCGCGCCAAATTCGCCGCATCCTATCTCGACCATCGAGCAAATCCGCGTGTCCCGCAAGGTGACGCCCCGGATACGGACACTTGTCCAGCATGGAAGTTGGTGCGAAGAATCCCCTCGAGGCGCGGCTGCCGGGCTTGGCGCGAAGGATTTCAGAGAGGTGACATGATCGGTTCGAGCTGGTGGCGAGTGCTGCTGCTGCCTTTGGCAGTTCCCCTGGTTGGGGGCACGCTCTCGAGCCACGCCCACGCGCTCGCGGGAAAAGAGCCCAACAAGCTCGTCGCCCATCGCGCCATCTACGAAATGACCCTCGACGACGCCCGCACGGCCTCGGGGATTACCGGCATCGACGGCCGCATGGTGTTCGAGTTCACAGGATCTGAGTGCGACGGCTATTCACTCAATATGCGCATGGTCACGCAGATGACGGACTCGCAAGGCCAGACCAATCTTACCGATCTCAGATCCTCGACCTGGGAGCAGGGCGACGGGCAGAAGTTCCGCTTCCAGTCGGCGCAATATCTAAATGACAAGCTCGGCGACGTGACCATGGGAAGGGCAACACGCGAGCCTCCCAGCGAGGCGGTCAAGGTGAAGCTCAGCCAGCCATCGCGGGCCGAACTCAACCTGTCGGGCCAGGTCTTGTTTCCCACCCAGCACAGCCTCGCCTTGATCGACGCGGCGAGGGCGGGGCAATCGCTGTTCCAGGCCCGGATCTATGATGGCTCCGAGAAGGGACGGAAGGTCTACGACACGACCGCCTTCATAGGCGGCAAAGTCGAGGCCGGCGCAGACGCCGACAAGCTCGAGCCGGCGGCCAAGGAAAAGGGCCTCGGCGAGCTTGCCTCTTGGCCCGTGTCGATCGGCTATTTCGAGCCCAAGGGCGGCGATCTCACTCCGAGCTATCAGATCGATTTTCGGCTCTATGAGAACGGCGTCAGCCGCGAGCTCCTCATCGATTATGGGGACTTCTCGATCCACGGCACCTTGAGCGCGCTCGAATATCTCAAGCCGACAGAGTGCCACTAGCCGGTAATTTTCGCTCACCATTGCGCCTAAACAGTTTGGTTACGGGTTTCCGATGAAATCAGCCGTCCGAGACCAAGGGAGCGAGTCAGTATGCTTTTCTGGAGAATAAGGCCGGCTCTCAAACCGGCCGCAAAGCCGGCTTTCGAGGCCTTTCTGAGGCCGGTTCCAAGCGTCGTGGCGCATCACGACAAGATCGCCGATCATAGGCCGATCGAATCGCCCGCGCCGAGCCCAAGGCCAATGACAAAGACTATCCTGATCGTGGAGGACAACGAGCTCAACATGAAGCTCTTCCACGATCTGCTCGATGCCCATGGCTACAAGACGCTCCAGACACGGAACGGCATGGAGGCTTTGGCGCTTGCCCGCGAACATCGCCCCGACCTCATCCTCATGGATATCCAGCTGCCGGAAGTCTCGGGGCTGGAAGTCACCAAGTGGCTCAAGGAGGACGAGGAGCTCAAGAAGATCCCCGTCGTTGCGGTCACGGCCTTCGCCATGAAGGGCGATGAGGAGCGCATTCGGGAAGGGGGCTGCGAGGCCTATATCTCGAAGCCGATCTCGGTGGCCACGTTTCTAGATACGGTCCGGCAATTTGTCGGCGAGGCCCGATAAGCAGCTCCTTCGAGGCGTTCTGATAGGTTCCTAGGACGAATCACTTGGGCCGAATTGGCCGATAAGTGGTTGAGCTATTGCCAAATCTGACTTGACGTGCTGACTGAGCGCTTAACCTTAAAGATTTACAATGCCTAGTCTTTTATCGTATTACAGAGGCAGAGAAGCTTGATTTCGTCCCTTTGTCGGCCGTTTTATGGTTTGACTTAAGCCCGACGAGATCACACGGGGGAGGATAGTTAGGGGTGAAGGTTTGAAGCCTGGGGCGCGCCTTCGCTCTCGAGTTTCCCCGTTGGTCAGAGATAACCCTGCGGAATGCTCAGGTCCGCCGCATCTCCTGGGTCCGTAGGGTTCGGCCGGCCGGAGCGCGGTTGAGTGGCCTCCTCGTTAGCGCCGCGTTTCGGCCGGCCACCTATTTGATGGCAGCCGCGGCCCGACTGCCCTTGAAGGCAGCGGGCTCGTCCAGCGCCCGAAAATCAGACAGCTATTTGATCTTGGCTTCTTTGAAGTCGACGTGCTTGCGCGCGACTGGATCGTATTTCTTGAAAACGAGCTTCTCGGTCTGATTACGCGGATTCTTCTTGGTGACGTAGTAGTAGCCCGTGCCGGCCGAGCTTACGAGCTTGATCTTCTGGGTGACGGGCTTTGCCATGTCGTCCTCAAAAACTAGAAAGCGAAATTCGCGCGCGACCCTACTCGCTCAAGGCCGGAAGTCAAGACGGCGAGGGACAGGCGGCAGGCTGATATCCGGCAAGCCGTCGCCGATCTCTTCCTTTGCATCAGGATCGAAACCATGCATGAGAAGCGCCCATTGCAACGCAACGAGCGCGCCTTTGACCACCGGCAAGATGAGCAACGCAAGGAGCACGGTGAGGGGAAGCCACAGCGCGGCATGGACCCACAGCGGCGGCCGGTAGGCCATCTCCACAGCAAGCACGAGGCTCACCACGACGTGGCCAACGATGACGATGGTGAAATAAGGAGGCGCGTCGTCGGCCCGGTGATGGTGCAGATCCTCGCCACAACGGGGGCAGGCATCAACGACCTTCAGATAGCGCCAAAACATGGCGCCCTGGCCGCAGGCAGGGCATTTGAGTGCTGCGCCGCGCAACATCGAGGTCAGCACAGGGCGGGCGCCTGCCGATCTGCCGCCATGCTGAAAGCCGCCAACTCTGTCTTGCATCACCTGGTCCTTGATGTTCGTTCTAGCGGCGTTTGCGGGAGGAGCCGCGACCCTTCTGTTGCGCCTTGCCCTTGTAGCGGTGTTGCCTGGCCTTGTCATTCCGACGAGGGGCGGCCTTTGGTCGCCCGCCGAGTGAACGGCCTTCGCTCAACATCTCGAATCTGAGTGCGCCTGCCGTCGGGATGGCCTCGACCAGGCGCACCTCAACCGAGTCTCCAAGCCGATAAGCGAGCCCGGTATCCTCGCCCACAAGGGCATGCCGCCCCTCGTCATGATAGAAATATTCGTGGCCTATCGACGAGGCGGGCACAAAGCCATCGGCGCCAGTCTCGATTAGCCGCACGAAAAGCCCGGTACGCACCAAGCCCGAGACCCGGGCCTGGAACGTCGCGCCGATCCGGTCGGCAAGATAGGCGGCAATGAGTCGATCAGCCGTCTCGCGCTCAGCAGCCATCGCCCGCCGCTCGGTGTCCGATATGGCTTGAGAGATCTGATCGAGTTGCTCCATTTCGGCGTCGGTCAGCCCGTCATTGCCGAAGCCGAGCGCTCGTACGAGAGCACGATGGACGATGAGATCGGCATAGCGGCGAATGGGCGAGGTGAAGTGTGCATAGCGGCGCAGATTGAGGCCGAAATGACCAAAGTTATCGTCGCTATATTCGGCCTGGGCCTGGCTCCTCAGCACCACCTCTCCGACAAGCTCGGCAGTAGGGGTGGCTCGGGTATCGGCCAAGATACGGTTGAAATGGGTAGGCTTTAGCGTGCCGGACTTCGGCAGCTTGAGGCCGATGGTTGCAAGGAACTCGCCAAGCGAGGACAGCTTCTCCTTCGAAGGAGCGTCATGGACGCGGTAGATGAGCGGCGACCGCTTGGCTTCCAGCGTCTCAGCAGCCGCGACATTGGCGGCGATCATGAACTCTTCGATCAGGCGGTGAGCGTCGAGCCGGGGAGGGCTCACGACAGCGCGCACGCGGCCGCTATCGTCGAGCAGGATCTTGCGCTCGGGCAGATCGAGATCGAGCGGCGCCCGCTCGGTGCGCGCGAGCACGAGGCTCGCATAAGCGCCCCATAACGGCCTGAGCACAGAATCGAGCAGCGCGCGAGTGACTTCGTCGGGACGCCCGTCTATCGCGGCTTGGGCTTGCTCATAGGTAACGCTCGCAGCCGAGCGCATCAGGGCACGAAAGAAGCGGTGCTTGAGCTTCCGTCCGTCCTTGTCGAAGACCATGCGAACCGCGATGCAGGCCCGACCCTCGTTCTCCTTTAGCGAGCAGAGATCGTTCGAGATCTTCTCCGGCAGCAGGGGCACAACCCGGTCGGGGAAATAGACCGAGTTGCCGCGCTTGCGCGCTTCCTTGTCGAGCGCGCTTCCTGGCTTGACGTAAGAGCAGACGTCGGCGATGGCCACGATGACGACCCAGCCGCCTCGGTTATTAGGGTCAGGGTCGGCCTCGGCCCAGACCGCATCGTCGTGATCGCGCGCATCTGACGGATCGATGGTGATGAGGGGAAGCTGCCGCAAATCCTCGCGGCGCTTGAGATCAGGCTCCTTGGCGGCTTCAGCCTCGGCGAGAGCAGCCTCGGGGAAAGTGTCCGGGATACCATGGGCGTGCACCGCGATGAGGCTCGTCATCTGCTGGGCGGCTGGATTGCCGAGCCGCTCGATGACGCGCGCGGTCTGAACGCCGTAGCGCCCGCCGCGGGCGAGCTCGAAGCGGACCAGCTCGCCGTTCTCGGCGTCTCCGGTATTGCCCCGCGTGACCGGCCATTCCTTTAGCTGCTTGCGGTCGACAGGATCGATGACGCCTGTTCCTCCAGGAAGAGAACGGAAAATTCCGAGCATCCTCTGCGTAGCCCGCGCAAGCCGCTTGATAGTGCGCGCCTGATACGGATAATCCGCGTCGGGACCTAATGGCGTAATCCGCGCCAGCACACGGTCGCCGATCCCTGCAACCGGTCCGGCCTCACGCTTGCTCTCGGCCATGATGATGCGAGGCGCTGCCCCGTGCTCTTCGTCCCAGGTGCCGGGACGAGCCACGAATTCGCCGTCCGCGTCGCGGGCCACAATCTCGACGACGGTAACCGACGGCAGCACACCCGGGCGCGTTAGCTTGCGCCTTGAGCCTGCGATCAAACCGTCATCCGCCATGTCGCGGAGCAGCGCTTTCAACGCGATGCGGTCACCGCCTTTTATGCCGAAGGCGCGCGCGATCTCGCGCTTGCCGGCCTCCCGGCTGGCGGTTTGAAGAAAATCCAGAATCTCTTGTCGAGAGGGAAGCTTACCCACAGTTCTGTTGCGCCGAGCGCTCTTAGCCTTTGCCACCGGCGCTGCTCAGTTCGCCGTCTCCTCGACGGCCTCTTTGTTGCCCTTTGTCCCTTTGCGGGCCGATTTTTTCGACGCCCTTTTGGTGGCTTTTTTCGTGGGACCTTTCGCGCTCTTCGCGGCGATCAACTCGACGGCCTCTGGCAGTGTAACCTGCTCTGGCTCGCGATCCTTGGGCAACGTCGCATTGACTTTACCGTGCTTCACGTAAGGGCCATACCGGCCCGACAGCACCTGCACCTTACCCCCAAGCTGCGGGTGGTCGCCGAGTTCCTTGATAACGCTCGAAGTGCGCGGCCTGCGGTTTGCGGCCTTCTCCGCGAGCAGGCTTACAGCGCGATTGATCCCGACTTCGAACACCTCCTCGGGTGCGCTTAAGCTCGCATATTTGCCGTCGTGCTGAACATAAGGTCCGTAGCGGCCGAAGCCTGCCACGATCGACTTTCCTGTCTCAGGATGCAGGCCGACTTCACGGGGCAGCGCGAGAAGGGCAAGCGCGCGCTGAAGATCGACGTGCTCGGGGTCCGTGCCCTTCGGGATCGACGCCCGCTTGGGCTTCTCCTCACCACTGCCCTCGCCAAGCTGGACGTAAGGACCGAACCGGCCAGTGCGTAGGGTAATCTCAAATCCTGTTTCGGGATCGATGCCGAGCACTTTCGCCTCGCCGGCGATGGAAGCTTTCTCGCCATTGATATCGGCAAGCTGGCGGGTGTAGCGGCAGTCCGGATAGTTCGAGCAACCGATGAACGCCCCGAACCTCCCAACTTTGAGGCTAAGCCGGCCGTTGGCGCATGAAGGGCAGCCGCGCGGGTCGCCACCATCCTGAGGCTCGGGGAAGATATGCGGCCCCAGCAGCTCGTTCAGCGCTTCGAGCACCTGGGCGATCCTGAGATCGCCAATGTCATTCACGGCGGCGATGAAATCGCGCCAGAAGTCGCGCAGCACGTCTTTCCATTCGAGCTTGCCGGCCGAGATGAGGTCGAGCTTCTCCTCGAGGTCGGCGGTGAAGTCGTATTCCACATAACGGCGGAAGAAGCTCTCGAGAAAGGCCGTGACCAGCCTGCCCTTGTCTTCGGGATGCAGCCGCTTCTTGTCGAGCCGGACATATTCGCGATCCCGCAGCACATTCAGAGTCGTGGCATAGGTCGACGGCCTGCCGATGCCGAGCTCCTCCATTTTCTTGATGAGGGTGGCTTCGGTGTAGCGCGGCGGCGGCTCAGTGAAGTGCTGCTTGGCCTCGATCTTACGCGGATCAAGCGCCTCACCCTTGGCGAGCGCCGGCAGCGCGCCGTCGTCGCCGACAGCATCGTCAATGCCTTCTTCATAGATCCGGAGAAAACCGTCGAAACGGATCACCGAGCCGGTTGCACGGACGCCGTAGTGCTTGCCGTCTTTGCCCGTTACGTCGATGTCGGCAGTAGTGCGTTCAATCTCGGCGCTCGAAGCCTGGCTCGCCAGAGTGCGCTGCCAAATGAGCTTGTAGAGCCGCGCGGCATCGTCATCGAGATACCGGGAAACGGAGTCGGGATCCTTACTGAAATCGGTTGGCCTGATCGCCTCGTGTGCTTCTTGCGCGTTCTTGGCCTTGGTCTCGTATTCGCGCGGGGAAGACGGAACGTAGCGGTCCCCGAAGAGCTTGGTGACAAGGCGGCGGGCCGCTGCGATTGCCTCTGGCACGATCTGCACACCGTCGGTGCGCATATAGGTGATGAGGCCTTCCGCCTCACCGCCGAGATCGACGCCCTCATAGAGGCGCTGCGCGAGCTGCATGGTCTGGCGCGGCGAGAAGCCGAGCTTACGCGAAGCTTCCTGCTGGAGCGTCGAGGTGGTGAAGGGCGCGGCCGGATTGCGGCGCTGCGCTTTACTCTCGATGTTGGCGACGGTGAAGCGCCCGCCTTCGAGCGCTGCCTTGAGCCGCTCGGCGGTGGCAGCATCGCCGATGTCGAACTTGTCGAGCTTCTTTCCCTCGGTGGAGAACAGTCGAGCCTGGAAGGTTTCATTCTTGCCGGTCGCAAGCTCCGCGATGATCGTCCAATATTCCTGCGGTTTGAATTGCTCGATTTCGAGCTCGCGATCACAGACGAGGCGGAGCGCGACAGACTGGACGCGGCCGGCCGAGCGAGCGCCCGGAAGCTTTCGCCACAGCACCGGCGACAGGGTAAAGCCGACGAGATAATCGAGCGCGCGGCGGGCGAGATAGGCGTTCACCAGAGGCCCATCGATCGCCCGCGGGTGGCGCATGGCATCGAGCACGGCTTCCTTGGTGACGGCGTTGAACACCACCCGCTCGACCGGAATGCCGTGCAAAGCCTTCTTGCGGTCAAGCACCTGGAGCACATGCCAGGAGATGGCTTCGCCCTCGCGGTCGGGATCGGTGGCGAGGATCAGCTTGTTCGCCCCTTTGACGGCCTTGGCGATTTCGTCGAGCCGTTTGGCGGCCTTGGGCTCGACATCCCAATGCATCTCGAAGTCCTTGTCGGGCAGGACGGAGCCGTTTTTCGACGGCAAATCGCGCACATGGCCGTAGGAGGCGAGGACCCGGTAACCGGGCCCCAAGTACTTATTGACGGTCTTTGCCTTAGCTGGCGATTCGACGATGACGATGTTCATTGAGACGTTCCTAGCCGCGCAAATTGCGTCAGGCTGAGGGCGGAGGCCCTTAAGGGCCGCTTGCATGCGCCCGGAAAATGGTGTCTTGAGCCGCCGCTGTCAAACTCGGACATGCTGGGTTGACAACCTTTACGCGCGTGGACTAACTAAAACAACCGTAGGCTGTCAATCTTAGCCACGCCACTGCGGCGGCAAGACCGCCGAAATCTGGGAGTGAGGCTGGAGAACTAGCGGCGCGAATTTAAGGCAGAATCGAATGGCAGGGTCGAGCGCCCGGCCTCCGGCAGGTAGTGTGGTCCCCCCGGCGAGGGGCAAGACTTTACGCGCAAGGAGGCCGCAGAATACATCGCCTCGTTGCTTGAGGGCTTAAGCACCGTCGCCAGTGGCGCCGAAATGCCCTTCCTTGCCTACCTGCTCAAATCGCGCTCGAAGAGGCCAATAGCGAGAAGGCCAATCACCGCTGACGCGATTTATGTCAGCGGTCGACCATCGACACGAGCTGTTGCCCGTGTCGTTGCAGTCTGCCGGCGAGATCAAGTTCAAGTAGAACGATATGGACCTTTCGTGCCGGAAGCCCAGAAGTCCTGATCAACTCGTCAATATCGACAGGGCTTGGCCCCAGAGCGGCGAGGATGAACTCGCGGTCGCTTGATCTGACGTCGGGGAGTGGCTCCGCCATCCGTGTCTCATCGGAAGAGATAAGCTCCGCAGTAGAAGATCGAACAGGCCTGCCCAATATCGGCGCCAACGTCTCGATGATGTCGCGCGCCGATGTCACGAGGCAGGCGCCCTGCTTCAGGAGATTATTGGTCCCGGCGGACCGTGGATCGAGCGGACTGCCTGGCACGGCGAATACTTCGCGGCCCTGTTCGCCGGCAAAGCGAGCAGTGATCAGCGAGCCTGAGCGCTCGGCGGCCTCGACCACCACCACGCCGAGCGAGATCCCTGAGATGAGACGATTGCGGCGCGGGAAGTCCTTGCCACGGGGCGAGAATCCAGGTGCCCGCTCGCTGATAAGCAGTCCCTGCTGGCCGATCGACTGATGCAGCTCTTCATTCTCGGGCGGATAAATGTTGTCGATCCCGCCGGCAAGCACGGCGATGGTGCCGCGCTCGAGTGCGGCAAGATGTGCGGCAGTATCAATGCCGCGGGCAAGGCCTGAGGCGATGACGAAGCCTTCAAGCCGAGATCAGTCGCGAGCGCGCGGGTGAATTTCTGCCCAACGGCAGAGCCATTGCGCGCGCCGCCAATGGCCACGATTGGAATCTCGGCGAGCTCGAGTCTGCCCTTGACGTAAAGAAGCGGAGGCGGCGCGTCGACTTGCGCAAGCGCCGGCGGATAACCCGGCTCGCCGATGGCGACGAGGTTCGCACCAAAATCCTCGGCGGCTGCAAGCTCGGCCTCGGCCTCGTCCTCTCCGAAAGCTGGATGTCATGGATGCGCCCGCCGCGCCGCGACAGGGCTGGCAGCGCATCGATAGCAGCTTCCGCGCCGCCGAACTCGTTGACCAGAGCCCTGAACGTAGTGGGGCCAACGTTCTCGGTCCTGATCAGCCTCAACCAAGCGACGCGCTGCTGGTGGTTCAGCCGCGCGGAGGCCCTAGATAAGGCGGCGGGTTTAGAGCTTGCTTTCGCCAATGCGTGTCTCCTCGCCCCGCAGGAGCCGGCCAATATTGCCGGCATGGCGAATGTAAAGAAGGACAGTCAACAGGAGGAAGAGCGCGGCGAGCTGCCATTGCCCGGTCAGCGCGAGCGCGCAGACACTCGCCGCACTTGCGACAAGCGCCGACAGCGAGGAGTAGCGGGCGAGCAGCGCGATCAGCAGCCAAACCGCACAAAAGACGACCGCCGCGGGCCAGTAAAGCCCAAGCAGTACACCGATAAATGTCGCGACGCCTTTCCCACCGTTAAAGCCGAGCCATACCGTATACAGGTGGCCGAGGAATGCGCCGAGGCCTGCTAGCATAGCGGCAGTCTCGCCCCATCGGGCCGCAAACAGCACCGCTGCAGTGCCCTTAGCGGCATCAAGGAGAAGCGTTAAGGCGGCGAGCCATTTGCTGCCGGCGCGCAACACATTCGTTGCGCCGATATTGCCCGAGCCGATCTTCCGAAGGTCGCCGAGACCGAACAGCTTGGCGAGGATCAGGCCAAAGGGGATCGAGCCGAGAAGATAGCCAAAGACCAAGGCCGCGAGATAGACGAGGGCGCCACTCCAATCGGCAGGAGGAGACATCGAGCACCCCTTGGTGACGCGCAGCTAATCGCTAGTCTTGATCAGCGTAGTTATAGACCGGGCGTCCCGCAACGAGCGTGAGGACGGTGCGCCCCTCGAGTCGCGCCCCATCGAAGGGCGTGTTCTTGGACTTGGAGCACAGGCGCTCGGGCTCGACCACCCATGGCGTTTCCAGTTCGATGAGCACGAGATCGGCAGGCGCGCCCTTAGCAAGGCGCCCGCTGTTGAGCTTGAGCAGCCGCGCCGGATTGGAGGTAAGTGCTTTTAGGAGCCGCATCAGCTCGACCTCGCCATTGTGGTAGAGCCGAAGTGCCGCGCCCAATAACGTCTCCAATCCAACGGCCCCATCGGCCGCTTCGGCGAAAGGCCTGCGCTTTCCCTCGGCGCCTCTCGGATCGTGAGCCGATACGATCACGTCGATATCGCCGCTCGCGAGGCCTTCCACCATCGCTCGGCGGTCATCCTCAGACCTAAGCGGAGGCTTCATCTTGAAGAAGGTGCGGTAGGGGCCGATGTCGTTCTCGTTCAACGTAAGGTGATTGATCGAGACGCCGCAGGTGACGGGCAGCCCCATGAGCTTCGCCGTGCGGATGATATCGAGCGAGGCGCGGCACGAGATCTGCGCTGCGTGATAGCGGCCTCCCGTGAGGTCGACCAGACGAATGTCACGCTCGAGCATGATGGTCTCGGCGGCAGTCGGCACGCCGCGAAGCCCGAGCCTGGTCGCGACCTCGCCCTCGTTCATCACCCCGTCCTGGCCGAGCGTCGGGTCCTCCAGGTGATGGACGATCAGAGCGCCGAAGTCCTTGGCGTAGGCCAGCACGTTGCGCATGACCTTGGCGTTGGCCACGCTCGTTTTGCCATTGTTGAAGGCGATGGCGCCGGCATCGCGCAGGAGGCCGATCTCGGTCATCTCATGCCCAAGCAGGCCCTTGGTCATGGCCGCCATGGGATGGACATTCACGAGTGCCGTGTCGCGGGCGCGCCGCAGGATGAAATCGACCAGCGCCACGTCGTCGATCACTGGCTCGGTATTCGGCATGCACACCATGGTGGTGACACCGCCCGAGGCGGCGGCGCGGCTTGCGGTGGCAAGCGTCTCGCGATGCTCGAGTCCCGGCTCTCCGGCCGAGACCATCATGTCGATGAGGCCTGGGGCGAGCACGCGCCCACCACAATCGAGGACCTCAGCATCCCGAAGGGCCCCTGCCGCGATGTGGCGGCCGAGATCGGCAATGCGATCCGCCACGATCAACACTCCGCCGAGTTGGTCGAGGCCTGAAGCCGGATCGATGAGGCGCGCATTGACGAGAGCGATCGGCCGGGCGGTGGAGCGTTGGTTTGAAGTTGGAGCGTTCATGGCAGTCATTGGTTCGGTAGATGGCGAGCCAAAGCCTGAAGCACCGCCATGCGGACCGCAACGCCCATCTCCACCTGCTCGCGGATGACGCTTTGCGGATCGTCGGCGACGTTCGAGTCGATCTCGACGCCGCGATTCATCGGACCAGGATGCATGACGAGAGCGTCAGGTTTGGCGCGTGCGAGCTTCTCGTAATCGAGACCAAAGAAGTGGAAATATTCGCGCTGGCTTGGGACGAGGCTAGAGGTCATGCGCTCGCGCTGAAGCCGCAGCATCATGACGATATCGGCATCGACAAGGCCTTCCCACATGGAGGTGTAAACTTCCACGCCGAGCCTCTCGATGCCCGAGGCAAGGAGGGTGGACGGCGCGATGACGCGGACGCGCGCGCCGAGCGCATTCAGGCACAGAATGTTCGAGCGCGCGACCCTAGAGTGGAGAATGTCGCCGCAGATCGCGACCACCAGGCCGTCGATATGGCCTTTGTGGCGACGGATGGTGAGCGCATCGAGCAGCGCCTGCGTCGGATGCTCGTGGCTGCCGTCGCCGGCGTTGATCACCGAGCAGTCGACCTTCTGCGACAGAAGCTGGACCGCGCCTGCTGCATGATGGCGCACCACGAGAAGGTCGGGACGCATGGCATTGAGGGTAACCGCCGTGTCGATCAGCGTCTCGCCTTTTTGGACCGACGAAGTTGAGACCGACATGTTCATGACGTCGGCGCCGAGCCTTTTGCCGGCAAGCTCGAAAGAGCTTTGCGTCCGGGTTGACGCTTCGAAGAAGAGATTGATGAGCGTGCGACCGCGTAGATCGTCGCGCTTCTTGTCGATTTGGCGACTTAGCTTGGAAGCCTCCTCGGAAAGATCGAGTAACCCCGTAATCTCGGCGCGCGAAAGGCCTTCGATTCCAAGGAGATGGCGGTGAGGAAAGGAGAGGTTTGAGGCTTCGGCCGCAATGCTCATTAAAGGGCACTGTATAAGCTGGCTTTATGGGACCGGCAAGCTCGCGAACGGAACTAAGGTAAGCTTGTCCTAACGCGCCTCTGGCAGCCTAGGGCGATGAGCAAGCGGCCGATCTCATACGAAGAGGCTTTCAATCAAAGCCCGCCTTTTGTTGATGTGAATCTGTTCACGTCGGACTCGGCGCTTCAGGAGGCTGTGCGGCGAGAAGGCGCCGCGTCGGCCTATGAAGAGCTCAGAGCCTTTGGCGTTCTTACAGGAAGTGCTGCCGCGCTCGAGCTTGGCCGGCTCGCCAACGAGCATCCGCCTGAGCTCGAGAATTTCGATGCGCAGGGGCGGCGCATCGACAGAGTTGAGTGCCATCCCGCCTATCACCGGCTCATGGAGCTTAGTACCGCCCAGGGGCTCCATTGCTCGACTTGGGAGCATCTTCTTGCGGAAGCAAGCCCAACGCCGGGAGCGCACGTGGCGCGCTGCGCCGGAAGCTATATCGCGGCGCAGATGGAGGCAGGCCATTGTTGCCCCATCACCATGACGCATGCTGCGGTCGCCTCTCTCCGCCATTCATCTGATTTGGTGCGAGACATCGTGCCGAAAATTCTGAGCCGCGCTTACGATCCGACCATCGCCCCGATCCAGGAAAAGTCTGCGATCACTCTTGGCATGGGCATGACCGAGCGGCAGGGTGGCACCGATGTGCGGACCAACACGACGCGCGCGGAGCCCATCGACGGCCAAGGTCCCGGCAAGGCTTACGCCATCACGGGACATAAATGGTTCCTGTCGGCGCCGATGTCCGATGCCTTCCTCGTGCTCGCTCAAGCAAAAGGTGGGCTGTCCTGCTTTTTCCTCCCGCGACTTACGCCGGCGGGCACTCTGAATGGCGTCAAACTTCAGCGCCTCAAGGACAAGCTCGGCAATCGGTCGAATGCCTCAGCCGAAGTCGAATTTGATCGCGCCGAAGCTTTTGTGATCGGCGAGGAGGGCAGGGGCATCCCGACCATCATCGACATGGTTACGCTGACACGGCTCGATTGCGCCGTGTCGTCCGCCGGATTGATGCGCCAGGCTCTCGCCCGCGCCATTCATCATGCGCGTCACCGCAGCGTGTTCCAGAAGCGGCTGATCGATCAGCCGCTCATGGCGCAGGTGCTTGCCGACATATCGCTCGACGTCGAGGCGGCAACCGCGCTCGCATTCAGGCTGGCTCGTGCCTTCGACGGGGAGAGTGAGGGCGAGATCGCGTATCGCCGGCTGATGACGCCCGTCACAAAATATTGGGTATGCAAAACGGCGCCCGCGCTCGCCTATGAGGCGATGGAGTGTCTCGGCGGCAATGGCTACGTGGAGGAGGGTGGCTTCCCACGCCTTTATCGCGAGGTGCCGGTGAACGCGATCTGGGAAGGCTCTGGCAACGTCATGTGCCTCGACGTCTTACGCGTGATCGAGCGCGAGCCTGAGACATTGGAGAAAGTCCTAGCTGAGTTTGGCTCCGTCGTTTCAACCGAATCTCGACTGAAAGATGCTGTCAGCAGAATCAAGGAACTCGCTAAAGATGCGAGGGGCGATCAGGCCCTTGCGCGCACTCTTGTCGAGCTGCTTGCGCTCACTGCCGCGGGTGCGCTTCTCACGATTTACGCGCCACGGCATGTGAGCGATGCCTTCGTCGCCACACGACTACACGGCTCGTGGCGCAATACTTACGGCGCAGGCTTAGCGCATGGCGATACGCGCGCCATACTCGATCGAGCCGCGCCTCAGCTTTCTTGAAAACCAAGTTGAAGTTTTGTCACATCCGCGACGAGTGTCGCGGCCGCGAATCTTGGGCTACTCTGCTCCGCCCCCTGAAGATTTCAGCGGCGGCATATCAATCCAGGGAGAATGAAACATGCGCAAGTTTGCGATTGCCCTAGGTGTCACGGCAGCTCTGGTGTCGGCGGGAGGCCTTGCTTGGCAGGCCGACGCTACGACTTGGAGAGCGGGAACGTTGAACCTTCCCAGCGCAGCAAAGAACTATTCGCCCGTCGAGGAGACCGCCTGCTATGGGTGGGGCAAGCACTGCCCGCCTGGATTCCACTGGTACTGTGGTCCTCGCCGCTGTTGGTGTGCTCGCTGCTAGGTTGATGGATGGCGGCGAGAAGCGCCGCTAGGCAAATTCGTCGAGGCCGCCACCGTCGGCGGCCTCGGCTTTTCGGCCTGGCGAGATGCTGCTCTTCAGGCTTGCCAGGGCGAGGAATTTCAATACCTTGCCAGGCAGTGATTCGTGAGTTGGCGATCAGACATGACGGCTTAGCTTTGCCGTTGAAGAGGCTGCGCCATGATGAGCTTACCCTTTCTTCTGTTTGCCTGCGGACTCGGTGCGGCTTGGCTTAGGCAGCGCGGAGCGGCGATGGGCTTTTGGGTCGCAGGTCTGGTTGTGCTTCTCGTATTGTTCCGCGTTCACATGAGCGATGTGTTGAATATCGCCCTGTAAAATTGGGGGGAAGAGGTTTGCCTGGAGACCTATCAAGGCTTCTCAACGCCTTGGGGCTAATCCTTGTCGACACGGTGCTTGCGCTTGCCTTTGTCGATCAGCTGTGGTTCCGCGATCTGCCCTGTCCGCTCTGCATTCTGCAACGGGCTGCATTTTTCGCCGCCGGCTTCGGGCTGGCACTCAACATCATCTTCGGACCGCGCCCGAGCCATTACGCCATCGTCATCCTCGGATCAGCCATGGGCGCCGCAATCTCGATGCGCCAGATCCTCCTGCATATCGTCCCGGGCTCGGGCTCTTATGGCAACGACATCTTTGGCCTACATCTCTATACCTGGGCGTTCATCGCTTTCGTCCTGATGATCATCGGCAGCGCCATCCTTTTGCTCGACGATCGGCAATTCGCGCGCACTGAGCCTTGGTCGAGCCGTCTCAATGTGCTGCCGTTGACCGCCTTCATGGTGTTCATCGTGCTCGCGGTTGGTAACGTGATCTCGACGCTGCTCATCTGTGGCGGAGGGCTTTGCCCCGCATCGCCGGGAGGCTATCTCATCTTCAACGACAATCTCAGCCTAACCCAGATGAGCGAGGCGCTTTAGCCGGTCGAGCGCGCCTTGCAGGATGTAGGCTGCAGCCATCCGGTCGATCACCTCCGCGCGGCGCTTGCGCGATGCATCGGCCTCGATCAAGTGCCGCTCGACGGCTGCGGTGGAAAGCCGCTCGTCCCAAAACACGAGGGGAAGATCGACATGCTTGGCGAGATTGCGGGCAAAGGCTCGCGTGGATTGCGCCCGCGGCCCCTCGGAACCGTCGAGATTGATGGGAAGGCCGATCACGACCGCGCCGACTTGGTTGGCTTCGATCGCCTGGGAGAGCAATTTTGCATCCTCGGTGAACTTCGTGCGGCGGATCGTATCGTAAGGTGTGGCGATCGAGCGGGTCACATCGGACAAGGCCATGCCGATGGTCTTCGTACCCACGTCGAGCCCAATCAGCCGCATTCCTGGGTGGATCAGCCCAGGCAGGTCTTCAATTGTCACAATAGATGCTACAGTCACGGGCGGAGCATTAGCGAGATGAGCGCATGAAGATCACGTGGTTCGGCCATTCCTGCTTCCGCATCGACACCGGCGGATCGAACATCCTGATCGATCCCTTCCTCACCGGCAACGCCACCTTCGAGGGCGCCGACATCCCACTGCATAAGGTTACCAACGGCGTGACCCATGTGGCGCTCACCCATGGGCATGAGGATCATACCGGCGATACCGTGCGCATCTGCAAGGAAACCGACGCCCAGCTTCTCGCCGTGCACGAACTCGCGACCTATATGGCCGGCCGCGGCGTCGAGAAGATCGATCCCGGTAACACGGGCGGGACGCTTTATCACGACGATTTCGAGCTCACCTTCGTCCCGGCGTGGCATTCCGCCTCGAACATCGTCGACGGCCGTCCCGTCTATCTCGGCGCCTGCTGCGGGCTCGTCATCGCCGCAAGCGAAGGCAAAACCGTCTATCACATGGGCGACACCGCGATCTTCTCCGACATGGCCTTGATCAATGAGCTTTATCGGCCGGAGATCGGCTTCGTGCCGATCGGCGACCGCTACACCATGGGAGCCAAGACAGCGGCGCTCGCCTGTAAGCGCTTCTTTCAATTCGATGTCATTGTTCCGTGCCATTACGGCACGTTCCCGGTGCTCGATCAGACAGCCGATAAATTCCTCGCCGAGATGGATAGTAACATCGTAGTGGTGCCGGAGGTGGGTGTCGGCTTCGAGGTTTGAACGCGCATTGCCGCTCATCCGGCCTGGTGCTAGAGGAACGCCGATAGACCGCAACCGCAAAACTCGCACCAGAACGCCCGCATGTCCGTCGATCGTGCCACAGTCCGCCGCATTGCCCGTCTCGCCCGCATTGCCATCACCGATGATGAGGCGAAGCGGCTCGAGAAAGAGCTGTCAGGCATCCTCGACTGGGTGGCTCAGCTTGACGAGATCGATACGAGCGCGGTCGAGCCGATGACGCGCGTCGCCGCCATGAAAATGAAAATGCGCAAGGACGAAGTGACCGACGGCTTCTGCGCCGACGATATTCTCAAGAACGCGCCCAAGATCGACGATCACTATTTCGTGGTGCCAAAGATCGTGGAGTAGCCGTCATGCGATGCACAGCTCTACTCATGACGGGGATTTGGTTGCTCGGCGTAGCCCCTCTCGCGGCGCAAGGGTTCCCTGAAGGTACCTTCGCCTCGTCCAAGGACGGCTGCGCCAAGCTAAAGACCAAGACGCCTGCCGAGCTTGGCGAGGACCTCGATTTTACGGTGGTTACCAAGACGGGACTCACCGGCTATCAGCAGCGCTGCGATTTCGTGAACGTCGCGCCGCACAACGCGACAAGCTGGCTCGCCACCGCCTATTGCGAGGAGCAGGGCTATGCGTATCCCGATCTCTTCACCATCGCTCAGAAAGAGGATGGCACCTTGCGCGTGACCCGGCTCGCCACGCAGCCCGAGAGTCCCGAGGGTGCCGTCGATGACGATCAGGGGCTTGCCGATCAAAATCCGGGGGGCGCTGACGCCGAGAATCCCAGCGCGACCGATCAGTCCTCCCAGGCGCAGGCAGAGGACGATCTCAATCGCTATTTCCGCTGTGACAGCGTGAAGCAGTAGACCGTTGACCGATCTCACCGATCTCACCATCGCGGAAGCACGCGAGGGACTCGCCAAGAAGTCCTTTTCGGCGAGCGAGCTAGCGCACGCTCATGTCGAGGCGATCGATGCCGCGAATAAGGCGCTTAATGCTTATGTGCTGACCACGCCCGAACGAGCATTGGATATGGCCAAGGGGAGTGAAGAGCGGCTCAAGAACGGCGAGGGCGGCCCGCTCGAGGGCATCCCCATCGGCATCAAGGATCTGTTCTGCACCAAGGGTGTACGCACCACCGCCTGCTCACACATTCTCGATGGCTTCACGCCCACTTATGAATCGACGGTGACCGCCAATCTGTGGGCTGCCGGGGCGGTGATGCTCGGCAAGCTGAATAACGACGAGTTCGCCATGGGCTCGTCAAACGAGACGAGCTTCTACGGCCCTGTCATCAATCCGTGGCAGCGCAAAGGGTCCAACGCAAAGCTCGTGCCAGGCGGCTCTTCCGGCGGGTCGTCTGCCGCCGTCGCTGCGAGGCTCTGCATGGGCGCGACTGCGACTGACACTGGCGGTTCGATCCGCCAGCCAGCCGCCGTCACTGGCACTGTTGGCATCAAGCCCACTTACGGACGCTGCTCGCGCTGGGGCATCGTGGCCTTTGCGTCGTCGCTCGACCAGGCTGGGCCGATCGCCCGCACCGTGCGCGACGCCGCAATCCTGCTCAAGGTCATGGCCAGCCACGATCCAAAGGACACGACCAGCGTCGATGTTCCCGTGCCGGACTACGAGGCAGCGGTCGACAAGGGCGTGAAGGGGCTCACCATCGGCATCCCCAAAGAATATCGCGTGCCCGGCATGGCGCCGGAGATCGAGGCGCTGTGGCAGAAGGGTGTCGCGTGGCTCAGGGATGCCGGTGCGAGCATTGAAGAGGTGAGCCTGCCGCACACCAAATACGCGCTGCCTTCTTATTATATTGTCGCGCCTGCCGAAGCCTCGTCGAACCTCGCGCGCTATGACGGCGTGCGCTACGGCTTGCGCGAGCCGGGTTCTGACGTGATCTCAATGTATGAGAACACGCGGTCCGCGGGCTTCGGCCAGGAGGTCAAGCGGCGCATCCTCATCGGAACCTACGTGCTGTCGGCGGGCTATTACGATGCCTATTATTTGAAGGCGCAGAAGGTGAGGACACTGATCAAGCGCGACTTCGATCAGGCGTTCGAGAGCGTCGATGCCATCCTAACGCCGACCACGCCTGGGCCTGCCTTTGCGCTCGGCGAGAAGTCGGGTGATCCAGTCGAGATGTATCTGAACGACATCTTCACAGTGACCGTGAACATGGCGGGGCTACCGGGTATGAGTGTACCTGCCGGCCTCTCCTCTGAAGGGACGCCGCTCGGGCTCCAGCTCATCGGCAAGCCTTTCGACGAGGAGACGTTGTTCCGCGCCGGGCGCGTGATCGAGGCGGCGGCAGGTCCTCTCGCCAAGCCGAAAGACTGGTGGAGTAGAGCTGCATGAGCGGGCCCTGCGCCAAACGCCGGCTGGTGTCCTCTGCCAGCCCCTATGAGCCGATCGTTGGCTTCAGCCGTGCCGTGCGCGTCGGCAATTTCGTTGCGGTTGCGGGTACGACCGCCGGCTCGGGCGGCAAGCCAGTCGCCATCGGCGATCCGGCGGCGCAGACCCGTGCCATCATCGAGGTCATCGCCAAAGCCTTGGAGCAGGCGGGAGCGAGCCTCAACGACGTGGTGCGGACGCGTATCTACTTGGTCGATATAGCCCATTGGGAAGCCGTCGGCCGTGCCCATGGCGAGTTCTTCGCCGCCATCCGCCCTGCCAACAGCATGTTTCAAGTGACAGCGTTCGTCAGACCGGAATGGCTAGTCGAAATCGAGGCCGACGCGGTCATTCCCGAAGCTTCGGGTTGAGGATCACATCATGGCGCCACGCAAGGCCAAGGACTGCAGCAATATGGACGAGGTGAGGGCAGAGATCGACCGCATCGACGCGAGCCTGGTCGACCTCATCGGCGAGCGCTTCAGTTATGTCGACCGCGCCTGGCAGTTCAAGCGCTCGCCGGCGGAGGCGCGCGTGCCGTGGCGCATCCAGCAGGTGATCGACAAGGTGCGCGCGCGGGCGCAAGAGCAGGGGCTCCCGCCGGAGCTCGCCGAGGCGCTATGGCGTCAGATGATCGGCTGGTTCATCCAATACGAGGAAGAGAGACTCCGACAGCAGCTAGAAAACAAGCAATCGTGACGGCGTCTCTCCAATGATCCTCGTCATGGCCGGGCCCGTCCCGGCCATCCACGATTTCGCCTCCTGCACTGGCTGTCAAATCGTGGATGCCCGGCACAGGGCCGGGCATGACGAATCGTTTTTTGAAGGTCTACGCTTTACTATGTAATGCAGACATGCAGGAACGCACGAAACCGGACAATCTCATTGAGGGCGCCACCGGCGAGTGGGAGGTGGTGATCGGCATGGAGGTGCATGCCCAAATCACCTCCAATGCCAAGCTGTTCTCCGGCGCCTCGACCGAGTTTGGCGGCGAGCCAAATTCGCATGTGAGCCTGGTCGATGCCGCCATGCCAGGCATGCTGCCAGTGATCAACGAGGGCTGCCTTGCGCAAGCCATCCGCACCGGGCTTGGGCTGAAAGCGAAGGTCAACCTCAATTCGATCTTCGACCGGAAGAATTACTTCTATCCCGACCTGCCGCAGGGCTATCAGATCAGCCAATACAAGAATCCGGTTGTCGGCGAGGGCGAGGTCATCGTCGATCTGCTCGGCGGGGAGCGGGTGGTCGTCGGCATCGAGCGGCTTCATCTCGAGCAGGACGCGGGAAAAAGCCTGCACGACCAGCATCCACAATACTCCTATGTCGATCTCAACCGCTCGGGCGTGGCGCTGATGGAGATCGTGTCGAAGCCCGACCTGCGCTCGTCAGAGCAGGCCAAGGCCTTCCTCACCAAGCTCAGGTCGATCATGCGCTATCTAGGCACCTGCGACGGCAATATGGAGCAGGGTTCGCTCCGCGCCGACGTCAATGTGTCGGTGCGCAGGCCAGGCGAACCGTTGGGCACGCGCTGCGAGATCAAGAACGTGAACTCGATCCGCTTCATCGGCCAGGCCATCGAGCACGAGGCGCGGCGGCAGATCGAGATCATCGAGGAGGGCGGTTCGATCGTCCAGGAGACGCGGCTGTTCGACGCCAAGACCGGAACGACGCGCTCGATGCGCAGCAAGGAAGAAGCGCATGACTACCGCTATTTCCCCGATCCCGATCTTCTGCCGCTCGAGCTCACGCAAGACTACGTGGATGGGCTCGCAGAACATTTGCCCGAGCTTCCCGACGCCAAGCGCGCGCGCTTCATCAAGGATTACGGGCTCAGCCCTTACGATGCCGATGTGCTGATTGCCGAGAAGGAGTCGGCTGATTATTTCGAGGCAGTCACGAAGGGACGCGATGCAAAGCAGGCAGCGAACTGGGTGATCAACGAGCTGTTCGGGCGCCTCAACAAAGAAGGGCGAAGCATCGTGGACAGTCCGGTCTCTGCCGATCAGCTCGGCTCTGTCCTCGACCTGATCAAGTCGGGCACGATCTCCGGCAAGATCGCCAAGGACGTGTTCGACATCCTGTGGAGTGAAGGCGGCGATCCCAAGTCGATCGTCGAGCAACGCGGGCTGACTCAGGTCACTGATCTCGGCGCGATCGAGAAAGCCGTGGACGAGGTCATTGCCGCTAATCCCGACAAGGCCGAGCAGGCCAAGGCTAAGCCCGCGCTGGCCGGTTGGTTCGTCGGCCAGGTGATGAAGGCAACCGGCGGTAAGGCCAGCCCGCAGGCCGTCAACGAGCTCATCAAGAAAAAGCTCGGGATCGCATGACGCACGCGATCCGACTCCACAAACACGGCGGGCCAGAAGTCCTGAAATGGGAAAGGATCGAGGTCGGCGATCCTGGCCCCGGCGAGGTGAAGATTCGCCAGACCGCGATCGGGCTGAATTTCCTCGACGTCTATCACCGCACCGGGCATTACCCTCAATCGCTACCGTTCATTCCCGGCTCTGAAGGGGCTGGCGTGGTTACTGCGGTCGGCCCAGGCGTCCGCGATCTCAAGGTCGGCCGCCGTGTCGCTTACGCCGGCCTCATCGGCGCCTATGCCGAGGAGCGCCTTGTCCCTGCTGACCGCGTGATCAAGATCCCGAAGGGTATCAGCGACGAGGTCGCCGCCTCGATCATGCTGAAAGGCATGACTGCGCAATATCTCCTGCGCCGCACCTATGAGGTCGGCCGCGGCACCACGCTTCTGTTTCATGCCGCCGCCGGCGGCGTCGGCCTAATCGCCTGCCAATGGGCGGCGTCGCTCGGCGCGACGGTGATTGGCACGGTGGGATCTGCCGGTAAGGCCCTGATCGCTCGCGCCCATGGATGCGATTACGTGATCAACACCCGCGAGGAGGACTTTGTCGCCAAGGTGAAGGACTACACCAAAGGCGAGGGCGTCGACGTGGTGTACGATTCGGTCGGCAAGGACACCTTCCCGGGATCTCTCGATTGCCTCAAGCCTCTCGGCATGTGGGTGAGCTTCGGCCAGTCCTCTGGGCCAGTGCCTGAGTTCAAGATCACGCTGCTCTCTCAGAAGGGTTCTCTCTTCGCCACGCGTCCCTCGCTGCCGCACTACACCGCGACGCGCAAGGATCTGGTCGCCACCGCCAACGATTTGTTCGAGGTCGTGGCCGACGGCAAGGTCAAGGTTGCCATCAATCAGACCTATGCGCTCGCCGACGTGGCAAAGGCCCACCGCGACCTTGAAACCAGGATGACGACGGGTTCGACCGTGCTGCTGCCATAGCCGGCGACCGCGCCAATCAACCGCAGGTAGAGGCGGTTAGCCCGACGCCAAACTGACATGAGCACCCCCTAATCTTGTTCGTTCCGGTCCGCGCCGGACGGCAGTGCGGGGAGAACCAATGTCCGTTGAGGCATCAACGGCCGATCGCATCACGCTTAAGGCTGAGAGTCCATCCTGGCCCTGGAATCTTTGGGGGGTCCTGTCTATCGGACTCGCCTACGGGCTCGTCTATTCGGGCATGCGGCTTGCGATTTCCGACAACCTGCCGCAGGACGACGTTACCGCCAATATTGTCGCCCAGACGCTCCAGGCTGGCTACGTGGTGCGGCAACCGCCCCTGCACGACTGGCTCGTTTGGCTCGTGCAGCAGCTCACCGGCCCGACGCTGCTGAGCTTCCTCATCATCAAATACGGCTTCCTCACCGCGACCTTCGTCTTTCTTTACTTCGTGGCGAAGCGGCTGTTTGCCGATCAGCGGTGGGCCGCCGTGGCGGCGCTGTCGCCGCTGCTGCTCTATCAGATCGGCTGGAACCTGCACGAAGGCGTGACGCACACCATGCCGCTGATGTGCGCCGTCGCGGGCTCGATGTGGGCCTTCATGCGGATCGCTGAGCGCGGCTCCACTGGCGATTACCTTTTATTCGGCGTGATCGCGGGCCTCGGGCTGCTCAGCAAATATAGTTTCGCGGGATTCCTGTTCGTTCTTTTCGCGAGCGCACTGCTGCAACCCGCATTGCGCGCTCCGGTGCTTAATTGGCGCATGCTTGCGAGTATTGCGGCTGGCGTCCTCGTCGCCTCACCCTTCCTCTATTGGCTGGTTGAAGGGCGCCATGATCTCGTTGGACTCTATAACTCCTCGGTCGCGCCGAAGACCCACAGCCGGCTCGCGGCAACTGGCATCGGTCTTGGAAAGGCGATCTACGCGCCGCTCGCCTTTCTATTTCCGCTCATCCTCATCCTACCCGTTCTCTTCCCACGCATGCTGCCCCAGGGATGGATCGCAATCCGCCGCGGAATAAATCCAGCGGCGTGGGACGAAGAGAAGCCGGATTGGCCGCGGCTCCTTTTGCACATCACGCTCGGCGGCTTTTTTGTGCTCATCGCTGGGGCGGTGCTGACGGGCGCCACGCATTATCTCGAGCGCTACATGCACCCGTTCTTCCTACTGACGCCTCTTTGGCTGCTGACCTTGGTGGAGCGAAGCGGGAATGCAGCACGCAAAGTCGTGGTGCTGACGGCTATCCTGCTCTCCGTCACGGTCCTTGTGGTGCCGCTGAGGCTTCGTGATCTGCTTCACGCCATGGGTCCGGAGTGCCGGAAGTGCCGGGTCGCGGTGCCTTATGACGGCCTCGCTGCGGCGCTCGAAGCGCGCGGCTTTCATTCAGGCACCATCATCGCCGAGGACCGGCACGACGCGGGCAATCTTCGCCGCTTGTTTCCCGACGCGAGGATTGTCTCTCTCGAGCGTCCAAGCTATGCGCCGCCGATCCGCCCGGCCGACCTCACGTCTGAGGCCGTGGTGATATGGCGCAAAGGCGGGGCCGAAGAGGTGCCCGAAGGGGCGCAAAGCGAGCTAGCCAGGATCCGAGCCCGAGTCGGAGCGCCGCCACAGCAGATCGAAATTTCCTGGCAGCCTTATCCCCGCAAAGCGGCCGAACGAACTTGGTCCTGGGTCGTGGCAGTGGCCAAGCCGCAGCCGACGTAAGCCAAGACCCGCACTAGCGAACGACGAGAAAACGAATTTTGGTTACCCGCGGGTGAGCCGGAACGGTCAAGGAATTATTGCGTCGGAAGCAAATTAACGAAAATTCCCGCAAATTTGCCTGGCATCTAAACCAAGATTACTACGCATTTTAGATTCACTGAATTCGCATTAAGCACGTCGATTCAGAACTTGGTGAAAGTGCCGTCCGATCATCACACGCATCAGGGGACAACGACGCCAAGCGCGTCGGATGGGTGATTACAAGGGGGATGACAGATGGCACGGATGGACATTTCTGTGGAGAAGGTGGAGCTCGCGTCGCTCACGGCTGCCAGGGACGCTCTTTTCGAGCTTGGAATGCTTTATGCGACCGGGCGCGACGTGGCGGCTGATCTGGTGGTCGCCCACAAGTGGTTCAATCTCTCAGCCTCGCGCGGTAACCCGGCGGCCCTGGCCTATAGGGTCGAGCTCGCCCGCGAGATGTCGTGCGAGCAGATCGCCGAAGCGCAGAAGCTCGCCCGCGAGTGGATCCGGATCAACTAGGGAGCGCGAGCTTATTGCGGGATGGGCTGCGCGCTGGTGGTCTCCTCGCTGCAATGGCGGAAGAGGGAGCGGAGGCAGCGGTAGCTCTTGCGGGCAAAACCGCCAACGGCCGAGCTCGCCCGCTTAGCCCTACTTGCATGTTGCGTCCCGGGATTCTCCGGTGGCGTTACAGCCTCGGCGCCGCTCGAAGCCTGAGGAGAAACGGGCAGGGGCTGCTTCTCATCACTTGAGCCGCCAAGCCGCGCACGGGCATTGCGCCAGCCTTGGCGCGTGGCGCTCGCCGCGCGCCCAGTGAGCTCGACCATGGTCTGGGGCGCGTTGCTCTTGGGTTTCTCGAACTGGCCTTGTTCGCGGTCCACTTTATCGGCGAGGTTCTGGACACGCGGATCGGAGGCGACATCGGCCGGGATTGAGGGTCCGTCGTAGCTATAGACCTTCTCGATGCCACGGCAGCCTGCCGCATTGCGCTCGGCCGAGCAGGAGGCGTGATTGCCTTCCTTGGCGGTTCTGATCACGCAATAGAGCTTAAGCGCGTCGCTCGGCGTTGCCTCCTCGCCGGTAACGCGGCAGACATAGGTTTGATCTGGGTTCTTGCAGGTGACGCAGTAACTTGCTTCCTCGGCGAAAGCCGACGGCGCTGCGCAGGCGATAAAACCCGCAGCAAATGCGGTGAGCCAAAGCCTAAGTGAGCAAGCGTGCCCACCCATCACGCGACGTGACCCCCCTGTTATTTTGGCGTTTAAGGTAGCACATCTAAGACCATCGCGAAGACGGGATTGTGGCCTTCACGGGGCTGAAAAAGAGGCTATCAAGGCCGGGCGAGAAGCCGGTTTATCAGGCGCGCCCGAATATGCTAAGCGCTTGCGGGCTGTGACGGAGACGTGGCCGAGAGGCTGAAGGCGGCGGTTTGCTAAACCGTTATACGGTCAAAAGCCGTATCGAGGGTTCGAATCCCTCCGTCTCCGCCAGACGCTTCTGACTGGCGGTCGCTCGTTGCTCGTCACAATGCGGCCCAAACGGGGATGATGATGGGCACCATGCCGCTTGATGCTACGAATCAGCCTGATCCGCTCCTCGACCGCGTTTTCATTGAACGCGAGCGAAACCGGTTCGCCGGCCGGGCGCTTTCCTTCCTTGTTCTCCTCAATGGTGGTGCCGCTCTCGTGGTGCTCGCAGTCTTGGCGGCAGCGCCCGAAGGAAGCGTCGATTCGAAGATCTCAGCGGCATTGATGTTCTTCAGCGGCGGCGCCATGGCCGGCCTGCTGAGTGCTTTCATCGCCTATATCAATCGAAGTGTTAGCCTGGACACGCGCGAGCGGCCGGGCCTTCGCCGCATCTTGCTGGCACTCGCTCTTCTGTCGGTGATCGGCAGTGGCGCAGCCTTCCTCACGGGCATGAACATGGTTGGGGCAGCTTCCACGGAGAAAACGAGCTCCCACCCGAAGGCCGCCAAAGAGAAGCCCTCAACCGCGCCGGCAGAGCCGACCGAGCCGACCGACAAATCCTCGGCTCCCAAAGACAGGTCAAGAGTGCCACGCGAAAGGCAACCGGCACCCAGCTCGACACCGAGCGAGCGCGCGGAACTTCCGCGCGGCGAAACCGTATTCTAATCCGGATTTCGAAGGCGGAATCGAGACTTACGGCGGTCCGGTGATCTGGCGCGTGAAGTCATTCCACATGACCTGGAGGTTTGCGGTGAGCTCGTCCACCCTCTGGCCGACCACGTCCCAATTGACCATGCGCCGCTGCTGGACGCCGTCCGCTCGTGAGTCGAGGATGTAGGCGCCACCCACCGTGAACAACGCGCCCAAGATCAGGCCAAGCAAAAGTCGCATGAACCGCCCTCCCGCAGATTCGGATCATAATCCGCAACGGCGATAAACAGAAGAAGTAGGGAGTGGGCAATTTCGTTGGCTGATCGGAGCGCAGCGGAAATCACGTTTTCGCCCTGCGGCGAGGCGCGCCGCCCCTCAGACTCCGCCGCGCGACGTAAGGGAGCGGGAGCGGGCACTGGTGGATCAAATCGTCGAAGCTCCGCTGCAATTGGGCGAGGGGAGGCTCCTGCCGCGGCTACAGGGCGGGGGGCGGCGATCGCCATGGGGCTCCATTGCGGCGGTCTTTGCACTCCTGCTGATGAGTGCGGCTGCGATCGGCTTTGCTTGGACCAACGTCGATAGCGATGAACCCGCTGGCGCACTGAGCCAACGGTTGCTTTCGAACTTCACGGATTTCTTTGGCAGTTTCTACGACGATTTCAGCTTGCAGATTCTGTTTGGCATGGCGGTTTTGGGTTTCGCGCTGGAGCGGCTCATCCCGGCGCGGATGCAGCCAGACTCCAATCGCTTTCTCAACATTCCGTACAGCGCGCTGGTGCTGGTATTCGTCGGCGCGATCTTTCCGCTTCAGATCGCCATCGCCGACACGATTACGGGCTGGCTCGGCATCCAGAACATCTTCAATCTCAACTTCGATACGCATGGCGTGCTCCCGCTCGTCGTCCTGGCCATGCTGATCGAGGCCCTGGTCACCGATTTCTTCTTCTATTGGTTCCACCGCTGCCAGCACACTGTCTCGGTGTTATGGCAGGCGCATATGCTGCACCACACCGACATGGCGCTCAACGTGACGACGACCCACCGCGTGCATTTCGTCGAGCATCTGCTGACGCCATTCTTCATGATCACCCCGATCATGCTGCTGTTCGAGCTGCCGGACCGAACCATTTTCTGGATCGCTCTCGCGCCCACGGTTTGGTCCTACGTCGTGCATGCCGATATCAGAGTGGGCTTCGGCAGATTCTGGTGGCTGCTGTCGAGCCCGCAATATCACCGCATCCACCACTCGATACGGCCCGAGCACCGCAACAAGAACTTCGCGGTGTGGTTCCCGTTCTACGACGTGATGTTCGGCACCGCATGGCGGCCGCGGCCCGGCGAATTCCCCGAGACCGGAGTGGACGGTGTCGAGGTGTCCAACATGTCCGACGCCTTCATGCTGCCCTTCGCCCGCTGGTGGGACATGGGAAAGACCCTCGCCAAGAAGGCTCGCGAGTAAGCGGGGGTTGCGAGAGGGGGCGATCGGAATTGGTCGCTTGGGCTTGTTGCCTCGCGCTCGGCTTCGCCGGTACTGCAAGCTCTGAGAACGCGCCGGAAGCGCCCACGAGATGAAGCTGAGCCCTTTAAGCTTGAGCGCGTCTCCCTAATTTCCCACACTAGGCATGTTAATTGTGATAGTAAATTCTACACGCATCGCGTGTTTTTTTTGGCGCTGGAGAGATCGATGAAATCTTACCGCGCGGTCCTGGAATGGTTTTTCCGGCGCTCGAATCGTCAAGGCAACGTCCGCGCGCGTGCCGGCCCAATATTTGGGGTAATGGCACTTCTCCTGGCAGCGTCTGCGGAAGCCAGCGCGCAAGCACCACCCGGATGGGAGCCCGCCAAGAATCCTCCTCCTTCGGATTGGACTGGTCCAATCTTCGAACCCAGCTTTGATTTTCCAAACACTATGCCCTCTTCTGAAGCGAGGCCCTGGGAGCAGATCGACTTTACGGCTGAACCTGAGCGCTATCTCAACACAGTGCTGGATTACGTGTTTGAAGGCCAGGATCCGAACTCGTTGAGTGCAAGATAATTCCGTCCGGCATTGGTACCATGTGCCGTGGATGGTTCAGCACGGAAACGGGCGCGAGTTCGTTCACGGCCTGACCAGAGAACGCAACTCGTTAGCTAGTGAGCTCGGGCCCAATCATAAAAGATGCACACAGGCCTGGGCAGTTGGTTTCTACAATCCTCTCGGCGGATATACGCTGCATCAAGTGTTCGGCGATGGCACAACGCCGCCCAATATGGCTGAGGCGCGATTTCCCGTAGGTACCGTTGTTGCAAAGGTGCTCCTCACGGAGGCGAACGAACAGGATACGAGCATCGTTCGCGGGGCGCCCGAATGGGACGCGTCAATCAACGCACCGCAGCCCGTCGATGGCAGAGGGTGCGCGCTAACCACTAACCCGCGCACGATCGCGAGACTGAGGCTCTTGCAATTCGATGTGGCCGTTCGCGATAGCCGCGCAGACAAAACAACGGGATAGGTATTTGGAACATTTATATTTGATCCCAACAGCAGTCAGGCGAATAGCTGGCGCAAGCTCAGAGCCGTGGGTCTTATGTGGGGCAACGATCCTGACCTTAGCGACCAGGCGGCTTCTCGGACGAAGCCGAGGGAGAGCATTGTCCTGTATGATGCCCAGCTAGGACGGCCCTTTCGCCGGGGAGGGCGCATGAACGGCCCGGTAGACAATTCCATCTCGTCCTGTCTCAGCTGTCACTCAACGGCGATGTTTGAGCAGAAAGTCAGTCTGACTCCGCGACAAGAGGATGATTGGGACCACGCCAAGTGCTGGTTTCGCAATATCAAGGCTGGGGAGGCTTTTGGTAAACAACCGAGCGATAGCGTGCCTTGCGGCGACACAACGGGATTTACGTCTCTCGACTATTCTCTCCAGTTGTCTCGGGCGTTGATAAACTACTCTGCCGCCCAGCCTTTCTTACCAGAGAGCATGAAGCTTATGCCGCTCAATGCGCCATATAGGGACCTCCATGAATCCATTGTGAGAGGCGAGGCGCCGGAAATCATATTCGACGTGCAACGCTAGCGGGCCGGCAATTTTAACCGCTGGCGGCGCGGCGCTGATCGTCCGAGGCGGCAAACGCCTCGGCCGCTTGCGCTCGAGCAGGCTCAAGCGCCGCGGCGATGGCGTCATCGACCGTTGACAGCCAGACGAAGCGGACGGCATTGCGCGCCTGCTCGGGCACGTCCTCGTAGTCCTTCTTGTTGCGCTCGGGCAGCATCACGGTGGTGATGCCGGCGCGCACCGCCGCCAGCACCTTGTTTTTGACCCCGCCGATCGGCAGCACCAGCCCACGCAGCGAGATCTCGCCGGTCATGGCCGTATCGCTCTTGACCGTGCGGCCGGTGAGCAGCGACACGAGCGAGGTGAACATGGCGACGCCTGCGCTCGGCCCATCCTTGGGGATGGCGCCGGCCGGGACGTGAACGTGGATGTCCGACTTGTCGAACGAGGCAGGGTCGATGCCGAGCTTGGAGGCGCGCGCCTTGACCAGGCTGAGCGCGGCCTGCGCGCTCTCCTTCATCACCTCGCCGAGCTGGCCGGTGAGGATCAGTCTGCCGCTGCCGGGCACCCGCGCGGATTCGACGAACAGAATGTCGCCGCCGGTCGGCGTCCAGGCAAGCCCGGTCGCGACGCCGGGCACGCTCGTGCGCATCGCCACCTCGCTCTCGAAGCGCCGGGCACCCAGGATCCCGTGCAACTGCTCGGGCTCGATCTTCATGCGCTGAGCATTGCCTTCGGCAATGCGCATCGCCGCATGATGCAGGATGGCGCCGATGTCGCGCTCGAGATTGCGCACGCCAGCCTCGCGCGTGTAGTCGCTGATGATGGCGCGGATCGCGGGCTCGGTGACCTCGACCTGATCAGCCGTCAAGCCGGTGGCTGCAAGCTGCCGCTTCACGAGGTAGCGCTTGGCAATCTCGACCTTCTCGTCCTCGGTGTAGCCGGGGAGCTCGATGACCTCCATGCGGTCACGCAACGGGCCGGGGATGGCGTCGAGCACATTCGCCGTGCCGATGAACATGACACGCGACAGATCGAACGGCACCGCGAGGTAGTTGTCGCGGAAGGTCGAGTTCTGCTCCGGATCGAGCACTTCGAGGAGCGCAGCCGACGGGTCGCCGTGGAAGCTCGCGCCGAGCTTGTCCATCTCGTCGAGCATCATCACGGGGTTGCGCGTCTCGGCCTTCCGGATCGCCTGGATCACGTTGCCGGGGAGCGCCCCGATATAGGTCCGCCGATGGCCCCTGATCTCCGCCTCGTCATGCACGCCGCCAAGGCTCAAGCGGACGAACTTCCGCCCCATAGCGCGCGCGATCGACTGCCCAAGCGAGGTCTTGCCGACACCCGGAGGGCCGACGAAGCAGAGGATCGGGCTCTTGCCTTCGGGCTTCAGCTTGCGCACCGCGAGATATTCGAGGATGCGCTGCTTGACCTTGGGCAGGCCGTAATGGTCCTCATCGAGGATGCGCCGCGCCTCGGCAATGTCGATGCGGTCGTCGGAGGCCTTCGACCAAGGGAGCTCGATCAGCCAGTCGAGATAGGACCGGATCATGCCGTGCTCGGCCGACGCCTCGGGCATGCGCTCGAGCCGCTTCAGCTCCTTGCGAGCCTGCTTCTCGGCCTCCTCAGGCATGCCGGCCTTGTCGATCGCCTCGCGTAGCTCGGCGATCTCGGCCTGGCCTTCCTCGCCCTCGCCAAGCTCCTTCTGAATCTGACGAAGCTGCTCGCGCAGAATGTGCTCGCGCTGGCGGCCGGCGAGCGATTCCTGCGTCTGCTCGCCGATCTGCTTCGATAGGCGCAACACCTCGATCTGCTGGGCGAGATAGCGCAGCAGCTTGTCGAGCCGCTCGGACACGTCGAAGGTCTCGAGCAGGTCCTGCTTCTCGGCAGGGGTCAGGTCGGAGACATTGGCGATGAAATCGGCAAGCGCCGACGGCGACTGGATCTGCTCGATCGCGGTCGCAATCTCTGCCGGCATGTTGGGCAGAAGCGAGATCGCCTCACGCGCGCGCTCCTTCAATTGATGCATACGTGCGGCGAGTTCGGTCGAAAAGACTTCCGCCTCGCCGATCTCGTCCACACGGGCGACGAGGTAAGGATAGCCGGGCAGGAACTCGATCACGCGGAAACGCCGCCGCCCGCGCGCAACGAGGTGATGATTGCCGTCAGGCGAGGTCACATAACGCAGAATCTCGGCGACGGTGCCGACGCGATGAAGATGCTCTGGCCCTGGCGCGTCGATGGACGGGTCGTTCTGCAGTAGAACGCCGACCGCCTTGTCGGCCTTAGCCGCGGCCTGCGCGCCGGCAATCGATTGCTGACGGCCGAGCGTGAGCGGCGCCACGATGCCGGGAAAAAGCACGGCGTTGCGCGTAGGCAGCAGGATGACCGCGCCCTGCGGCAGGTCGAGCTGAGGAGCATCGCTCGATGAGCGCGCGGCTTGTGCGGCGGCCTCGCTCGTCTGGGGAGGCCGCTGTGGGGCTTCCGCTGAATGCGGGACTGGTTCTCTATCGTTCATGACTTACGACTCGGATTTCGGCTCAGCCCAGCTTGCTGAAGGTGAGCACGAGACAACCATGCAGGAGCTCCCGTTCGGCAAGCCGCAAACTCGGCGCCAGCTTGATACGCCGCTCGAAGCGGCCGTAAGGGATCTCCAACCTCAATATATTGGCATTCCTACCGGGCGACGGCAGAGGGCGAGTACCGGCGATGAGCAGCGTCTGCCCTTCGACCTCGACGCATACCGCCTCGGGCGCAACGCCTGGCAGCGCGGCAATGATCCAAAGCTGCCGTTCGGTCTCGAACACATCGAGGGGGGGCTCCCATCGGGCAGTCCTCGTTCCGCCGCGCGCGGGCTCGAAGAACTGCCGATGCAGCTGCTCGGCCTGCTTAAGCAGGGTGCACGCCTCGGCCCACATTTGGTTTTTCGGATCACGCATCGCCAACCTTTAACGCTGGCCTCACGAGAATTTCGGCAGGTCGATCTTAGCGCTCGGCAAGCAGCGGTGAAACGATGAGGTCGATAGACTGAAAGCAGATATGGCGCAGGCTTGACGGGCGGACACCCTATCTGGGTTGTCGCAGCCGCTCTGACAAGGGGCGGCTCACGCTGCGCGCATCACCTGAGGTTCGGCCCGACATCGATGGGGGGCACCGTGGGCACGGGCGTTGGCGTCGGAGTTGGCGCAGGCGGTGGAGGAGGTGGTGGCGCAGGCGGCAGCTCGGGCTGCACGATCGGCGTGGGGGTCGGAACAATCACGGGCGGAGGCGTGACGACCGGCACGGGCACGGCTCGGAGGCCCGCCTTGGCGATGTCGCCGGCGGCGCCATTGTAATAGAGCTCCCTGATGAAAGGCTGATCGGGATAACGGCCGGTCGGCTGGATGCCATAGTAGTAAGGCCAGCGCTGTCCTTTCGCGACGATGGTCTTGCCGACGTATTTCGCCTTCTTTCCCGAGACCTTGGCGACGATGAAGTTCGTGTCTGCGGCAGTCGTCGCGCGTATCTCCGGCCGTCCAGGCCCGTTGATGGCGAACAGCATGCCGGTGCGGTTCAACGTGAAGACACTGCCGCCGCGCGCCAGCGTGAGGTATTTGCCGAAGGTGAAGGCGATCACCGCCTTGTTGGCGCCGCCGATCCACGCCTGGAAGATGCCGCCGCGCACCGTGATGGCGCCGGCCGGCGTTTTCACCGCGATGCCGCGCTCTTGCTTCGACAGCTTGCCGCCGACGAATCTGAGCGCGCCCTTGGAGAAGCTCGCGACCAGTGAGCCTTGGCCGCTTGCCGGGTTATAGACGAACTTGTCGATGACGAGGCTCGATCCTGGCCCGACGGTGAAGGTCGAGCCGTCGATCAAGAGCACCTGCACCACGCCGGAGGACGAGGTATCGATCCGCTCGTTATAGACGACGGAGTTGCCGATCTTGAGCGTGCGGGTGTCCTGTCCGGGAGGCTTGCTCGAGGCCTGCGGGGTGACGGCGGCGGCGACGCCGACTTTGTCGGCAGCGTGTGAGCTATCGACTGAGAGAAGGCAGGGCAAGGCGGCGGAAACCACCGTAGCGCAGGCTGCTGCGGCTGAGGCCAGGCCCGGAAATGCCAGCGATTTCGGCATGATTCCCCGTCCGCGACGTGACGGGGCTCATATGGTGTCGGGGCAGGGGCCCGGCAAGGCTAAGGCTTAGTTGCCATGCGGGACCGCTGTACCTCCGAAAATGCCCGTCGCTTGCCAAGTCGAATTGGCAACGCCGAAATTGCCGATCACGCCCTGAGGCGTGATCCCAGGCCCTGGCGAGCCTACAAACGCGCCATTGGCGGCACCCACCAAATGGTCGCTTCCCACAAGAGCGCCGGAAAACACGTTGGCCGCGAGCCTTCCGGGAGCATCCATGCGGCCAGAGAACGTCTTGTTGTCGAAGTCGCTGATCGTGAGCGTGCCGGAGCGTGGCCCGAAATACCAGATCATGCTCATATCCCCGGTCGCGGTATATTGC
>JBKPSQ010000219.1:0-3630 GCA_046735075.1 Pseudomonadota bacterium
ACTCAGCATCGTGCGCTGCGCGTTGCCGAGACCCATGGCGCGCCCGGCAAACAGCGCTCCAAACCCGCTGGCTATTTCAGCCGCCGAGAACAGCACGCCGATTGTTGTGCCTACCAGCCCCACCTGCTTGAGATAAACAACATAGACCGATGTCTGGATGCTGTAGGTGCTATTCCGCATCGCCATAATTGTCAGCGACAGGGCGATCGCCGGAATCGCAAGCAGCATAAGCGAGGCCCCATAGTCCGAAAGCCGAGGCCAGACATCGCGGGCGCGGAACCGGGCGCGCGCCGCACCTTCTTCGTGTGGCGAGGCGAAGAACTCAGCCTCGGGGGCGCACAGCACAGCGACGATCAGCACGCCGCCCCATACGACGCCGACCATATAGGACAGCCAGGTGCCGCCGAAATCCCACACCGCGCCGCCGAGCAGCGGCGCAGTGGTCGAACCGAGCCGGGCGAAGAAGGTAAACCGGCCGAGATGGCGCGCCTCACCTTTGGCCAACTGCGCGATCAGTGTTTGAGCCCCGGACCAGGCGAACGACACTGCGGCGCCATTGACCAGTTGCAAGACCAACAAGCTCCAGAACCATGGCACCAGCGGAAACAACGGCGCCAGAACCATGCTGCTCCAGACAAAGAACAGCGTGACCTTGCGTGTGCCGAAACGGTCCATCAGCACGCCAATGTGGATCGACAGAAACATGGCCATGATCGAGCGGGCGCCGACCAGGATGCCCACTTCGGCGGCGTCAAACCCGAGCGACAGCGCGTAAAGCGGCATCAGGAAAGTGTAGAAATCGACGTAGCCCATGCTGAACGGCGCAGCGAGATACAGCGCAGTTAGCGGGCGAGCGCCGGAACCGTTCATGCCGATCTACCGCTGGTCACGGCGCCGCTGTCGAAATCCAAAAGTCGCCAATCAGGGCGCAGCCCGGCGCCGGCATTGGAGATGGCGTCTCGACGCAGAGAAACGGCTGCGGCCGGCTACCGTAGCGAGATGACCACGCCGTCGCGATTCCCGAGAACGCGGCGACGTCGGCGACAAAGTATTGCGCGCGTAGCAGGCGGTCCATTGCCGTGCCAGCAGCACGGCACAGCGCTTCCAGATAGCTGTATAGCGCGGCGGCTTGAGTGTAGCCCGCGTGCGCGAGGCCAACGAAGGAGGATGAGACATCGCGGCCAATGATGCAGCCGTCGCGCCCGACCGCCATCAGACCAGACGGCAGGAAAAATTCGCCGACCTTGAGGTGCGGTCCATAGGCCGCCATTGCGGGGACATCGGCCTCGATCACCTCCTTTCTGCGCTTCGCGTCGTTGACCAGCGCAATCAGATTGATCTCGATGATGCCACCCACTGTCGCAAACGATTTGGTCGGCACCACCGTGACAGCGCACGGGATGCCAGCGTAATGCTGGTTCCACACATCGAGGCAATCCGGCGCGTCGGCGATATCGGCCAGATAGATCTGCGCCTTGACCGATTGTCCCAGTGCCGACCCGGCGGCTTCAAGCGCCGGCTTCAGCTTGTGCTCAATCAGAAACTCTGTTTGGCGGCGGATGGGGATGCCGGCCCAAGCCGCGTGATCCGGTACCACCGCGCGCGGGTCGAGACCCGTACCGGGGTTATGTGCCATCTGCCCCGCGACGAAAACAAACTCGTCGCACACGACTGCCGGGACGAAGCCTGAGCTTGGCGCCGAAGCGACGCCAGGCGGATACACTTTGCGGATTTCCCGGCCAGGCTCCGGCATCACCGCAATCAGCGAGGTCGAAATTGTCGAGCCAGCGCCGAACAGGCGTTGCATGACCACCGAAGTACTCGGCGGGATGTAATCGCCGAAATGTTCGTGCCGCGACAGGTGATAGGCGGCCACCGCACGCGGATTTGGGTAGTATTGGTCAAGCCGGATCGCATGCGACAAGTCCGTACCGTGCTCGCGCAGCACGTTCGTCATCCGCTGCAGCACGAAATCCGCCTCGCGGCGGCTTGGGTGGCGGGTGCCGTAGGCCGGAAACCCAGCGGGGCCAATCACGCTCGCGTCGATTGCGCCTGTTCCCCAGTCGAACGCCTCGTGTCCGGTAAGGAACACCCAGCGACCAGCCTTGACCGCATAGGCATACGAAATCGGTGTGCCGACCAGGCTGTCGACCGATTTAATTTCGAGTGCCATGTGCCGTCAGATCCGTGGCATGCCCAGGCCACGCTCCGCGACGATGTTGCGCTGGATCTCATTCGTTCCACCGGCGATCGTGCCGGAGAACGCACTCATGAAGTCGAACATCGGGCTGCCGAACGGCTCCTCGGCCAGCATTGCGAACGCCTGGCCGTCCACGCCACTGATCCGAACCATGAAAGAGCAGATCCGCTGGCGCAGGACAGTCGAGGAAAGCTTGACGATTGACGGCAGGACACTGGCTGATGCGCCTTGCCTCTCACGTTCCTCCAGCACGCGCCGCAACAGGCGCCGTGCCGCCTGCATCTCCGCAAGGAAACTGACGAACTCACGATGCAGTTGCGCATCACGCAACCACGCGGCGCCGACCTTCAGCGCGTTGCGGTAAAACGCCTCGATCTCGTAGCGCTGACGCTCGCCGCCTTCGAACGAGATAACGCCGCGCTCCGACGCGAGAGTCGCCTGCGCCACGCGCCATCCGTTGTTCTCTGCGCCGATCATGTTCTCGGCCGGAATGCGGACATCTGTCAGAAACAGCTCGCCGAACTCCGCTCGACCGTTGGCCTGCCGGATCGGCCGCACCTCCACGCCTGGAGACCGCATGTCCATGATGAAGTAGGTGATGCCGCGATGCTTCTGAGCGTTCGGATCGGTCCGTGTCAGCAGCAGGCAGTGATCGGCGTACATCGAATTCGACGACCAGATTTTTTGCCCGTTGATCACATAGTGATCGCCATCCCGCACCGCGCGGCATCGCAACGAGGCCAGGTCCGATCCGGAGTTCGGCTCGGAAAAGCCCTGGCACCAGACTTCGCCCTTGGCCACGCCTGACAGATAGCGGCGTTTTTGCGCCTCAGTGCCGTGCGGCAGCAACGTGCCGGGCATATGGATCAGCGAGATGGTGAACAGCCGGTTCTGCGGCGCATCAGCGCGTGCCATCTCATCGGCAACAGCGATCAGGTGGCGTTGTGAAAGCCCCGCGCCGCCATACTCTTTCGGCCAGTGCGGAATGGCGAGACCAACCTTGCTCCGCTCGGCCATCCACCAGCGCTGGAACGCGGTGTACTCCTCATTCGAGGCCCGAGCCATGCGGGCTTTCCAGTCAGAGGGCACGACCTCGGCGAGCCAGTCGCGGATTGACTGGCGGAAGGCGGACAGGTCGTGCTGCGCGTCAAGAATGCTCATAGTTCAAGCTCCAGCGCGGAACGCCCGGTCGCCGTAATGGCGGCCAGTGCAGCGGCGGCCTGATCGCGCAACGCGGTGTTCGCCAAGAGCAACACTTCATTCAGGCGCGCCCGCTTGAGAAAAATGTGCGGATCGAAGTCCCAGGTGAATCCGACGCCACCGTGCAGTTGCACGCAGTCAGTGGTGACGAACACACAGGCTTCCGTGACTTCCGACTTCGCGAGGATTGCCCACAGCTCCGCGTCAGGTTCGTCAGCCACCGTCCGTTG
>JBKPSQ010000220.1:0-24360 GCA_046735075.1 Pseudomonadota bacterium
GGGGCCGAGCGCGTGATCAAGAGACCGAAAGGTCTCGGCGATCGCCGACTGATCGTCCCGAACGGGCGAGAGGCTCGACATCGCACAGGGAGGCGGGGCCGCAAAGCTCCGCCTTTCCTGTTTTTTGGGCCCAATTCACAATTCGTTTTCGCTCGCTTTTACGCGCGAGTTCCTTGCGATTTATCTGCGATTGCCTGCTCGCAATTGAGGTTATTTGCGAGGATTTGTCGCCTCTTTAGCGCCTCTCGCATGGTGGATAAGATCGCCCGCCATGAGAGGGACAAAGCAGGGGATAAGGACTTGCGCTGGGGCCTGCATCGCCTGGGCATTGCTCGTCGCACTGCTCGCCGGCTGCAGCACGGTCGGCAGCACCGTCGATCGCCTGCGCGGCCCCAAGGAAGGAGCGGCCAGCGAAGTCGAGGCGCGCAACGTCTCGCCCCAAGATCCGCTCGCGGCTCCCATCCAAGTGGGCTGGACCTCGGCGCGCGCCACCCATTGCGGCTTCGTGTTCAACGCCGATCAGCTGCGAACAGATTTTCTTGCTTCGGAGCAACGCTTCGGCATGCCACCGGAGCAGCTCGACAAGATCGCCAAGGCCTACGACTACACACGCCAGTCGGTGCTCGACACCATCAAGAACGATAACGGCTATTGCACCAAGGAGCGGCTCGCGGCGATCAGGAGCGATCTCAACCGCTACCTCGCCGGCGACTATTCGCCGACCGCGCGCTTCGCTCGATAGTTATTTCTTCGATGGACGCGGCGTCGGCAATGGCGGCGTCTTCGCCGGGCCTGCCACCTTCGGCGCCGAAGGCTTGGGAGCGTCGGCCTGCGCTTTGATCGCGTCGGCGAGCTGCGTCAGGCGGGGGCCATTAAGCTCTCCGGCAAGCAGATAGACGATGCCGTCCTCAGACCAGCTCACGCTGCCGATCACGCCATACGATCTGAAGTCGCGTTCGGCCGCGCCCTCCCCTTGTTTCGCGTATAGCGCAAGCGGCGCTCCGCTCGCGCCGAGATAGAGAAGCTGCGCCACAGGTTCATCGCCCGCGCGCAGGAGCTGCCCCCGCATGAAACGGAATCCCTGCGCCGTGAGGTCGGGCAGCTTGAGTTCTGGACCGACCGCCTGCGCGAGTTGAAAGCCGATGAGATCCTGGTTTGCCTGACCCTCCGGACTGACGGTGAGACTCTCGCGGCCGAGCAGCGCTTGTGCGCGCACCACATCGTCCTGCCAGACTGACGGCACACTTCCGGTCCACTCGACCTCGGCGGGTTCAGAGCGATTGCCGGCAAAGTTCGGCAACACAAGAGGCCACCCGTAGCCGGCAACGGCAAAACCGAGCGCCACGACGAGGCCGGCGCCGGCAAGTCCGATCTTGGCTGCAGACGCCCAGGTGAGGAAGACGCCGGGACCTTGCGGCGTGGGCGGCGGCGCCACGATGGCCTCTTCGCCCGCGAGGATCGCCTCGAAGGCAGCTTCGAGCCGGCTGTGCGCGTTCTTGAGCGCATGGACTCTTTGGGCGATCACGTCATCCTGATCGAGCACCCTCTCCACGGCGCGCGATTGCTTTCGCTCGAGCTGCCCATCGACATAAGCCACCAGCAGTTCGTCGCTGAGCTCGGTCATGAGAGTCTCGGCTCTTCCGGATAGAACGTTTCGCCGCTCGCCCCGCAAGTTTGGTCTTCGTACTGGCCGAGCCAGTCGGCGAAAGCGGCGGTGATGCGCACGAGACGCACGGCGATGGTGTCGGCGGGCACATCGAGCACGTGGCCGGCATCGGCATGATCGAGCTTCTCGCCATAGACGAGAAGCAGAGTGAGGCGCTGCTGTGGCGGCAGATCGCCGATGAAGCTCGCGGTCGTCGTGTCGATCTCTTCGCCCTCCTCTCCGAACAGGTGGCCGAAGGTCTCATCCTCAATACTGGTTTGGCCCATTGGATTGACGTGCTCGCGAAGCTCGTCGAGCCAATGGCGGTAGATCTCGCCGAAGGCCCACACGTCGAGCGCCACGCCGCGCGTGTAGCGATGCTCCTCGGCAAGCATGCGGTGAAGCGCGCGCTGGAGAAGCGCCTTCCCTTCATGCCGCGCACCGACCAGCAAGTCGGCGAAGCGCATCAGCCTCGGCAGCATGATGACGAGGCCGGGCCTGATCGAGTGATGGAATTCCTCTGCCTGCACCGGTCCGTCCCCCGCCTTGGGTGAGTGCTGGCGCGCGCGACTCGTCCGCGCGAATCAAGAGGATAGCACATTTGCGGCGATGCCGCGGATGGGAGGCGTGGGAGAGTCACAAAAAGCGCTTGCTTTGCTCCCAAAGCTGCCCAATCTTTGCGCGAGCACGGGGGATATAATGTCAGTCGTGCCCCATAGGTCGAACAAGACGCAGCCGAAACAAGCCGCGCCCTCGCCGAAGAGCGCGTCGCTTTCCGATGCATTGTCCAAAGTCAGCGCGCTCAGAAACGATGCGTTGAAGAGCCGCGCCGCCGAGCGCATTGCCAAGCTCGCCGACAATGCCGCTCAGCAGACCAAGCACGCGACTGAGTCAGCAGTCGCCGCCAGCAAGGTCGGGCTAGCGCGCGCGGCAGAGATCGGCCGCGACACCGTTCTGCCCGAGCTCGAGCGCACCGGCGCCAGGCTGAAAGAGCGCACCAAGCCCGAGCGGCTGAAGCAGGACTACAAGAATTATCTATTCTGGCTGCACAACCGCGTGCTCGATCCACCGACCGAGACGCTGTTCTTCAAGCCGACCAAGACACCCGTCTCTCTCGATAGTCTAAGCATACGCGGGCCCCACAAAGCGCATGGGCATGATTACCGGCCGAGCCCTTGCGCCGTGGTCAAGTGGACGATCGCCGCGATCGACTACGATCTCTCGAAGCTCACCTTCGTCGATTACGGCGCGGGCAAGGGGCGCGTCCTGCTGCTCGCCTCGGAGCATCCGTTCGCCGCCATCGGCGGCATCGAGTTCGCCGAGGAGCTGCACGACGACGCGGTCATGAACATCGCGCAATATCCGCGCAGCCGCATGCAATGCCGCAACGTCGAATGCGTGCTGGAAGATGCGAGCGCGCTCGGGCCGCCGGACGGCGAGTCGGTGCATTATTTCTTCAATCCGTTCTCGCGCGAGCTGTTCGCCGAGGTCTTGCATAACCTCGTCGTGTCTTACCGCAAGCACCCGCGCAGGTTCTACCTCATCCTCATCGATCCGATCGCGACCGACCTCATCGACAATAGCGGCGTGTTCACCCGGCTCGAGGTCCCGCCCATCGAGCGGCTCAAGCTGAAATTGCTCAGCCCCTACGAGGTCGCGCTCTACCGCACCCTGGCTTAACGGCTTCCAGTCTCGGCGCTAGATTCGTCATTGTCGGGCTTGTCCCGGGCAATCCAATCGTGAGTCGGACAAGTCCCTGGGGCCGAATTGGTTGAGCCGCCCTATTGGATGCCCGGAACAAGTCCGGGCATGACGAGCCGCGAGTCTAGGGATGGCTACTTCACGCCGAGCTTCTTCTGCAGGCTCGACGACGATGTCGTGTATTGGAAGACGAGCTTCTTGTCGGGATAGATGTAGTGATAGGCCTGCTGCGCCATGAGCGCGGCCTCGTGGAAGCCTGACAGGATCAGCTTCAGCTTGCCGGGATAGGTGTTGATGTCGCCGATGGCGAAGATGCCCTTCTCGCTCGTCTCGAATTTCGCCGTGTCGACCGGAATCAGGTTCTCGTGGAGATTGATGCCCCAATCGGCCACCGGGCCGAGCTTCATGGTGAGCCCGAAGAAGGGGAGCATGACCTCGGTCTTCTGCTCGAACGTGGAGCCGTCCGGCCCCTTCACCGTCACCGAGGTGAGCTTGCCGTCCTCGCCGTGCAGCTCGGTGACTTGACCGAGCTTGAAGCTGATATCGCCCTTCTCGACCAGCTCGAACATCTTGCGCACCGAGTCCGGCGCGGCGCGGAACTCGCCGCGGCGATGCAGCAGCGTCAAAGATTTGGCGACGGGCTCCAGGTTCAGCGTCCAATCGAGCGCGGAATCGCCCCCGCCCACGATCAGCACGTCGCGGCCCCTGAAGTTCTCCATCTTGCGCACCGAGTAGAAGACGGACTTGTCCTCATAGCGCTCGATGCCGGGAAGCGGTGGCCGCTTCGGCGTGAAGGATCCACCGCCGGCCGCGATCACCACGATCTTGCATTCGAAAGTCTTGCCGAGATCGGTGGTCAGCCTGAAGCTGCCGTCGAGCCGCTCGAGGCTGTCCACCCGCTGACTGAAATGGAACTGTGCTCCGAACGGCTTGATCTGCTCCATAAGCCGGTCGGTCAGCTCCTGCCCGGTGACGATGGTCAGACCAGGGATGTCGTAGATCGGCTTCTCGGGATAGAGCTCGGCGCACTGGCCTCCGGCCCGATCGAGAATGTCGATTACGTGGGCCTTGATATCGACGAGGCCGAGCTCGAACACGGCGAACAGCCCGACGGGGCCTGCGCCAATGATCACGGCATCGGTCTTGATCACGTCATCGGTCATGGCTGGCTTTAGAATTGTTTATCGGGAATGCGGACGACAAGGCCATCCAACGCATCGGTGACCTTGATCTGGCAGGAGAGCCGGCTCGACGGCCTTACATCGAAGGCGAAGTCGAGCATGTCTTCCTCCATCTGCTCGGGCTGACCGGTCGCCTCGCGCCAGGCATCGTCGACATAGACGTGGCAGGTCGCGCAAGCGCACGCGCCACCGCACTCGGCGGCGATGCCCACGATCCCATTCTTCACCGCGGCTTCCATTACTGTCATGCCGGGCTCAGCCTCGACGACGCGCTCCGTCCCGTCGTTCTGAATAAAAGTGATCCTGGCCATGACACTGGCTGTTTAGGGCGGGTACTCAATCTCGGGGTCTCCGGACAGCGGTTGACGCTCGCGCCCGAAGATCTAGGCGCGAGAAGGCGTGCCCGCTCGCGGCCCGTGCTCTATAGGGCAATTGAGGAAGAGACTCCAGCACCTTGCGGTGCTTTATCTCAGGGCCGTCGGATCAGCGGTCCTTGAGCAGGCAGTCGATATAGTCTTCTGCCTCGCGCACAGAGGACTCGACCTCGGCAAGACGCATATTGCGCAGCCGGTCGAAAGCATCGCCGGACAGCGCCTCGGCCCGCTCGGCTGCCTCCCGTGCGCGCCAGGCACCAATCATGCCTGCCGAGTCCACGAGCGAATGGGCGGCATCCTTCCAGTCCTGGTCGGACTTCGCGTGACGCAAGCGCTCGATGTAGAGAAGGGACTGCGAGCAGAAGAGTTCGAGCACTTCCCGCTCAAGTTCACGCTCGCCGAGAGTAAAGCGCGAGAGATGGACAAGATCGACCGGTCTCGACGACGCCCTACGCGATTCCTGAGACTGCTCCGCTACACCCCACGTTGCGAGCTCGCTTGCCATGCCGCTTTTCTCCCTCGCATCGGCTTTCTCTTGGCTAGTCCTGTAAACAACCTGAATGGGACGCTTTTTAGGTGCAGGGCGGAACGACTTTGGGCAATGTTGTGATGCGGTAAGCCCCTGAAAGACCGTTACATCCTTGCAACCAGGCTTTATCTCCGTCGTGATTTGAGCCCTCTAGCCAGAACGATTCTTGAGTAAAATTAAAGTCTTATTTGCCGTCAACCATAACAGTCGATTAAACTTTTTTTAGCCCTAAAAATTCGTTAACGATGATGGGAGAGGGGGAAATGCGTCAGGGGCCGTTCCGGATACTATGTCCCGGAAGTTTAACGGGTCCTAATACGACGCTCCGCGCCAGTCGTTGCCGGTATTTCGTGTGGGGCGCGCAAATTCTCTCATGAGTTCTGTCGGTCGCGAGGATGCGTGATGGCGCAAGAGCAAGCAAAGTCGACGGGGGCGGAGGCACCGGAATCGAAGGACGAACGTCCTAATCCCCTAGAAGCGATGATGAAAAGCAGGGAAGAGAAGCAGGCCGACGCGCCCGCCGATCGAGCCCCTGAACTTCCCAAGCGAACCTCTTTGGCCGAGCGGCTCAAGGCCGAGCAGCGCAAGCGCGAGGCCGCGCTCGGCGGCGGCGAGGCGAAACGCGACGAGACGAAGTCGCGCGACGACAGCAAGTTCCGCGACGACAGCAAGTTCCGCGACGAGGCGAAGCTCCGCGACGAACCCAAGCCGCGTGAAGAATCGAGACTGACGCTGCCGCAGGAGCCCCCTGCTCCGCCCCAGGAGCCGAAACCTCCGCTCGAGTTCACCGAAGCGCCGCAAGCCTCTCCGTCAGCGCAGCGGCAATTCACCCGCACGCGCCGGCCGGCAGGTCCGCCACCGCAGCGGAAGCTCGGGACGCCTGCCAATGACGACATTCCCTCGATCGGGGGTCTGATTTTCGCGTTGCAGCAGAGACCCTCGCGCACGCCGTTCCTGATTGCGCTCGCGGCCTCGGTCGCCTGGTTCATCATCGGCGGCTTCTTTGCCTTTGGGGTGATCTCGACCCAAGTCACCTCCGCCGGCGTATCCGGGCTTGTCACCAGCGCCGCAGCTATGACCGCGGCAGTCGCGATTCTCGTGCCCATCGTCATCTTCTGGTTCCTTGCGCTGCTGGTGTGGCGCGCGCAGGAGCTTCGTCTCATGGCCTCGGCCATGACCGAGGTCGCGGTGAGACTTGCCGAGCCCGACAAGCTCGCCGAGCAGTCGGTCGCCTCGGTCGGACAGACCATCCGCCGCCAGGTGGCCGCCATGAACGACGCGATCTCGCGCGCAATCGGCCGGGCAAGCGAACTCGAAGCCATGGTGCATAGCGAGGTGGCGGCGCTCGAGCGCTCCTATGGCGAGAACGAGCTCAGAGTGCGCAACCTGATCAACGAGCTTGCCACCGAGCGCGAGGCACTTGCCAATAACAGCTCGCGCGTGAGTGAATCGTTGAAGGGCGTGGGCGCGCAGATCGCCCGCGACATCGCTTCGGCGTCGGCCTCGATCGACAAGAAGCTCGCCGAGCGCGGAACGCAACTCACCGAGCTCCTGGTATCGCGGTCGAGCGAGGCCGCCGACCAAGTGCACAAGGCGCAGAACCGCATTGCCGAAGCCGTGCCGGGACTGCTCGAGCGCTTGAGCAAGGAGCAAGGACGCCTCACCCAGGTGATTGACGGGGCGACGCAGAACCTTACCCAGCTCGAAAGCGTGGTGGCGCAGCGGACCACCGCTCTCGACAAGACCATGAAGGAGCGAACCGAGGCGCTGCAGTCCTCGCTTGCCACCCGCATCAAGGGACTGGAGAACTCGGTGGCACAGGGTGCCATCATCCTCGACAACACCATCAAGGAGAGGACCGAGCAGTTCGCGACAGCCATCGGTCAGAATACCGCCGGCCTCGACAAGGCCTTCAAGGATCGCACCGAGGCGCTGACCGCGACGATCGCGCAAGGCGCCGTCGCGCTCGACAAGACGCTGAAAGACCGCACCGATGCGTTCGCCGCCAGCATCGCACAGGGCGCGGTTGCCTTCGAGAAGACGCTCAAGGACCGCACTGACACAGTCACCTCTACCATCGCGCAAGGCGCCGTGGCGCTCGACAGAACGATGAAGGAGCGCGGCGACGCCGTGACTTCGACGCTCGCACAAGGCGCGTTCACGCTTGATAAGATGATGAAGGAGCGCGGCGACGCCGTGACCTCGACTATCGCGCAAGGCGCGGTGGCCCTCGACAAGACGATCAAGGACCGTACCGACGCCTTCACCAATCTCGTGTCGCAAGGAGCGGTGCTGTTCGACAACACCTTGAAGCAGCGCACCGAGGCCCTCACCGTCACCATCGGCCAGGGCGCGGCCCATCTCGACAAGACGCTGAAAGATCGCACTGACCAATTCGTGTCGTCGGTCGGCCAGGGCGCCGGGTCTCTCGAGAAGACGCTGAAGGACCGCACCGAGAATCTGACCAATCTCGTGTCGCAAGGCGCGGTGATCCTCGACCGGACGCTGCAAGAGCGCACCAATCAGCTCACCAACACCATCGGCCAAGGCGCAGCGCATCTCGACAAGACTTTGCAAGAGCGTACCAACGCGCTCACCACCTCGATCGGCCAGGGAGCGACTCTGCTCGACAAGACGCTCAACGACCGTACCGGCCAATTCAATGCCATGGTCGATCAGCGCGTGGCGCTGATGGACCGCGCGCTACAGGACCGCACCTCGCAGTTCATCGCCGCGATCAACAATGGCGCCATCGCGCTCGACAAGAGCCTCGCGGAGCGCGCCGAGGGCTTCACCAACTCGCTGCTCAGCCGCGTGAAGACGCTAGAGCAGGCCATCGGCCAGCAGACCGGCTCGCTCGACAAGACCATGACCGAGCGGGCGCAGGCAGTGATCATGGCGCTCGCCGAGCGGCTACAGGCGATCGAGACGACCTTCAATCAGCGCACCGCCGAGACCGACCGCATGCTCAGCGAGCACACCCGCTCGTCCTCCGAGGCTTTCGGCAAGCACACCGCCCAGCTCAATCAGGTACTCGCCAACAACTCGGCGATGATGCAGCAGACCGCGAACCAAGTCGGCGCGCAGTCGAAGGAGGCCGTGACCATCCTGACGAGCCAGACCCAGACGCTGCGCGAAGTCTCACGCGGCCTGCTCGATCAGATCCACGGGTTGACCCAGCGCTTCGAGAACCAGGGCCAGGCGATCCTCACCGCCGCCAAGGCGCTGGATTCGTCCAATACCAAGATCGACTCCATCCTCGAAGGCCGCCATCAGGCGATCATCGCGCTCTTGCACACGGTCAACACCAAGGCGCAGGACCTCGACAACATGATGCGGTCCTATGCCGGCATGGTGGAGAATGCCATGAGCCACGCCGAGCAGCGCGCGAAGCAAGTCGGCACGGCCTTTGCCCGCGATACGTCGAACCAGGCGCAGCAGGCACTCGCTCAGATCGAGCGTTTGCGCGAAGAGGCGCAAGCGCACACCCAGCGCGCCGTCAACGACCTCAAGGGCAGCTTCGAGCAGATCATCACCCAGATCGGCCGACAGCTCGAGCAGATGCGCGGCACGTTCGACAACACCTCGCGCGGCATGCGCGAGGCAGCACAGAAGACCGCGACCGATCTCGACGGATTGCGCAGCGAGATGCAGAAGCGGATGGAGTCGCTGCCGGAGCAGACCGCCCAGGCCGCCGAAGCCGTGCGCAAGGCGTTGAGCGAGCAGATCAAGGAAATTGAGGCGCAAACCGTGGCCGCTCAGCAGGCTGCGGCAGCAGCCGCGCCGAAGGCGTTCGAGCTGCCACCCATGCCCCGCGACGCGAGGCCGGCCGCGAGCGGGTATGAGGCGCCACCCCTGCCCGCCTTTGACACGATGGGCCGCCACACGCGGCCGGGCCATGAGGATCTTGGACGCGTCACGGGCGGCCTTGCCCAGCAATTGGCGAGCCCCTTGCCGCCCCGGACGCAAGCCCCGGCGGCTGACGACGGCCGCCGCGGCGCCGGATCCTGGTCGGTTGGCGATCTTCTCTCGCGCGCCTCGGATGCGGACCAAGGCTATCAAGCGGGCGGCCCGAGCTTCGGCACCCGCGCTACCCCCACCCCGCCGCCGGCGCAGGCTTCAAGCGGCGGCCAGCTCAGGCTCGACGAGATCGCACGCGCCATCGACTACCGTACCGCGGTCGACGTGTGGCAGCGCTTCAGGACCGGCGAGCGCGGCGTTCTCGGCCGCCACATCTACAGCGCCGAGGGCCAAGCGACGTTCGATGAGGTCGCCCGCCGCTACGATCGCGAGGCCGATTTCCGCGGCACGGTCGACCGCTATATCGGCGACTTCGAGCGGCTGCTCGGCGAGGCAGAGGGGTCCGATCCCGAGGGGCGCATGTTGCAGAACTATCTGACCTCGGAGTCGGGGCGCGTCTATCTCCTGCTCGCGCATGCGAGCGGGCGGCTCCACTAGCAGTTACAGATTAGGCTCCCCCAGCCTCGGCCCCTGCCCTCCCTGACGGGACGGCGGGGGCCGTTAATTTCGGGCCTCGGCTCCTGTTAATCCGATCATCTCAGCCAGTGGCTGTGCCCAATGGGCAACACTCGCAAACCATTTTCGCGCAAGCGAAAAAAGCGGGGGCACTAGTGATACTGTGGCTGAGTCGACAATGAGGGAGGGGTCAGATGTCGTATCTTTTTGCGATCATCGCCTTACCGTGGCTGTCGGCCACGGGAATTTACAATCCGCAAGTTGTGGACCGTCATGGCCACTGTCTTGCCGAGCCAGGGAGCTATCACGCGCTCTATTGTTCCGGAGCCAAGGACACACCTCACCACGCTGGCTACAGATATCGGTGGTAGAGGCAGGTTCGGTCAGTCCTAGGCAGGAATAGCCCTTTCCGGTTCGCGGCCACGCGCGTGCTTAAAGGTAGAGCGCGTTTATCTGCTTTGCGCTCAGGACCTCAACTCCATTCGTCATTACCGGGGTCTGTCCCTCCAATAGGGTTCGCTCACTAATGCTCCCCGGCGTAACGCCGGGGAGGAAGACGTGAAATTGAATTGAGGCTAGCCCAGGCGGCGCGAGGCGACCCAGGTGGTGGTGTCTTGCAGGACCTCGGTGAAGCCCTGGTTTAGCGCGGCAATGGCATCGCTCGGCGAATCGGTCGTTGCCGGCACACGCGCGCTGAAGCCCTTGGTCGCGATCACCTTGCCACTGCTCAGATTCACCAGCTTGGCGAAGATCTCGATCTCGGCGGCAGCCTTACCGGTCGACACATCGATCTGGAACGAGCGCAGATCGGTGACCAACGCATATTGGCCGGTGGTAGCGCTCGCCGACTTGACCGCCCCGGAATTCTGGAAGGTCTCGATCATGCGGGCTTGCAGGAGGTGTGGCAGCCGGTCGCTCCAAGCCACGCCCTTGTAGTAGGAAACCTGGTCGGCTGCCGGCCGCACCATGAGACGGTCGGTATCGAGCGCGTGCACGGCCGTCGGTTCGTAGATGACAAGCTGCCACGGCGCAGGCCGTGGAGCGCCGGCGAAGGAACGCGGGGCTACCAGGTCATAGGTGTTGGGGGGCCGCTGACCGATGGCGCAGCCGAACAGGCCCAGGCATAGCAAGCCTGCAGCGAGCGCCGTTCGCAGCATGTCCGATCGCCCCCTGTTAGGAAACACTCCCCGTCCCTGCGAGGGTGCACTATTGTCCCCGCGGAGTGTATTCCGGGACTTGGTTTCCACCAAGTAAAAAACCTTTTGGATCAGCCTCTAGCTTCTCCAGAATACGGTTCAACGTCACTGCCGTGCGGCGGCCTTCCTGCATGAAAGAGCTGAATTGCTGCAGGCTATCCTTGGCCTGGCGGGTCAGCCCGTCCATGTTGTCTCCGAGCGATACCTCAAGCTTGCTGGATAAAGTCTTGAAGTTGTTGGCTCCGTCCTTCACGTCGCCGATCGCGACGCCGATTTCGTCCTTCTTGGCGTTCAGCATGGCGGTGAACTGCTCGACATTGGTCACGGTGGTGTGGATCGCCTCCTGATTCTCGGCGACGAGGTCGTTCAGCCGGGTCAGCAGCGCATTGGCATTATTCATGACCGCCGGCGCGGCATCGAACAGGCCTTGGCCTCCGCCCGGATCGGCCTTGATGGTCGGGATGGGATCGTCGCCGGTGGCGATTAGGAAGGGCGAGTCGGGCGTGCCGGGGCTGATCTGGATGCCGGTCCCGCCGGTGAGCCCCAAGGACTGCATGCTGGCGCGTGAATTCTGCCGCACCGGCGTGTCGTCGCTGACGCTGACCAGCACGTGAACCTTCCGCGCGTCGTCCGGATCGAGCGAGAAGGACTGCACCTCGCCCACTTTCAGCCCCTGGAAGCCGACGCTCGAGCCGGTGGTGAGCCCGGCCACGGAGCTCTCGAACACGATGTAGTAGCGTTTGCCGCCGCCGGCGAAATTGCTCATCCAGAATACGAAGACGAAGGCGAACAGAAGCACGCCGACCACGAATCCGCCGATCATCAGGTAGTTGGCCTTGGTTTCCATCAGACCGGTTCCTCACGCGGTGACGACATCAGGCAGGGATCCTGGCGCGCTGGCCCGGTGAGGCAGCGCGCGCCCGCTCCCCGCAGAAATATTCCTCGATCCACGGGTGGTTGGGATGACGCTGCAATTCGGCCGGAGACCCCGTCCGCACGATCTTCTTATCGGCAAGCACGGCCACCCTGTCGCACACGGTGAAGATGGTATCAAGGTCGTGCGTGACCATATAGACCGTAAGCCCAAGTGTCTGTTGTAGCTTGCGAATTAGGTGGTCGAAGTCCGATGCGCCGATCGGGTCCAGCCCGGCCGTGGGCTCGTCGAGGAATACGATCTCGGGGTCGAGCGCCAGCGCCCGCGCGAGCCCTGCCCGCTTGCGCATGCCGCCTGAGAGCTCCGAAGGGAATTTGTGCGCGGCGTTCGGCGGCAGGCCGACCATGGTGAGCTTGAGGAAGCCGAGATCGTCCATCATCGCCTGTGGCAGCTCCAGATGCTCGCGCATGGGCACCTGGATGTTCTGCAGCACGGTGAGCGAGGAGAACAGCGCGCCGTCCTGGAAAAGGATGCCCCAGCGCTTCTCGATCTCAAGCCGGTCCTGCGGCGCCAAGGTCTTGGCGTTGTGGCCGAATAGCGTGACATCGCCGGTCTCGGGCTTGATCAAGCCGGTGATCACCCGCATCAGCACCGACTTGCCCTGGCCGGAGCCGCCGACGATGGCGAGGATCTCGCCGCGATAGACGTCGAGATTGAGCCCGTCCCAAATCTGTTGGCTGCCGAATCGCTTGGCGAGCGCGCGCACGCGGATCACGACTTCTCGGCCGTTCTCGACGATCACACCCCGATCCCCGACAGGAACATGGCGAATATCGCGTCCAAAATTATCACGAGGAAAATCGCCTTGACCACGGCGCTGGTCACATGCTTGCCGAGCGACTCGGCGCTGCCCTCGACTTTCATGCCTTCAAGGCAGCCGACCAGGCCGATGATGCCGGCGGCGAACGGCGCCTTGATGATGCCGGCCGCAAAGTCTTGGAAGTCGATCGCCTCGCGCAGCTTGTCGAGATAGTTCGTGGTGTCGAGGCCGAGCACGGCGAAGGCCATCAGGCCGCCGCCGGCGAGCCCCATGATGTCGCCGAGAAAGGTGAGGAGCGGCAGCGCCACGATGAGCGCGAGCACGCGGGGCAACACGAGCGTGTCCATGGGATCGATGCCGAGCGTACGCATGGCGTCGATCTCCTCGCGCATCTTCATCGAGCCGATCTCGGCGGTGAAGGCGGAGCCGGAGCGGCCGGCCACCATGATGGCAGTGAGCAGGATGCCGACTTCGCGGAGCGCGAGGATCGCGACCATGTTGACGGCGAACGGCTCGGCGCCGAACGGCCGGAGCTGGACCACGCCCTGCTGCATCACCACGGCGCCGATCAGGAAGCAAATCAGCGCGATGATCGGCACCGCGCGGAACCCCGCGTGGTCGAGGTGGTGAACGAAAGAGGTGGTGCGGAAACGCCACGGCTGGCGGAACAGCCGGAAGAATGCCGAAGTCACTTCCCCGAGGAAGGCGGTGAGCTGCACGGCGTCGGTTGCGACGCCGGTCACCGTCTTCGTCATGTCCTCGGTGAACTGCTTGAGCGCGTTAGGTTTGTCGAGCTTGGGCCGCTCGGCGCGGCTCCTCTTCTGCACTTCCTCGATCAGAACGCGGAAGCCCTCGGTGGCTCCGGCATAACGGGTGCGGAGTCCGCTCTTCTCCCAGGACGCCGCCGTCCGCTGCAACAGGAGCGCGCCGGCGGTGTCGATCTCGGCGATGCCGGCGATATCCATCTCACCGGTGAAGTCGGGCGTCGGCGGAATCGGCACGCGCAACCGCTTCAGCGCGCTATCAAGATTGGCTGCCTCGTTCACGGTCCAGGCGCCAGTTGCCACCAGGCGAAACGTCGAGCCTCTAAGCTCGACGCGGAAGCCGGGCGTGCGGGCTTGGGTCGGCAGGACAACCTGATGGTCGCGCTTGAGCATGTAAGGGCTTAGCTTGCTGGAATGATGGTCAAGGATTCGGCGAGTTCGGAAGCCCTCTGTTTTTGAACGAAAATCCAGGAGAAAGAAAGGCGTTATGGGGGGAGCGCGCGAGACTGACGAGGCCCGCGCGGGGGGCCGGCTTAGCCTTGAAGTGGCGGTGGAACGGTGGCCGATCAGGGGCGCCTTCACCATCTCGCGTGGTTCGAAGCAGGAGGCGGTTGTGGTCGTGGCCGCGATCAGCGACGGCGCTTGCCGAGGCCGCGGCGAGTGCGTGCCTTACGCGCGCTATGGCGAGAGCGTCGAGGACGTGGTGGCTGCGATCAAGTCTTGCACCGCGGCTCTCGCCGCTGGCGCGAACCGTGCCGAGCTTGCTCAACTGCTTCCGCCCGGCGCCGCGCGTAACGCCCTCGATTGTGCCCTGTGGGACTTAGAGGCGAAGCGGTCCGGAGTGAGTGCGGCCGCGCTTGCCGGGCTGTCTCTCTTACAATCCGTACAAACCGCCTTCACCATCTCGCTCGCGCCGCCGGAGGTTATGGCGGAGAAGGCGCGCGAGGCGGGGACCTATCCTTTGCTCAAACTCAAGCTTGGCGGCGAAGGCGACGAGGCGAGGCTTGCAGCGGTGCGCGAAGCCGTCCCCGACGCACGCCTCATCGCCGATGCGAACGAAGCCTGGCAAATGGATGATTTGGAGTTGCTTTTTGCCGCGGCGGCGGCGTTCGGCGTCGAGCTAATCGAGCAGCCTCTGCCGGCCGAGGCCGACGAGCTTCTTGCTCATATCGAAAGGCCGGTGCCGGTGTGCGCCGACGAGTCGGTGCATGACAGCGCATCGCTTGACCGGCTCGCTGGGCTCTACGACGCAGTGAATATCAAGCTCGATAAGACCGGCGGATTGACGGAGGCATTGCAGGTCGCCGACCGCGCCCGCGCGCTGGGATTGAAGGTGATGGTTGGGAGCATGGTGGCGACCTCGCTCTCGATGGCCCCTGCCCTGCTTGTGGCGCAGGACGCGGAATGGGTCGACCTCGACGGGCCTTTGCTGCTCGCGCGCGACCGCGAGCCTGGGCTTGCTTACGACGGCGGAATCATTGCTCCGCCGCCATCCGAGCTGTGGGGCTGATGTCCTGCCACGACGATCCCACCGTGCCAGCGGCGCATGAGCAGAAAGGCACTTCCGGCGCCGGCAAGGGCGAGCAGGGCCATCGCGGCGTAAGCTTCCCCGCCGAATATGCGGTAGAGCGGCCCCGAGGCGATGGTGACGACGCCAAGCACCAGTCCCGCCACGAAGGCCGCATAAAGCCCCTGCGCGGTGGCGGCGCGATCCTCAGGCACGGCATGGGTCAGAAAATGGATCGCAGCGACATGGGCCGCGCCGAAGGTCATGGCATGCAGCATCTGCAGCAAAGCCGTGGCGAGCGGCGGCGGATCGATCGCCATGAAACTCCAGCGCAACACCGCGGCGAGCCCGGCGAAGACGAGCAGCCTTGCAGCGCCGCAATAGGCAATGATCCGCCCGGATACGGCAAACAGGGCGACCTCGGTGACGACGCCGACGGACCACAGCGCGCCGATCATGCCATCCGAGATGCCTTGTGCCCGCCAATTGAGGCTGCCGAAGCTGTAATAGACCGCGTGACTCGATTGGATCAGGCTCGCGGCAAGCAGGAACCGCAGGAAGAGCGGCGCGCGGAGAAGCTTGAAGGCGTCGGACAGGCTCAAGCGGCGCAACGCCGAAGGGATGTGAGAGGCACGCGCGAGCGCGTGGGGCACGAGATAGGCGCCGACCACCATCAGCGCAGCGCCACCCACGAGCAGCGGAAGCACAGCTTGCGCGCCTAACCTGCCGATGACGAGCCCAGAGCCGAGGCTCGCCACGATGAAGCTCAACGAGCCCCACAGCCTCACCTTGCCGTAGTCGAGTGCTCCGCGCCTGATGCCGGTGACTGCCACGGTCTCGACCAGCGGCAGGATCGTGGTCCAGCTCGCGGCAAGCAGCAGGCTCGCAAGCAGCATCTGCCAGAAGCCATCAGCCGCCCAGAGCAGCAGGAAAGAGGCGAGAGAGCCCCAAGCTAGCGCGATCAGGATCGGCCTGCGACCTCCCGCCCGGTCGGCGGCAAAGCTGATGGCAGGCGTGAACACCACGCGGGCGAAAGGCGGCGTGGCGAGCAGAATGGCGATCTGATCGGCGGTGAGCTCGCGCCAATGGAGCCAGACCGGCAGATAAGGGAGGTAGCAGCCGCCGACGAGGAACACGGCGGCGTAAAGGAAACCGAGCCGCCAGGCCGGCGCCTGTGAGGCGGCTCGCGCTTCAACCGGCTCGGCCACAGATTGTGACAAGTGCCTATTCCTTCAGCTTGACACTGCCGCCCTTACCCCGAATCGCGGTAAAATTGCGGCCATGGGGGAACGTGTCCCGGACGACGCAACGCCGTCGCAATCTAGGGGGCCAAGCGGTTCGGCGCTGGAAGACTATGCGGCGCTCGAAGCTGTGCTGAGCGCGACACCCCGCGGCCGCTGGTTCCTGTCCGAATATGCGCGCAGCAATCGCAGGGCCGAGACCGGCATGCTGCTCGGCGCCATGAGCAAGCTCGAAGCCGCGGTGCTCGGCGAGCAAAGCCAAGCCGCGCTGCGCGAGGTGTTCGCGGAACTCGCCGAGATCAGCGAGGCGATCGCGCGGGCGCGAGCCGACATTGCTCAAGGGGACGCCGCGACTCTGAGCGAATTGACCGTGACGCTGGATTCAATCGCGCAGCGTCTCAACACATTGATCGAGATCTGGAAGTCTGCGGCGCTGGAAGCAGAACGAGGCGACCCCCAGGCTGCCTAGCAAGCGTCAAGCTGTCCGTTGCGCTCACGCGGATGTGATCCTCTGCCGACCCCACCGGCGGGACTGCTAAGCAAACATAAATCAGGAAAATCAGCGCGTTAGCCTAGGCTCGCGAAGTTTTTGACTCGGCCCCTTGAAACCTAATAGGCCGCTAACCATTTTTGGGAAGACGCGAGTTCCCCCAAAGCGTCCCCCAAACTGACGCATGAGAGTGAAACGGCCCGGTTCCCCCCCCAACCGGGCCGTTTTCTTTTGTCTCCTACGCGCCTTGCGCTCCTTCATTTGCTCGTTGCGTTTCTGCCGCCAGCGGCGAAATCGCGCCTGCCTTTCAGGCAACCCCATGTTGTGAGCAACGAGCACATTCTCGATGAACTGCCGCGCCGAATTCTCCCAGCTATAAAGCAGCGCATGCTCCCGCGCCGCGTCGCGATCGAGCTCGAGCGCGCGCAAGGCCGCGGCCCGCAGATCGAAGCTCAGCAGCCCAGCCTGTGGATCGGTCAGCACATCCCTCGGCCCGTTAACCGGATAAGCCGCGACCGGCACGCCGGAGGCGAGTGCCTCGAGCAGCACCAGGCCGAACGTGTCGGTGAGGCTCGGGAACACGAACACATCGGCCGAGGCATAGGCCTGGGCGAGCTCCTCGCCGTGCTTTGGTCCGGTGAACAGCGCATCGGGATAGAGGCGCGAAAGCTCGGCGATTTGCGGTCCGCCACCAACCAGCACCTTGCGCCCGGGAAGGTCGAGATCGAGGAAGGCCTTGATGTTCTTCTCGACCGCGATGCGGCCGACATAGAGAAAGACCGGCTTAGGGCCGTAGAGACGCACCGGCCGCGGCCGGAACAACTCGACGTCCACCCCGCGCGACCAGGGCATCAGGCGCTCGAAGCCACGCGCTTTAAGCTCTGCCGTCATTGATGGCGTGGCGACGAAGGTGCCAGCGGCGCCGTTATGAAAGCGCCGCTGCAACGCATAGCACCAGGTCTCCGGCACCGGCAGGCGCGCCGAGACATATTCGGGAAATCGGGTGTGATAGCTCGTGGTGAAGGGGTGCTTGGTCTTTCGGCAATAGCGCCTAGTCATATAGCCGATGGGTCCCTCCGTGGCGATGTGGATGAAGTCAGGACGCATCTCCTGGATGTGGCGCGCGATCGCTCTCGGTCCGGCGAGCGCCAATCTGATCTCGGGGTAGGTCGGGCAAGGCAGCGTGCGGAACAGCGGCGGGGCCAGGAAGCTGACGTGAAAGCCAAGCTCGGGTGCCTCCTGAGCGAGCCGCTCATAGGTGCGCACCACCCCATTGACCTGAGGTGCCCAGGCATCGGTCGCGACCAGGACCCGCATCAGGCGGCAGCCTCGAGCTCCTCGACAAGGGTTTCCGGCGAACTCATGCCTTCCGGCGGGTGCGTCCAGCGGATGATCTCGAAGATCCCCTCTTCGGTCTCGGCTACAGCGGTGCAGCTTTCGACCCAGTCGCCGGTATTGATGTAGATGACGTCACCGACCTGACGCATGGCGGCGTGATGGATGTGGCCGCAGATCACCCCTTGCGCGCCGTGACGGCGCGCCTCCTGCGACAGCGCAAGCTCGAACTCGCCGATGTAGTTCACGGCGCGCTTGACCTTGTGCTTGAGATAGGCCGAGAGCGACCAATAAGGCATGCCGAACCAGCGGCGCAGCACGTTGAAATGGGTGTTCGCCCAGAGCGCGAGCTCGTAGCTCCAATCACCGAGCAGGGCGAGCCATTTGGCGTAGCGCACCACTACGTCGAACTCATCCCCGTGCATGACGAGATAGCGACGCCCGTCGGCGCCGACATGCATGGTGTTGCGCTCGATGGCGATGCCGCCGAACTGCACACCGCAATAATCGCGCAAAGCCTCGTCGTGATTGCCGGGAATGAGCACGAGGTCCGTGCCTTTTCGCGCCTTGCGCAGGAGCTTCTGCAGCACGTCGTTGTGGGCTTGGGGCCAATAGATGCCGCGCCTGATGCGCCAGAAGTCGACGATGTCGCCGATGAGGTAGATGCGATCGGCGTCATGGCAGCGGAGGAAATCGAGGAACGTCTCGGCCTGACAGGCCTTCGTGCCTAAATGCAAATCCGAGATGAACAATGCGCGGTAACGCCTCACCCCTGGATCATGCTGCACGTCGTCGTCTCGCGTTTTCAACACGATGTGCCGGGAGTTAAAGTGATTTTGTATCAGGGTTGTGACATTTCCCGTGTGGGTGCGCGTGGACTCTTAAGTCTCGACGAGCGTGCTGACGCGCGAGGGCTGTGGCAGCAGCGCCACGGCTGGCGAGAAAATCATCGCATCTGATTAGAGCGCGACCGCTTTCGCCGATTCAGGTTTAAGCTTCCGCAGGGTCGTATTGCAGGCTTACAGGCCTGATGGGGAGTGTGATGCGGCTCCTCTCGGCATCAAGTCGAATTGAGAAGTGCGTCTGGCGGCTGCTCGCGGCGTCGTGCTGGGCAGCAATGCTCATCATCGGCGCTGGCGTGCAAACCGCGCCACCAGCCGGCGCTCAGGCTCAATCAGATCCGGCCATCGCAACGTGGGGCGTTACCGGCTCGGCGCCCCAGACGGGCTCGAGCGCTTACACAAGCGGAAAGGCGTTCGAGGCTAAAGAGGGCGAGGCAGGCGCCACGGCTCCCGCGTCTCAGGCGCAGCCAATCACGCGGAGCAGGCCGCCGGGAGAACAGGCTGCAGAGGCTGCTAAACCGCCCGCGGCCAAGATCCTGGTCGTTATCGACAAGCCGACCCAGGAGATGAAGGTCTTAGTCGACGGCGTAGAGCGGTATAGCTGGAAAGTATCGACCGGCATCCGCCGCTACGACACGCCGGCAGGAACCTACACCGCCCGTTCCATGAATGAGATCTGGTACAGCAAACAATGGGACGATGCGCCCATGCCGCACGCGATCTTCTTCACCAAAAAAGGACACGCCATTCACGGGACGGAGGAGACGAGAAGGCTGGGCAGGCCTGCTTCGCATGGCTGCGTGCGGCTGGCACCGGAGAACGCGACCATTTTGTTTGGGCTGGTCAAGGAGATTGGCCTCAACAACACGGAGATCGTGCTGAATGGCGGCCTCCCGAAGCACGAGCCGAAGGTGGCGGGCAACGGCAAGAAGACCGTCAAGACCGCACTGAATAAGCCGGGCAGCAAGAACAGAGTGGCGCGTTCCGCACCAAGGAGGCAGCCGGCAACGACCAAGCAGCAGATTGCGGTGGAGCAGCCCGTCCAGACCCGGCGCTTTGTCAACTCAAGGTTCGACCCGTACTCCATCGGAACGCCGCGCCGATTGAGCCGCAGAGAGCGGCTGCAGCTTTACTACGGCGGCGCGGCCCGAGCGCTGCCGCCAGCGGGCTATTACAAGGCGGCACCCCCTCCAGAGGCTTACTGGCGCTATTACGACGGCCGATAACGCCCCGGGCGTTGTCGGACTCCTGCTTTCGCGAGAATGACAGCGTAACATCCACGACATGGCGAGACTGTTGAAGGACAGACTTGAAGCGGCGCTTGGCTCGCGCATCGTCGATAGCGGCGGTCTCGGCGTGGGATTCGGGCTCGCCGGGCTTGAGGTCAGGTTGGCCGATGGCAGGCATCTTGCGGTCAAAGCGCGGGAAGAAGGACACGGCGACCGCACTCCGCTCGATCTCGAAGCCTATATGCTGAACGAGCTCGCGCGCCTGTCAGAGCTTCCCATTCCGCACGTCCACTATGCGGATTCCGATCTTCTAGTGATGGACTTTATCGAGGACGACGGCGGCGGCATCACTCCGAGCGTCGAACGCCACGCCGCCGAGCTGATCGCGAAGCTCCACGCCACCCAACGCGAGCGGTTCGGCTATTCGCGCGACACCCTCATCGGTCCCCTGCCCCAACCCAACCCTTCGTCTCAACGCTGGGTGCCGTTCTTCCGCGATCACCGGCTGCTGTTTATGGCAAGGATCGCGCGCGAGGAAGGGAGCCTCCCCTCCGCGCTCTACGCCCGCATCGAGCGCCTGGCCGGGAGGATCGAGGAGTATCTCAGCGAGCCTGCCTTCCCGAGCCTGCTGCATGGCGATCTGTGGACCGGAAACGTGCTGGTGCGCGGCGACCGTATCGCCGGATTTGTCGATCCCGCCATTTATTGCGGACATCCGGAGATCGAGCTTGCCTTCACCACCATGTTCGGAACGTTCGGCCGAGCCTTCTTCGAGGCCTACGAGGCGCTCATGCCGCTAGAGCCGGGTTTCCACGAGCTGCGCGCGGACCTCTACAATCTCTATCCGACGCTCGTGCATGTCAGGCTGTTCGGCTCAGCCTATCTCGCTCGCATCGAACGCACGCTTGTGAGGCTAGGGCTCTGAACGAAAATAAAAAGAACCGGCCCGGACGGCGCCGGGCCGGTCTTCCCTGCGAAACGAGCCGAGCTCAAAGGCATGGCCTTAACAGCGGGCTTGGCTCGCCCCCCCATCATGTTCCTGAGCCGTGTCTTTCGCTTGTGCTTCAGGTCCCTCTAGTCTTCGCGCGGTGTGGTAACTAAGGCCCCCCAGCCCCGTCCCCCATTTGAATGCCGAAAGGCTAGCCCAGCCCCAAGGCAGGCTTCAACGTTGTGCGATGCAAAGAATAAAAACGGGCGCCGAGTGTTGCCCAAATGCAAATTTGGCCATCCTGTCGCACTCGCCGGATAGAATATTCACATTGATAATCAATAGCTTGTGTGCATTTTGCAGCTGACTTTTGAGCCGGCTGAGGACTCGGAGCGGCTCGCGCAATGAGGGCATGAAGGCCGCCGACAGCCGGAAAATTTGTGAAGCCTTGTTGCAGTTGGGCAACGCCCTGCCTGGGCGTCACAAAGGGCCAACGAAAAGGCCGATGGCGTGATTCCATCGGCCTTCCCTGAAGCACTCCGACTCAAATGAAGTGAGTGCAACAGCCGCTGAAAATCCCCCTAGCGGTGCAGAGCGACGCTCGCCGCCGGGCGATAGGTGCCCGATTTCGGATCGAGCTGAACGATGTTGATGGTTTGCGAAGAGCCAGACACGTTGATGCTCATGCGGCCAGAGAACTTGGCGCCATTGATCACGGCATGAACGGTATTGCCGACAGCGCTTCCGGTCACGTTGCCCGAGGCGTCGTACGTGGTCTCGCTCCAGGAGCCCGAGATCTTCCCCCCGCTATAGGTGAGCTTCGAGCTTGTGCTGAATTTATAGTCGGTCCCCGCGCAGCGCATGGTCTGGGAGACGTTTGCGCCGGCCACGATATAAGTGACCTTGCAGCTCACCCGCTCGGGATTGCCCTTGACCGGCGTGATCGTACCCCCGCCACTCCAGTAACCTTTGAGAATGTCGAAGGGATTGCCGGTTCCCTTGGGCGCCGCTTTCTTGGTCGCCGCATCGCTCGGCATCGACAGAAACGCCACGAGCAAGAGCATCAGAACTGGGGCGGCTTTGCCAAGCCAACTCGGAAGCATGCGAGGTGCCATGAGCCTGTCCCTCTCATCGATGGAGTGAAGACTTAGATCTGGCGCGAGCCAGGTTAGGCGGGCCGTTGCCGCCTCTCGCGCCCGCGTGCATCATGCACAAAAACAGGACAGGGGGAAGCACATGAAACTTCTACGCTATGGCGAAATTGGCCAGGAAAAGCCCGGAATTCTAGATGCAAACGGCCGAATTCGCGACCTCTCCGGTGTGGTCGACGATATCGCCGGCGACGATCTCGGCCGTGACAGCCTGTCCCGCATCCGGGCCCTCGATTTGAACGCGCTTCCAGTCGCCGGAGGGAGCCCGCGCATCGGCCCGCCGGTCGGGGCGGTGCCGAAGTTTCTCGGCATCGGCCTTAACTACCGGGACCACGCCGAAGAGACCGGCATGCCCATCCCCGAGGTCCCCATCGTCTTTGCCAAGGCGAGCTCCTGCGTCTCCGGACCTTACGACCCAGTGCTTCAACCGAAAGGCTTCGACCGCATGGATTTCGAGGTCGAGCTTGCCGTGGTGATTGGCAGCCGGGCGAAGAACGTCGCGCGCGAAAATGCCCTCGAGTTCGTAGCGGGCTACGCGATCTGTAACGACGTCTCCGAGCGGAGCTTGCAGAAGGGCGGCGCCGGTGAATGGATCAAGGCCAAGAGCTATGACTCGTTCGGGCCGCTTGGCCCCTGGCTCGTCACTAAGGACGAGATCCCCGACCCGCAGAAGCTCGATCTTGCGCTCGACCTTAATGGGGAGCGCATGCAGACGGGCTCGACCGCGACCATGATCTTCGGCGTGGCCGAGCTTGTGAGCTATATCAGCAAATACATGACCTTGGTCCCGGGCGATGTGATCACCACCGGAACGCCGCCCGGCGTGGGCATGGCGCGCAGCCCGCGGGTGTTCTTGAAGCCCGGCGATGAGCTTCGCCTCACCGTCTCGGGCCTCGGCGAGCAGCGGGTGCAGATTGTCGCGGAGCGCTAGTGCAAGTCCCGTTCGGCGTGTAGTTTTGCCGGAAACCACGTCCATTACGGGGAAGGTGGGGGATCAAAGATGGCGCAAATAGAAGGCCTTAACCGCGTGCAGGAGGTGGTGCTGGAGGCACTTGCATTCAGCGACAAGGACCTTTCCCGCGACCAGAACATCTCGCTTTTTGAAGGCGGCCTAGAATTGGACTCAATCAGCTTTCTTGATCTTATTTTGGAGATCGAAGGCAAACTCGGCTTGCGGCTGCGCTCCGAAGACCTCAGCGGCGAAGCCGTCCACACCGTAGGTGGTTTGGTCCGCCATATTGCGGCGGTGATGCCCGAATGTGGCGGCTCGACCTAAAACTCAATCGATTAGCGACCGCAGCTGGTCCTATCGGTACGAAGAGCGGGGCACAGAGCGACGAGCTTCGTGCGAAGAACAAGGCGCTAAAAAGGGAACTTCAAACGAAGAGCAAGGAGCTCGCTGCACGTATCGGCGAGTACCGGCAGCGCGGCGAATTCGATGAAGCGATCGCCATGCTGCAATCAGCGCTCGAAAAGCGCTCTTATCCAGACCGCGCCATCTTCGAGCATCTGGCCGAAGCCTACTTCGCTACAGGGCGGTTCGACCATGCTCTTTCGGCCGTCCACCGGCTGATCGAGCTAGGCGACGCGTCTGCGAAGACGACACTTCAGCTCGCCGTCCTTCAGGCAAAAACCGGCAATGCGTCGCTGGCCCGCGAAAATTTCGCGAAGGTCGTAACCGCCAAACCCGAGCTGCACGATGCCAAGTTCGAGTACGGGTGCTTTCTATGCGGGCAAGGCGAGCTCGCTGAAGGCATGGCCCTGATCGATCGAGCTATCGAGCGTGCTCCCGAGGCGCCCCGGTATCGGCAGTCGGGCGCAAAGCGTCTCTGGAACGCCGCCAATCGGTTCTGGAAGGCTGATGAAGGGACCGAGGCAATTGCATGCGCAAAGAAAGCCTCCGATCTCGCGCCGGAACAGGTTACCTACCATCTTACCCTAGCAAGGTTCTGTTTGCGGAGAGGCGATACGCCCGGCGTTCTCTCGGGACTGAAATCAGCCGCGGAAAAGTTGTCCGCACTGGAGATCCAGCCCGTCGATGCAAAAAATCTCGTGAAGATAGCCACCGCCTTGCAAG
>JBKPSQ010000221.1:0-1823 GCA_046735075.1 Pseudomonadota bacterium
GCCATCTCAGGCGCAAGCCATGATCATCGACCTGCCGGTGCGGCCGGGTCTGCGGATCCTGGTGACCGCCCGGCCGGTCGACTTCCGCCGCGGCATGGACAGTCTTTCCACGTTGGTGAAGGAGACGCTGGCAACTGACCCCTATGCCGGCGACGTGTTCGTGTTCCGGGCGAAGCGAACGGACAGATTGAAGATTCTGGTTTGGGATGGCTCTGGCCTGGTGTTGCTGAACAAAAGGCTGGAGCGGGGACGCTTCACGTGGCCGCCGGTGCGGGACGGAGCAGTAACCCTGAGTGCGGCGCAATTGGCGTTGCTGTTCTCTGGTGTTGACTGGTCGCAGGTTGTGCCTCGTACCGCGTTCGTGGCGCACCAGGGGATCGGGTGAGACGATCATCCCTGTACGAATCGGGATGCGGTTCGATAATTCCTCGGCATGCATTTCGACCCGGTGTCGCTGCCACGTGATCCTGATCGGCTGATCGAGATCATCATCGCGCTACAGGACCGCAATGAGCATCTGGAAGGGATTGTCGCAGCTTTGAAGCGGACCGTGTATGGCCCGCGATCGGAGAAGCTTGTCGCCGACACGGCACAGCTGCCGCTGGATCTGGATGATTTGATATTCAGTGAAGCATCCGAGGCGGCGAATGATGACGCTGTCGGCCTGCAGCCTGCCAAGCCCAGTTCACCGCGACCAAAGTCGGCACGAAACATCGGTGCCTTGCCGAAGCACCTGCCACGCGATGAGGTAGTAATCGAACCGGAAAGCAGAGCCTGCCCTTGCTGTGGTGGCACGATGCACGTCATCGGGGAGGACGTAAGCGAGCAGCTCGATGTGATACCGGCGGTTCTGCGGGTCAAGCGCATCCGTCGGCCGCGGTATGGCTGCCGATCCTGCGAGGGCGCTGTGGTGCAGGCGAAGGCACCGCCACGCCTGGTCGAGAATGGAATGGCGACAACCGCGTTGGTTACCTCAATTGTGGTTGGGAAGTTTGCCTGGCACCTGCCGCTGAACCGGCAGACGGACATGTTGCGGGGCCAGGGCATAGCACTCGACCGTTCGACCTTGGTGCACTGGGTGATCCGGGCGGCATGGTGGCTGAAGCCGCTCCACACACTGCTGGTCGGTATCGTGCTGGCCTCACCGAAAGTGTTTTGTGACGACACGCCGTTGCCAGTGCTGGATCGGCGGCGACGACGAACACGAACGGGACGGTTCTGGTCGTACGCGATCGATGACCGACCGTGGCAAGGGCCTGCCCCGCCGGCAGTGGTCTACCTCTTTGCGGAGAATCGGAAGGGCCGGCACGTTCATGAGCATCTGACAGGGTTCAGTGGCGTGCTGCAGGTGGACGGGTATGCGGGGTATCGTGAACTGGCCAGGCCAAGTCGACCCGGCGGCGCTGTCACATTGGCGTACTGTCTGGCGCACGCGCGCCGTCAGTTCTTTGAGGTTTACCAGAAGTCGCAGTCTTCGGTGGCGGCCGAGGCGCTGCAGCGGATAGCGATGGTGTATCAGATCGAGGAGCGGGTTCGTGGCCTGACGGCGGCCGAGCGTGGCATTGTCAGGCAGTCTGAGACCAAACCGATCCTCAAGGCGTTCCAGATTTGGCTGATGCAGCGCCTCGCTGAGGAGTCGGCAAAGTCGGATCTGGCAAAAGCGATCAAGTATACGCTCAACCACTGGAATGGATTGACGGTGTTCCTCACGGATGGCCGCGTTGAGATAGACAGCAACATAGTGGAACGAACATTCGTCCGATTGCACTGGGGCGCCGGAACGCGCTGTTCGCTGGGTCAACACGTGGAGCAGAGGCGTGGGC
>JBKPSQ010000222.1:0-25260 GCA_046735075.1 Pseudomonadota bacterium
GTATTGAAGCTGCCGTTTCCATCTGCATCTGCCCCAGACCCGCCCGCTATACTGCGGCTGTTGGCACCGCTGGCATGGGCACCAAAGCCGCTCGCGATGTTGGCGCTGCCTGCGCCACTTGCGTTGGCACTATTGCCGCTCGCGATATTGTTGCCGTTGTTTCCGCTGGCATTGGCGGCACTGCCAGCAGCGATGTTGAAGCTATTGCTGCCGCTCGCATTGGCGGCAGTTCCGGAAGCAATATTGGAGCTGCCATTGCCATTGGAGTCGGCGCCGAAGCCGCTCGCCATGTTGCTGCTGTCATTGCCGATCGCATTGGTTTGCCGTCCGATCGCGATATTACTGCTGTTTCCCGCACTGTTGCTGGCATTGGCCAAAGAGCCGGTCGCGATATTGGCGCTGCCTGCGCCGCTCGCATTTGCGCTATCGCCGGTTGCGACATTGGAGCCGGCGCTGCCCGAGGCGTTGGCGCCGTTGCCCACGGCGGTGTTAAGAGTGCTGTCGCCGCTGGCATTGGTAAAGGCGCCGTTGGCGAGGTTGCCGCTCGAATTGCCGCTGGCATTGGCATTCCATCCAGTCGCGATATTGGCGCCATCAGTGCCGCTACTATTGCTGGCATTGGCAGTATCGCCGATGGCGGCGTTATGATTGTTGTTGCCGCCGGCGTTCGCGCTGAAGCCGATCGCAGTGTTGTTGCTGCTGGTGCCGGTCGCAGTAGCGCCAGACCCGAAGGCGGCATTATTGCTGTTGTTTCCGCTGGCGCTAGCGGAGAAGCCGTCTGCAGTATTGAAGCTGCTGTCGCCCGAGGCATCGGCAGCGCGGCCCGTAGCGGTATTGCGGCTCGAGTCGCCGCTCGCATCGGCGCCATTGCCGGTTGCGGTATTGAGGCCCTGGAGGCCGCTCGCATCGGCGCTGGCTCCAGTTGCGGTGTTTGCGCCTTCATCGCCGCTGGCGTTAGCGCTGCGTCCTAGGGCGACGTTGGTGATGGTATCGCCGCTGGCATTGGCCTCGGTACCGCTCGCGATGTTGTGGCTCGTAGAGCCGTGCGAGTCGGCGTGGTTGCCGGTTGCCACATTGCCGCTGCCGGTGCCGCCCGCGTTAGCGACGGTGCCTGTCGCGATGTTGTTGCCGTTGTCGCCGCTCGCGTCAGCCGATCGGCCGGTGGCGACATTGGCGCTGAGACTACCACCGGTCCCGTTACCGCTGGCATTGGCGCCGGCGCCGGTTGCAGTGTTGGTGCCGTTGTCACCGCTCGCGTTGGCGCTAAGTCCCGTGGCGACGTTGGTGCTGCCCATGCCGCTGGCATTGGAGCCGGTGCCGGTCGCGGTGTTGTTGCTGTTGGTGCCGACGGCGGACGCGTTGTTGCCGATTGCGGTGTTCTGGCTGTTGTTGCCCGTGGCTAAGGCAGCCGACCCGTAGGCGCTATTGGAGCTGTCGTCGCCGGTCGCGTCAGAGTTGGCGCCAGTCGCGGTGTTTGCGCTACCCTGTCCGTCAGAATCAGCCTCAAAGCCATAGGCGGAGTTGGTGCCGACGCCGCTCGCGTCGGCGTTGATGCCGCAGGCCGTGTTGTTGGCGACGCCCCCATCTATGCCGGCCGGAGTGCCTCCGACGCCGCCATTGCTGCATTCAACCGCCCAGGAGCGGTCAGGCGCGAGCGCGGCGCCAATCACGAGCGCCGCGAGCAAGGCGGCAAGCAAAGTCGCAATCCGAGTCCTCATGGAAGCCCCCCAGCTCCACGTTGCGCGGCATTCCACCGGCTGGAACGCGCTCAAAAGCGCACACGACTGACAGATGGAACGCGAGGAACAGCCGAGCCCGTGATTGGGGCGTTTCCCGGTTGCGGGCTAGGCCGCGACGCTCAAGGGCTGTTCTCAAGATGAATTTCGTTAAGTCTGGTTAAGATTCGATTAATTCGAATACTGACGATCAGCCTGCAGGCTAATTAAACTTGCGCATTCTCAACAGACGCGACGCCATCTAGTGTGTTGGCAATAACAAAGCGGCTGCGCGTCTCTTGTTCACCCTCGCCCATCTTTCCGACATCCACTTGAGCCCAATGCCGCGCGCCAAGCGTCGCGACCTGCTCTCCAAACGCATGGTCGGCTATGTCAACTGGCATCGCGGTCGCAAATACGTGCATCGGCGCGAGGTGCTAAACCTGCTCACCCACGATCTCGTCGAGCGGAAGCCCGACCACATCGCGGTGACCGGCGATCTCGTCAATCTCGGGCTGCCTGAGGAATTCATCCGCGCCGCCGAGTGGCTGCACCACCTCGGTCCGCCGACCCGCGTGACGGCCATCCCCGGCAATCACGACGCCTATGTCAGGCTGCATCCGGAGCGCGGCACGCGGCATTGGCAGCCTTACATGGAATCGAACGAGGCGGGAGAGTTGCTGGTGCCGACGCCGCCCACGTTGTTCCCCTTCGTGCGCCGCTTCGGGGATATCGCGCTCATCGCCTTGTCTTCGGCGATTCCCACCATGCCTTTCATCGCCGCGGGGAAAGTGGGCTCGCTCCAACGCCGCTTACTGGGCGAGGCGCTCTCGCGGCTCGGGCGTGACGGTCTGTTCCGCATCGTCCTGATCCACCACCCTCCCCTGCCAGGCCAGGCCGGGTGGCACCGCGGACTGCGCGATGCCGGGCGTACCACCAGAGTCATGAAGCAGAACGGCGTGGAGCTCGTGCTGCATGGCCACAATCACGAGCAGACCATCCTCGAGCTCGAGACAGTCAGCGGCACGGCGACCGTCATCGGCGTGCCGTCAGCGTCGGAAGCGGTCGAGGGGCGCGCTCCGGCCGCGCGCTACAACGAATATGCCATCGCACGGACCGACGGCGGCTGGCGATGTGAGATCACCGGCCGCTGCGTGGCTGCCGCAGGCGACCATGTGTGGGAGTGCGAGCACCGCATACTCAAGGAGCGGTAAGCCACACCGCAGTAAACAGGCCGGCCGCTCCTGCAAGCAGGCCAATGGCGAAGGCGGCGATGACGACGCCGAGATTGATGCCTTGGGGCCGCGGCGTGGGCAATGGCTCAAGACGAGGCGCCTCGGCAAGCGCGGCTTCAAGGCGCTCGCGCCGCACGATTTCGCGCGCGACGTAGCGCGTGATCCGATCAGCCATCTCGGCGACATTGGTTGAGCTGAACAAGGTGCGGCGGCCGTTCTCGCTGTTGCGCACGAAGAGATAGGCGCCGCTCGCTTCGTCTATGGCAGCATAGGTGAAGAGATCGATCCACAGCCGGGCTGGGCGGCTCGGCACCAGCGCGAGATTGAAGCGGTCGTCGTGAGGCGGAAGCTCGGCGAATATGGTCTCGAGGTCGGCCTTGAGCAGCTCGAGCCGCGCGATTTCGCTATCGCGGACATCGGCGGCACGATCGAGATGCTCGGCCTCCTCGACGCGCGCTTTGCGGATCGCTTCCCGCAAGGAGCGGCTCGCGGCCGGCTGGGCTATCGATTTAGCGTTCTCTTCCATGCGCTTAGCCCTGCCTCAGAGGGCCTTAGCATACCGCCCCAGACAACGGAAAAGCGACAGAAAGTTACGAGCCTATTTCCCGGCGAGCACGACGGAAGCCCGGGCGTCGTCGAACCATTTGTCGATGGCCGTGTCGATATTGGCCTCGAGGCTCGATTTCCATGTGGCGATGGTCGAATCGAGCGCCTGCTCGTTGGCCGCGACGAAGCTCTCCCGGTTGATCGCCTCATTCGCTTCATTCGAGAGATAGTCGACGGCGGCGCCGAGCGCGACGCCAAATGCGGCGCCGATCACTTGCCCGCCCATAGGCTGGACCACGGTGCCCGCGATTGCGCCCTGCTCGGCAAGCGCGACGCGCGTCCCAAGAGAGGTCGCGACCCGGCGCGAGATTTGACCGAAGCTCTGTGCGAGCACGCTGTCGAAGGCCGGCCCGAGCGCAAGCGTGCCGACCGTTCCGCCCGCTGCGGCGGCACCGAGCCCGGCGACGCCATCAAAGGCGCGATCCTCCATGAGATAAGTCGGCGCCTTCCATTTCTGCGCGTCCCAATCGAGCCTCACATTGGTCATTGGCGTCGAGGCGGGAATGTCCTCGAGATGATCGGTGTGCTTGGCCAAGAAGAGCTGAAGCCGCATGTCGCCATTAGCGATCACGCGCCGGTAGCTGTCATGGGCATGGCGCACCGCCTGATCGACGCCCTTGGTGATGGTCGCGTCGCGCAGCTCGGGCTTCAACACCTGCTCCTGGTAATTTTTCAGGAAGTAATCCTTCACGTCTGCATCAATCGCCTCACTGAGCGACTCGTACTTCCCGGCCTCCAAGCCGCGAGTGATGGCCGAGGAGATGGTCTCTTTCAGCACGACGTAGGAGCGCTTCCACTCGAAGAACCAGTCGGCATAGGAGTTGATCGACTGCTCGCGATCCTGAAAGGCAAGCGCGAAGGTGCGGTCGAGATCCTCGTACGCCGCCTTCTTGATGCGCGCGCGCTCGTCGTCGAGCATGAGGATGGTGTCGTTGACGAATTTGTCGGCGTCCGACTTGCTCGTCACCACCTTATGCAGGCTGCCATCGACATCCTTGATGATGAGATCGACGGCGTCGGCCGGCAGGCTCCGGTCTGGGAAGAAGATATCGAGCACAGTTTTGTCGGGGTGAACCGCGGCCGTGTGATCGAGATGGCGGTAATAGCTACGATAGAAGGTCGTGCCGAGCGAGATCAGCGCGTAGACCGACAGCACCACGCCTATCGAAATGCCGATGGGCCTGAGCAGCATGCCGAGCGCGCTGGGCCTGACCACTTTCTCGCGGCGGGAGCGAAGCCTGCGCCCAGCATTGGCGGGCGTGACTGCCGGAGCCTCTCCGGCAAGCTCACCAATCGCATCATCGGGATGGGCCACGAGGGCGGCATCGTGGCGTCTCGGCACGTCGTGCAGCATGTGTTCTGATACCTTTTGCAGCCTGTTCCTAACAGGCCTTAGCCCCGCCTGCTTCCATATAGACCTTGCCGGTTCGCCTTGTAAGCCTCGGGCACAAGGCTCGGCCGAATAGTCTGTGGAGGTTCGGAGTCAGTGGAACGTCGCCCAGCATTGGACGGTTTTCCACTTGAGGAATCCTCATGGCCAGATTGCCGCAAGCCGATCTCCCCCTATTCAGGGAAAAGCGGGTCAACGACCCCGAAAAGGCGCTCAAGCTGCTGAGGGTCGAGGCGCGCGGCTGCACCCGTTGCGATCTCTACAAGAACGCGACCCAGACCGTGTTCGGCGAGGGTCCGGCAGACGCTTCACTGATGCTCATCGGCGAACAGCCTGGCGACCAGGAAGACCTGGCCGGCCTTCCCTTTGTCGGCCCCGCCGGGAAGGTGCTCGACAAGGCGCTAGAGGCGGCCGGCATCGAGCGCAGCGAGGTCTACATCACTAACGCGGTGAAGCACTTCAAGAACGAGCCGCGCGGCAAGCGCCGCATTCACAAGAAGCCGGACACTAGCGAGATCGACGCCTGCCGCTGGTGGCTCGACAACGAGCTCGATCTCGTTCAGCCGATCGTAGCCGTCGCCATGGGGGCTACGGCAGCGCGAGGTCTGATGCGCAAGGCGATGTCGATCAACGTCAATCGCGGGCGGCTCATCCCGCTGCCTAGCGGCGTGCAGGGCCTCATCACCGTGCACCCGTCTTATTTGCTCAGGATCCAGGAGGCGCGCGACAAGCGGCGCGAGTTCGACCTCCTCGTGAGAGATTTGCGCCTCGCCGCCAAAGCCGCGGGCGACGGGCGCCGTTAGTCCTGGGTTACAGCGCGTCAGCGCCCATCTCGCCGGTCCTGACGCGCATGGCGCCTTCGAGATCGAGCACGAATACCTTGCCGTCGCCGATGTGACCGGTCCGCGCCGCCTCCCCGATAGCATCGACTACGGCGTCGGCAACGTCTGCGTTGGCCGCGATTTCGATCTTCACCTTGGGCACATATTGCATGGTGTACTCGGCGCCACGGTAGATTTCCGTCTGCCCCTTCTGCCGCCCGAAGCCCCGTACCTCGCTCACGGTCATGCCCTGCACACCGATGTTGTTAAGGGCCGTGCGCACGGCCTCGAGCCGGTGTGGTTGAATCACTGCAATGATATATTTCATGCTTCTCGTCCTCGATCACATGTTGTAGCCGCGTTCGCCGTGAATTCTGAGGTCGAGGCCTTGTTCCTCGGCTTCAGCGCCAACGCGCAATCCTGTGACCGTATGGACGACCTTGGCGATGACGAAGCTCAGCGCCAGCGACCATAGCAAAGTCGCGATGACCCCGGTGAGTTGAATTGCGGCCTGTCCGCCGATGCTTCTCCCCTCGGCGAGTCCGGCTCCCCCTAAGGCGGCATCGACGAATATCGCGGTGAGCAAGACGCCGGTCGCTCCGCCCACGCCGTGCACGGCGAACACGTCGAGCGAATCGTCAATTCGGAAGCCGCGTTTGACCACGCCCACCATGAAATAACAAATGACGCCGCCGGCGAGGCCGATGACGAGTGCGGCAATCGGTCCGACGAAGCCGGAAGCGGGCGTAATGGACGCGAGACCGGCGACGGCCCCGGTGACGGCGCCGACCATGCTTGGCTTACCGAATTTGAGCGCTTCGATCACGATCCAGAGCAGAGCGGCCGTAGCAGCGGAGATATGAGTGACGAGCATGGCCATGCCTGCATCGCCGCCAGCCTTCAGTGCGCTCCCGGCGTTGAAGCCGAACCATCCGACCCAGAGCATGCAGGCACCGGCCATGGTCATCCACGGAGCATGCGGCGGGCGCACGTCGTTGGGAAAGCCGATGCGCGGCCCAAGCAAGATGGCGAGCACAAGAGCAGACACTCCGGCGGTAAGGTGCACCACGAGGCCACCGGCGAAATCGAGCACGCCCCGCTGTGCCAGCCATCCCCCACCCCATACCCAATGCGCGACGGGCACATACACCAGAAGAAGCCACAGGAAGGCGAATAGAAGCACGGCGCCAAAACGCATGCGCTCGACGAAAGCACCGACGATGAGCGCGGGCGTTATGATGGCGAAGGTCATCTGGAACATGAAGAACACGGTCTCCGGGATGCTCGTGTTGGCAGCCACAGCGTCGCGCGGAACGCCGACGAGGAGCGCCTTTTCCAGGTCTCCGATCCAGGGGTTAGGGCCGTTAAAGGCGAGGCTATAGGCGCCAATAAGCCACACCACCGAGACAAGGCAGGCTATGGCGAAGCATTGCATCAGGACCGAGAGCAGATTCTCGGCGCGGACCAGCCCTCCATAAAAAAGGGCAAGCCCCGGCAAAGTCATGAACAGAACCAGGGCCGTGGCAGTTATCAACCAAGCGGTGTTCCCCGCATCGATCATGGTGCGTCCCCCCTGCACAAAATCTGCCTTTGCATAAAACCTTAGCATGTGCAGCGGCGTTGAGGCAGCCTTGGACGCCCAAATAGAATGCAATTGCCTAAGGCGCAGGCGGAAGGACGCCGGCCACAATCTAAAGGTGAGGCATGGTATAGTGCGCGAATGAGCAAGGCCTTCACCAAAGAGGCCGATCCTGGGGAAGTTTACGACGACCTCCCCGACCGGCCGGTATCCCCGCATAATTTCGTGACCCGCAAGGGGCTCGAGATGATCGAGGCCGAGCTTGCGCGGCTTCACCGCGAGCATGCGGCAGCTCAGGACGCCGACGACAAGCCCCGGCTCGCCAAGATCAACCGTGATTTGCGCTATTGGACCTCCCGCCGCGCCACCGCGCAAGTGGTGGAACCGCCAAAGGATGCGACCGAAGTGCGTTTCGGCTCGACGGTGACGATCGAGCGCGACGATGGCCGCCGCCAGACCTACCGGATCGTAGGAGAGGACGAGGCCGACCCTTCCCTCGGCACGCTCTCTTATGCGTCGCCCGTGGCCCAGGCGCTGATGGGCAAGCAGGTCGGCGACACGGTCCAGGCCGGCGTAGCCGAGGCCGAGATCATCGAGATTTCCTAGCCTAACGCGTGGTGGTCGGCTTGGTCGGCTTCTCCAGCATGAGCTTGCCCTGCCTCTGCACCAGCGCCTTGGCCTTGTTGGCAAGGAGCGACAACATCCAGGGAAGCTGCACCTCGAGCCGTACGTGATCGTCTGCGACGTCGACCGTGCCAGTCGTGGTCTGGCCGAGCAGGCTCGCGCTGAAATCGAGATGGTCTCCGGCCCACTCGTCCTTCAATGCCACGAAACCCTGGCCGAAACTCGAGCGCGCATTGCCGAAGCCGGCTTTAAGCCGCCTGACGGCCTCCTCCTTGCCGAGTCGGTGGGGAATGGTGACGACGACCGGCTGGGACATTTGAGCTGCTACCTCTTGGGGTTACGAGAACATCAGAGCCGGTCATGTGGGTAATCCGGCAGACCTCTACCAGAGGCACCTCAATGCTCCTTGTGATGATCGACATGGCCGAGGTCGCGCTCAGGCGCCACCTCGTCGCGCACGATCTGCTTGAGCTCCTTGATCTCTGGAAACCGGCCATGCTCCGCGCGCGACCAGATCAGCTTGCCTTCGATCCTGACCTCGAACACGCCGCCGGTATCGTCGGGGATCAGGGTAACCGAGCCGAGCTCCTCGGCGAAGGTCGAGAGCAGCTCCTGGCCCATCCAGGCTGCCCTCAGCAGCCAGTTGCAAAGCCGGCAATAAGTGATTGCGACATTTGGGCTCGGCGCCATGGCAAAAAGTCCCACTTCACAAGGCAGAGAGCAATGTCATTTGTCATGACTCTGCCACACCGATCCTGCCTTGTTCGCGGACGCAATTTGCCGATAAGTGTGTTCCCATGACATCAATGATTCGCCGCACGGCGCTGCGGCTCTTGGCTGCCGCCGCCCTGACGGCACCCATCATCCTCGCCCAGTCGCACTCGACCGAGGCCGATCCCGCCAATCCCTTCGATACCTTGCTCGGTACCTGGCGGGGAAGCGGGCAGATCCAGCTCAGCCAGGGAAAGACCGAGCGCCTCAAATGCAACGCCTATTATACCGGCGGCGGCTCGCAGCTCGGCATGGCCATTCGCTGTCAGAGCGAAAGCTCGAACGTCGAAATTAGGAGCAAGCTCAGCCAAAGCGGTGGCCGCATCAGCGGCACCTGGGAGGAGCGCACTTTCAACGCGCAGGGAAATGCCTCGGGTCAGGCGTCGAACGGCAGGATCAGTCTCACCATCAGCGGTTCCGTGGTTGGGTCGATGCTCGTATCCTACAGTGGCTCGCGCCAAAGCGTTTCGATCTCGACGCAGAACATCGCACTCAAGAGCGTGTCGATCGATCTGACGAGAAGCTAGTCCGTCAGTCACAGGTCCGTTTGGTAGGCCTGCCGCCGGAGGAGCCACGTCATGGGCGAAGCTTTGCTGACCAGCCAATTGAAGGGCGAGCGGCTCGAACTTGCCGCCGCGGGTTCATGGACCGCGCCGCATGCAGGCGAGCTCGAGAGGCTCGTCGATAGCGTCGCCGGCGAGGCCTCCAAGGCCAAGAACGTCTCGATCGACATGAAGGACGTCCAGGAGTTCGACACGTTCGGCGCCTGGCTTCTCGAGCGCCTGACACGCCAATGGACGTGGGCCGGACGTGAGACGGTGATCGTCGGCATGCCGGAGCACGACCGCGACCTGCTCGCGGAGATGCATACCGTCAACCGCGCGCCGCCCGCTCAACCCAAGCATGAGAACCAGATCGTCGGCTTTCTTGCTGGAGTGGGACGGGCTGCTGCCGAGTTTGGCCGCGGCCTTATCGTCTTCGCCGACATGCTGGGCGCGATTGGCGTGGCCACGGCTCGCGTGTTGACGCGGCCGCGTGACTTTAGATTCACTTCCACCGTCAACCAGCTCGACCGCGTGGCATGGCAGGCCGTCCCAATCATCCTGCTTATCACTTTTCTCATCGGCGGAATCATCGCCCAGCAGGGCATCTTCCATTTTCGCAAATTCGGCGCGGAGCTTTACGCCATAGATCTCGTCGGCATTCTCGTGTTGCGCGAGATCGGCGTGTTGATCGTGGCCATCATGGTCGCGGGCCGCTCGGGCAGCTCTTATACCGCAGAGATCGGCTCGATGAAGATGCGCGAAGAGATCGACGCACTGCGCACCATGGGCTTCGACCCGGTTGAGGTGCTCATCCTGCCGCGCATCATCGTGCTCATCATCGCCCTTCCGATACTTACGTTCCTTGGCTCGATGGCAGCGCTTTACGGCGGCGGATTGGTGGCTTGGCTCTATGGCGGCATCAGCCCCGACATCTACATGTCGCGGCTGACCGAGGCGATCTCGCTCACCCATTTCAAGGTCGGCATGATCAAGGCGCCGTTCATGGGGCTCGTGATCGGCGTGGTGGCTTGCGCCGAAGGGCTGAGGGTCAAGGGCAGCGCCGAGTCGCTCGGCCTCCAGACCACGGCCTCGGTGGTCGAGTCGATCTTCCTAGTGATCGTGCTCGACGGATTGTTCGCCATATTCTTTGCATCGATCGGGATGTGACGATGGCGCCTAAGCCCGTCATCAAGGTGCGCGACCTCGTGGTCGGCTTCGGCGATCAGATCGTACTCGACCATCTTTCGCTCGATGTGAGGGAGGGCGAAATTCTCGGCGTCGTCGGGGGTTCGGGCGCTGGCAAGTCGGTACTATTGCGCACCATCATCGGTCTCCTGCCCAAGCGCCAGGGCTCAATCGAGGTTCTTGGGGTCGACCTCGATGAGGCAAATGAGGCAGAGCGCCGCGCGCTTGAGCGCCGTTGGGGAGTTCTGTTTCAGCAAGGCGCGCTGTTCTCCTCGCTGACCGTGCGGGAGAACATCCAATTCCCGATGCGCGAGAACCTGCAAATCTCACAAAGGCTCATGGACGAGATGGCTCTCGCCAAGCTCGAAATGGTGGGACTCACGCGCGAAGACGCTAATAAATTCCCAGCCGAGCTTTCCGGCGGCATGACTAAGCGCGTGGCTCTCGCACGGGCGCTCGCCCTCGATCCCGAAATCGTGTTCCTCGACGAGCCGACCTCGGGTCTCGACCCGATCTCGGCCGGCGACTTCGACGAGTTGATCCGCACCTTGCAGCAGACACTTGGGCTGACCGTATTCATGGTGACGCACGACCTGGAAAGCCTCTACAACGCGAGCGATCGCGTAGCCGCGCTTGCCGACGGCAAGGTGGTCGCCGAGGGGCCCATTGAAACCATGCTTCAGTCCGAGCACCCGTGGGTGAAGACCTATTTCCAAGGCAAGCGCGGCGGCCTGCTGGCCGACCGGCGCGTGGGGGCTTGAGGTAAGGAACCGGATCCATGGAAACGCGCGCTCGCTATGCCCTGATCGGACTGTTCATGCTCGCCGTGATCGGCGCGAGCTTCGCCTTCGTCTATTGGCTCGAGAATAAAGGCGGGTTCGGTGAGCGCACCGCCTATCAAGTCAGGTTCGGCGGCTCGGTATCTGGGCTGCTGGTTGGTTCCTCGGTTCTGTTCAACGGCATCCGCGTGGGCGAGGTCACCGGCCTCGGCATCGATCCTGAGCATCCGCAAGAAGTCGTCGCTACCATCGCCGTGGACCCGCGCACGCCGATCCGCAGCGACACGCTGGTCGGAATCGAGACCCAAGGCCTCACCGGCGGCGCCGCCGTGACACTTCGTGGCGGGAGCGGGACTGCCGAAGCCGTGCCGCCACAGGGCATCCTCACAGCGCCTGCTCAAGCAGGCCAAGATTGGACGCAAGCGGCGCGGGACGCGTTTCAACGCGTCGATGATGTGCTCGCGGAGAATGCTGACGCCCTGCACAGCACCATCGAGAACATCGATAAGTTCGCCGACGCGCTCGCGCGCAACTCTGACAAGGTCGACAGCATCCTAGCGGGGCTAGAGCGCATGACCGGCGGCGGAGCGAATCCGGCGAAGGTGCCCCTCTTCAACCTTGTCGCTGCGAACAACTTGCCGGCGGCGCCGCAACAAACGCCATCGTGGCTGCTCGTCGTGCCGGAGCCCAGCACGCTGATGGGCTTCAACACCGATAAGATCTTGCTCCAGCCTGCTTCGGGCGAGAGCACCGATCTCCCGGACGCGAAATGGAGCGATAACCTCCCGATCCTCGTCCAGGATAAAGTGATCCAGTCCTTCGAGAATGCGGGCTATGCGAAGTCGATCAGCCGCACGCGGGAGGGAATCACCGGCGACTACCAGCTCCTGATCGACATCCGGCGCTTCCACGTCTCGACGGCGGCGGAACCCGCTGCAGCCGACATCGCCTTCGTCGCCAAGGTCGTCGACAAGGACGGAAAGATCGTCGCCGCGCGCGAGTTTCAGGCGACAGCGCCCGCCAAGGGAAGCGACGCACAAGCCTACGTGGCAGCTCTCGACGATGCCTTTGCCAAGCTGTTGAGCGATCTTGTGGTCTGGTCCACCGAGACGATTGCAAGCGCGCCGCCCGCGCCGGCTCCCGCGGCGGAGTCCGGTCCTGCTCCTGGGCCCGAGTCCGGTCCTGCTTCTGACTCCGGTCCCGCTCCCACCCCCGATCCCGATGCTGTGCCCGACTCCGGCCCTGCCCCTGCTCCGCCAGGAGCCGATACCCAGCCGCAATCCCAGTCGGCACCGTGAGCTTAAAGACGATCGCGCTCGAAATCCTCGAGTGAAAGCCCAAGCTGGGCGAGCCCTTCTTCCAAGAAGTCGCCAAGCTTTGGCGTGCCGATCAGATAGTCGGTTATGTGCTTGTCCCGCATGTCGCTCGCCTCCTCGCGAGCCTCGGCGAAGGATGAGTACTCGCCTCGGCCAAGCCAGGTCAGCGCGAGCAGATCGAGCTGCTCGTCGACATTGAGCGCGTCGAGCGCCTCCTCGAGCTCCTGCTGGATGGGATCGTCGGCGTCTTCCTCAAGCACATCCACCTCGCGATCGTCGGCCGGATTGGAGCCAGAGTCAGGGTCGGTAGATTCGACCTGTTCATCGAATTCTCGAGCCTTGACGATGATGTAGAACGCCTGCTCGGGAGAAATGGTCAGCTGATCTGAAACTTCTTCAGGTTCCATCAGTCTCGCTCTGCCCGTGTGAGGCCAACTGAGAGCTAAATTAAGCGACCAAATCGGACATAGGAAAGCCCCGCTCGCGAGACAAGCGGGGCTTTCGACATACTAGAGGCGCTGTTACGCAGCCTTCTTCTCAAGCTCCGGCGTCCACTTTCCCATCGAGGCAAGCCCGTTCATAGCCGCGCGATGTGTGAAGGCTGCTTGCGCAGCGGGAACATTCTCCACCTTGCCCGACCAGGCCTTTTGCGGCGCAGCTTGGAGCGCGCGGCTATAGGAGAAGGTGATCTTCCACGGGCCACCGCCCATGCGGTTCATGGCATTGAGGCGGGCGGTGGCGTCGAGATCCGACTGACCGCCGGACAGGAAGGCGATGCCCGGCACCGCGGCCGGCACGCATTCCTTCAGCACCCGCAAGGTTTTTTCCGCGACCTCATCGACCGAGGCTTGCTTCGCGCTCTTCTTGCCCGGCACCACCATGTTGGGCTTGAGCACCATGCCTTCGAGCTTCACGCGCGCGAGATAGAGCTCGTGGAACAGCGCTTTCAGCGCAAGCTGGGTGACCTGATAGCAGCGGTCGATGTCGTGGTCGCCGTCCATCAGCACCTCCGGCTCGACGATCGGAACGAGGCCTTCGTCCTGGCAGAGCGCGGCATAGCGGGCGAGCGCGTCGGCGTTGGCCTTGACGCAGTAATAGCTTGGGATCGCGGGACCAATGTCGATCACCGCGCGCCATTTGCAGAATTTGGCGCCGAGGCCGCGATATTCCACCAAGCGCTCGCGCAACCCGTCGAGTCCTTCGGTGATGAGATCACCCGGATAGAAAGGTAGCGGCTTCGTGCCTTTGTCCACCTTGATACCGGGCAGCGAGCCCGACTGCTCGATGACCTTGGCAAGCGGCGTGCCATCCCTGGCTTTCTGCCTAATCGTTTCGTCGAACAGGATGACGCCTGAGATATTGGCCATGCCCTTGGAGCGGAACAGGAGCTCGCGATAATCGCGCCTGTTCTCCTCCGTGGACTCCACGCCGATCGCGTCGAAACGCTTCTTGCACGTCCCGGCCGATTCGTCGGCGGCGAGAACACCCCTCCCCGGCGCGACCATGGCGTTTGCCACTTTGTTTAATTCAGCGAGATCCATGATGCTTCTCCGCTATCCCAAGTTTTACCCGAGAGCCACGTGCCGCCTGTCGCTCCCGGCCTATGTACGAAAGCCAAGATCAACGCTCAAGAGGGAGAACTTGTTGCGGCGCAACGGCTCGGGGATCAATGGCCGACCATGCGCGGCGGCGTCTTCTTCCAGGGGTATCCTGCTTGGGCCATGCGGAAGCCGAGGTCGTAAAGCTTGCCCATATAGATAGGATCGAAGGCTTGCGTGCTGGTGTCGAGGAAGTCGGCGGGAATGTAGGCGAGGTTGTAGTCCATGTTGTTGCGCTTGGAGAACAGGTAGAGCTCGTAAAGATCGCCGACCCCTTGGCTCTTGATTAGGCTCGACACCGCTCGGCCCGCGATCGACAAGGTCCTCGCCTTCACCGGCTTATATTCAGGCGCGACGTGGCCGTTGCGAATTATGTAAGCGCGCCTGATCGGGCTGATGCCGAGGCGACCGTCTACCCTATTCGCCATGAATTGGGTCGGCACGAGAAAGACCTCGCGCGTCGCCCCTCCGTCGACATGCATCTCGTCATAAAGCACGCCATCCGCGGCGACCTTGATGAAACCAGGCGGGAATACCGCCGGGATCGCCGCGGAGGAAAGCAGCACGGTGCGGAACAGCTCGAGCGCTTCCGGCCTGCCGCTGGTCGCGATCGCTCCCATGTCCCAGACCACCGGACGCTCGGCGTCGAGATTGGTCGTGCCAATGAGGAGCCTCCGACCCTTCATATGCTCGGCAGCAACCTCTTTCAGGAATTCGTCATTGACGTAATAGGCGACCACTTTTGCCAGCGGCGCGTTGCTCGCAAGCGAATCTCCGCCGAGGAGGCCCCGCACCGGCTCGGCGATAGCGATGTCCTTGGTGTTCGATTGCGTGAACACCTCCTTCAGAGCGGCGTCGTATTTCGGTCCGAGGAAAGCGAAAGGCGCGGTGAGCGCGCCGGTCGAGACTCCCGTCACCACGTCGAACTCCGGCCGTTTGCCGGAAGCGGTCCAGCCCCCAAGAACCCCGGCGCCGAACGCTCCGTCGCTTCCACCGCCGGACAGGGCGAGGAAATTGACGACAGGGCGGCGTCCCTTGGCGAGAAGCTCGGGGCGGTTGACACGAACTTGCGCCCACTTCTCTTTGACGATGGCATCGGAATTGGGCGGGAGCTGATCGCCCCAGAAGCGGATCGGCGCGGCTCCCATGCCCACGACCGAGGCTTGGCTTTCCAGAGCCGGCGGCACCGGATTGCGCGCACTAGCGCCAGCGCAGCCCGCAAGCGCGCCGGCAAGCGCCAAGTGCAGCAGGACTCGACCCACCCCTGGACGCACGACCCGTACCCCCGTGACCGGCTCGTAGCAGGAAAAGTCTGCCCTAAGAATGGCGAAGTTACGCCCGTGGCGCTCCTCCGCAGAAATGCGCCATTTTGGCAGTTGTCTAGCCCCGCTGGCACGGCGCTCAGCTATAACCGTGCACTCTTGCACCCGTCCTGGAGGTTCCATGCGAAGCTTTGTCATTGCCATCATTGCCGCCTTCATGCCGCTGATCGCAGGCGCGTTTTCAAGTGCCGTTGCTGATGAATGCAGGATCAGCGACTCCGCGCTTTGCCTGGCCAATCCCGACTGCCATTGGGACGTCGAGAAGCGAGGCTGCGAACCAGGACCGGCAAAGGCTCAGGACGCCTGCGCCGCGCACGAAGACAAAGGCATATGCGAGTCCGACACGACGCTCGGCTGCCAGTGGTCAGCCGACCAGAAGGGCTGCGTGTCGAAAACCAAGACCAAATAAATAGGGGTCAGTGCCCGCTCGGCCTCTCGCGCCTGATGCAGCGGAAACCGAGGTGACAGGTCGAGGTGTCGATCGGCTCCGCATGCCGCGCGGCGGGGCGGTAGCGGCGGCAATAATTCGGAGCGCAAAGATGCGAGCCGCCCTTGATCACCTTGCGCGGGATTTTGATCCTTGGCTGGCAGGGATCGTAGCTCTCCTCTTCGCGCGGCCCGCGCGGATTGACCGGCATACAGCACGATTTTTGCTGCGCATGCGCTGAGGCATACCAATCGGTGGTCCACTCCCACACATTGCCGATCATGTCGTAGAGACCATAGCCGTTGGGCGGGAAGCTACGTACCGGAGAGGTGCCTTCGTAACCGTCCTTCAGCAGGTTCTGCCAAGGGAACTCGCCCTGCCAGGTGTTGGCCATGGGCTTGCCGTCCGGCTCAAGCACATCGCCCCAAGCGAACTCTTTGCCCTCGAGACCGCCGCGCGCCGCGAATTCCCATTCGGCTTCGGTGGGCAGCTCCTTGCCCGCCCATCTCGCGTAGGCCTCAGCGTCGCGATAGGAGATGTGCACCACGGGATAGTCGTCGAGGCCTTTCATGGTGCTGCCGGGCCCGTATGGATGTCGCCAGTCGGCGCCGAAGCCGAAGGTCCACCAGTTCGACCAATTGGTGAGATCAACAGGGCCTTGGCTTTTCACAAAGACGAGCGAGCCGGCGCGCAACATATGCGGCAGAGCGCCAGGGTAGTCCTTCGCGCTTGGCGCGATCTCCGCGAAGGTGACGTAACCCGTATGTTTCACGAAGCGAGAGAACTCGCCATTGGTCACGGGCGTCTGATCGATCCAGAAACCGTCGACTTTGACGCGATGGGCGGGCTTCTCTTCCTCGTAGTGATGGTCCGAGCCCATGGTGAACTCGCCGCCGGGCACGAATATCATCTCGGACTTGGGCCGCGCCTTGAGGCCGCGTGCTCGCTTCACCTTGCGCGCGATGCTCATGCGAGATCTCGCATCACTGAGCGGCCTTCGCCGCAGGGAAGATCGTCTTCCAATCGTTCTTCATGTCCACCACTGTCCAGCCTTTGGCAGTTGCCTCGTCGAGCGCCTTGTCGAGCTTCCCTACTTTGGAATCCCGGTCATAGGCATATTCGCGCTCGGCATCGGTGTGATGCACCAGGCCCATAAAACACAGACGCCCGCAAGCCCCGGTCCATTCCAGCATCTCCTTGTCGCCGTCCGAATTGCCAAAGGCAAAAATCGGCTGCCGCCCGATGAAATGGTTGATGCCTTCCGGTTTTCCCGGCCCGTCATCGACGAACAGGACCTTGGGCATCTTTATGAGGACCGGGCTTGCGTCCCACATGGCATATTGGGTGACGCCTGAGGAGCCGATCACCTGTTCCGAGGGAACGCCGTAGGTCTTATCGGCAAAGGTCCGCATGAACTCGACGCCGCCACCGGACACGATGAAGGTCTTGAAGCCGTTGGCCCGGAGATAGTCGAGCAGCTCGAGCATCGGTTGATAGATCAGGTCGGTGTAGAGCACCTTGAAGCGCGGATGCTTGGCGGTCTCGAGCCAGTCTTTCACGGTCTTGTTGAAATCGGCCGTGTTCATGCCACTGTGCGTGGCGGCCACGATCTCGACCATACCCTTCTCGCCCATGGCGGCAACGGCCTTCATGTCGCCGGCCAGCACCGATTTGAAAGGTTCCTTGCTCTTCCATTCCGGATGCTGGTTCGCTTGCGCCTTCACCTCGTCGATGGCGAAGACGAACTGGGTGTACATTGGCTGCTCGACCCATAGCGTGCCGTCATTGTCGAAGGTGGCAAGGCGATCCTTCGGCTCGACATAGTCGGGGCCGCCCTCCTTGATGACGCGCGTCACGTAGTCGATGATGGATTGCTTGGCGGGACCGTCATTCCATGATGGCAGGGGATCCTGCGCCGCATAGCCGTTCGAGGTACCACAAGTCGCCAACAGTAGGACTGCACAGACAAGGCGTTTCGCCCATTGCCCAATCATGGCAAAGCTCCTCGTGTCTCGAGAAAGAAACTAAGCGGGCGCCGCATCAGCGGCGCCCGCTCTGCTTTGCATCTCAATTACCTGGGCTTCCCTTTTTGATTGCCTCTTCGACCTGCTCCTTCACCGCCTGAAGGTTGAACGATGCCCCTTTCTGCATCGGCGGGAATTCGATGGCGGTTTGCGCAAGTTCGCCAACCTTCTGTTGGACATATACGAAGCGCCAGAATTCACGCGCGTAGAATTCGTTCATGTAACCTGGCGATCCTTCCAGCACATTGGTAACCGGCAGCCGCTCGAACGGATCCTGCCTGATATTTTCCAGGATCGGCATGTTGATGGGAACCTTGGGGCCCGGCCAGCCCTCCGGCTGGTCGATGAAACGATACTTGAAGTCATCCATGCGGAGGCCGCCGAGATTCGATTCGGCGAAGTACCAGATTTCATGCCGCTTCGACGGTCCCTTGCCGTTGAGCAGGTCCAACTGATTGTAACCGTCGAGGTGCACCTTGTAGGTCGTGCCGCCGAGATCCTTGCCCGCTTTCAGCTCGTCAACAATGTTGGCATTCCCGGCCGCCGCGACGAAGGTCGGGAACCAATCAAGGCCTGAGACGATGCTATTCTCGACCTTGCCCGCCTGTATTTGTCCCGGCCAACGAATGATGCAAGGTACACGGAAGCCACCTTCATAGACCGTGCCTTTGGTAGCTCGGAACGGAGTCATGCCGCCGTCAGGCCAGGTGAACACCTCCGCGCCATTGTCCGTCGAGAAGACCACAATGGTGTTATCGGCAATGCCCAGATCGTCCAGGCCCTTCATCAGCGCGCCGACGGAGTCGTCGAGCTGCGCCATGCCTGCTTCCTCCAGGCCAAAGTTCGTCTCCGGATTCATCATCGCCTTGTATTTCGCGGAGAGGAACGTCCACACATGCATGCGCGTGGTGTTGTGCCAGAGGAAGAACGGCTTGCCGCTATCCTTGGCCCTCTTCATGAAGTCGATCGAATCCTTGACCAGCTCTTCGTCGAAGGTGGTCATATCGTATTTGGCATTCCCCACTCCTTCGCCCTCTCCACCATAGGGCGTGCGTCCTGTGTCGGGACCGGGCGCAAGCGGACCCTCGTCGACGATCTTCTGCTTGCCGACTTTGCCCCAGCGCGGATCGACGGTGGAATCGTCGGTGTCGGTCGCCCAGCAATGCACTAGGTTGCGGGGTCCGACCGCGTTGCGGATCGCTGGATCGGTTGGATACGAGTACCAATACGGGTCCGACATGGCGTCGAGGTGGTACAAGTAGCCGAAGAACTCGTCGAAGCCGTGCACGCAAGGCAGATATTTGTTCAGATCGCCAAGGTGGTTCTTGCCGAACTGGCCGGTAGTGTAACCCATCGATTTGAGCGCGGTGGCGATGGTCGGCGCTTGCGCTGGTAGGCCGACATCTGCGCCAGCCTGTCCGACCGTCGTCATTCCGGTACGGATGGGCAATCCGCCGGTAAGGAAATTGGCGCGGCCCGCCGTGCAGCTTGCCTCGGCATAGTAATCGGTGAACCGCATGCCTTGCGACGCGAGCTTGTCGAGGTTCGGCGTCTTTCCGGACATGATGCCCTGGTGGTATGCGCCGATATTGAACCAACCGACATCGTCGCCCATGATGAACAGGATGTTGGGTTGCTTCTGTTGCGCGACCGCGGGAGCGGGCGCTCCCACCGCTATCAGGCTTGCGGCAAGAATCGCCGCGAGAGCGGTCATCGCTCCGGTGTGATGAAAGTTTGTTTTGCTGGCTTGCTCTTCCGCTAAAGCAATCGGAATCTTGCACATGGTTTCCTCCTCCACTCTAGCTGTCGAAGCTTGTAGCTGCGCATTGACACTGCTGGTAGGCAGCGCCGTCGATACTCCATGTTGATGTGACTGATAATGACGCGGTGGCGTTTTGCGCGTCGGAGTTTAGTGTCCGTCTGAACTCTACTCAGTAAGCGTGCCTAAGGGAATCCGTGATCCATCGCCGCTTCTCCTGCGTTACATCCCAGGTTTTATTCCTTGCCTATTGTCGCCGAGTTTTTTGACGTATGAGGTCCAAGCGGCAAATCACAAGTCGGTCAGGTTGCACAGCGGACGCTTTGTAGCCGATCAGATGCCGGCGGAGTTTCGGCCACACTGTTGCAAATGCGCACAGTGAAAAACAGAATCGGTTAGCCCAAGCGGGGCTTGCCATGGTCCAAATGTCGTTGTGAACTAATGCTGTAGGCCGCGGGCAGCGAGGCGCGTCGCGGGCGACGGAGCGGTATGAGTTACACCTCGCCAACTACTCAAAGAGCCTCGGGCAAGCCTCTCGTGGCGCTGACCGGAGCCACGGGCTTCATCGGCAAATATCTGCTCAAGGAATTGCCGAAGCGCGGCTATCGCCTGCGCGTGCTCCTGCGCCGCCCCACCATGCTGCCCGAGGGCTGCGCCAGCGCGGTGATCGGCGATCTCGCCAAGCCCTACAACATGGCCGAGGCGCTGTCCGGCGTCGATGCAGTGATCCACTCCGCAGGTATTGCCAGCACGATGTCGGGCCTGCCCGAGGACGATTATCGCCTGTTCAACACCGAGGCGACCGTCAAATTCGCTCGCGCAGCAGAGCGGGCTCGCGTGAAGCGCTTCGTCTTCCTCTCTTCGATCCGCGCACAGTCGGGACCGACTGCCGAAGGCGTGCTGACCGAGGAACACGAACCGCGCCCTACGGATGCCTATGGTCGCTCTAAGCTCGCCGCCGAGCAGGGCTTGGCGGAGACCGCCCTCGACTGGGTCGCGCTGCGTCTCGCTCTCGCTTATGGACCAGGCGTCGAAGGCAATATGGCGCGCCTCATCAAGCTCGCCCGCTCGCCCTATCCGTTGCCCCTTGCCGGACTCAGGGCCGAGCATTCCTTGCTCGCGCTCGACAATCTGGTCGAGGCCGTCGACACGGTTCTTGCCGCGCTGGAGCCGCTAAAGCGCCCCTTCATCGTCGCCGATCCGAAACCGCTGACGCTTGGCGCGATCGTTGCTGCCATGCGTGAGGGGCTTGGGCGCCGCGCAGCACTGTTCTACGTACCGAAGCCTCTGCTCAAGAGCGCGCTACGCGCCGCAGGTCATGCCGAAGGTTACGAGCCTCTATTCGGCTCGCTCGTCGCCGATCCCTCGGCTCTCACGAGACTGAACTGGACTCCGCCTGTCGAGACAAAAGACGGACTCGCCGCGCTCGTGAGAAAATGATCCGCCTGCGAATGGATGCTGCAGAGCACAAAATGCCGCGGCTTTTTCCAACTTTGGTGACGGGCAGTCTTATCATCGTCGCATTTTTTTGCTATGGTCATCATGGCTGACGTGGGGGTCGCCAAATCGAAGCAAGGCCGGAGCCTTGAAAGCGCGACTCTGACCCCGCGGCTAAATCAATCAGAGCGATCTTTCAGGCAGGCCCGAGGAGGTGGGATGGCACTCCCGAAGGTAGTCCTGCGCGGCAGGAGGATCATTCTCCTAAGTGGCTTTAAGGACGGGATTTACGACGAGGCGAGGAAACGTCGCACCCTGGTCGTCGATGCCGAAGAGAAATTGCGGAAGGCAGCCAAAGAAAATCCCGATGCGGTGGCTTTCGGCTATGTTGCCGGCCAATGGGTGGCTTCGGCCTGACCGAAATTCAGGACTGAGCCGAGACGCATTGAGTCTCGAGTGCTGTCCGCGCGAGCGGGTTGTCACTGCTGCGAGACTGTGACGCCCCACGGGGCGTCGCCAACCGGCACCGACTTCACCACTTTCAAACTCGGCACGTCGATCACTGATACGTCGTTGCTGTTGCCGTTGGTGACGAACAGCAGGCTGTCGTCGGGCGTGAAGGCAAGTTGCCACACCCTCTGGCCGACCAGCAGGTATTTCTCGACTTCGAGTTTCTTCGCGTCGATCACAGCGACCCGGTTGGCGGGCCCTAAGGCCACGAACGCGCGCGTCCCGTCTTTGGTAATGCGGACGCCGACGGGCTGAATGTTTTCCGGCTGGACGCCGGGAATATCGAAGCCGATCGTCTTTATGATCTTGCGGGTCTTGGCGTCGATCACCGACACAGTACCGGCCACCTCCGAGGTGACCCACACTTGGGACCCGTCGGCGGTGAACTCGGCAAAGCGTGGCCGCGATCCCACCAACACGTTGTCGGTGACCTCGTAGCTTTGCGTGTCGATGAAATGCGCCATGTTTGAGGTCTCGGACGTAACGACCAGAGTCTTGCCATCCGGGCTGATGCCGACGCCCTCCGGCTCGACGCCGACCGGCACCTCGGCCACCACCTTGCGTTCTGGAAGATCGATCGCCGTCGCCAAGGCGTCGTCCTCATTGGCGATGTAAACCGGATTTCCTGACGGATTGATGTTGAGCTGCTCCGGATCGGGACCGGACGGCAAATCACCCACGATGTCACGCGTGCCCACATCGAGGATCTGCACCGTGTCGTCGTCGCTGGCGCAGACGAGGAGATATTTGCCGTCCTTAGTGAGCATGATGCCGCGCGGACGCTGGCCGACCGGAATGGTCTGCTTGACCTCGAGGGTTGCGCTATCGAGCACGGTGATGGAGTTGCCCTTCTCGTTCGAGATGTAGACGGTGTAGGCCGCCGCCGGTCCCGCGACGGTTACTGTGCCAATCAACGAGACTGTCGCCGCAAGGCTTTGCACGCGCCGCGTCATTTCTATTTTCCTCACTGCAATTTGCATTTGCTCTCGGGCTCATCGATGCCGAGCGTATCCACCTCGGCATGCTCGTGCAGAAAGCCCGGCTGTGGCGACATCGACACCGGAAGATCGGGGCCAGCGATAATGATCGGCTGCCGGAGTTGCCCGTCCCATTTGCGGAACGTCACTTTCTGGCCTTTGAAGGCGGCAAGATCGAATTGATCGCCCCTGATATAGGCGTTGACCGGGGCGAGCTCGGCAGAGCCCGTGCGGGTCGCGCCCTCGCCGATCGCGCGCACCGCCACCCAGGCCTGATAGTCGAGCGGCAACATGAAGCGGTTGGCAAAGCGCTGAAAGCGGTTCTGCATTTGCGTGGCGCCCCATTGCTCGTGCGCGGGATGCCAGCTCATGGCCTTCAGCCCTGCGGTGCCGGCCACCGGTCGCGGGTCCCAAGTGCGGTACGGGAGATATGGGCCGAACACCTCGCGTTCGTCGGCCACAATCAGGACATCGTAGTCAGGCGCTCCTTGGGTGAAGACCGGCATTTGCTGTTGGATCTGCTGCTGACCCGAATCGGTGCGCCGCGCCTCGACCCCACCCTTGTACTCACGCTCCTCGACGATGGTGCCGCCGAAGCGCTTGGCGGCCCGGCGGATGGCATCGAGATAAGCAAGATCCTCGGGGAAGACGCCCTTCGCCACCAGCCAGCGCTGCCATTTCTTCCACACGAGATATTGCGCAAGCGCATCGGCCAGCATGTCGAGGTCGGGCGCCGTGTGCAGCACATTGGCGCGGCAGTCCTCTGCGCGAAGATTCACGTCTTCTGCCCTGACATTGAACAGAAGCACGTCCTTGCCTCTCACCGAGTCCGATAGTTTCAGGAGTGTGTCGGCCGGTGCATCGACCAAGACGAAATGATGGCCGCTGTCGGCGAGCTTCTCGAGCGCCGCCACGGCATCACCGCCAACCGGCACCTTCTCCACATCGAGAGTGAATTGCTGTTTGGTGAAGCGCCCCGTCGTGTTGTTGTCCTTGAGCGCGATCTCGGCGCCGGCAATGCCGAGGTCGTCGGGTTCCACATTCAACCGCGACAACGGGATAGGCCGCTTGACCTCCTGCTTGAGATAGCCGATCGGCACGGTCGTGAAGCCTGCAGCCGGAGCCTGCGATGCGGGGCCTTGCGGCTGATCCTCGGCGAGAACCGGCAAGCCTGCGGCAGCCAGGCCCAGCATGGTCAAAACTACAAAGGCGAAGCGCATGCGGGGAAAGACCTGCTCATGCATCAAGGACTTGAGACGGCGGCCGCCACATTTTCCGGCACGAATTTAGCCGCTAGGCCAAGGACAAAACAGCAAGAGACACAGCAGCGCATGGCAAATCTTGCTGCCTGTTCACCACCCGCATTGGGCTCTTAACCATGCGCTTTATTGACAAATGGCAAGGCGGCGCGCAGTCTTTTTCCGTGCGAACCCGACTGGAGCGGCCGATCCCATCGGCCGATACGGGACCACGTCCAAGGGAGGAACAGATGGTGAGTTGGAAAGTGCGTGGCGCGCTGACAAGCGCGCTCGTGTTAGGCCTTGCCGGGGCTGCGAGCCCGGCTTGGTCGGCTGAGGCGGGGGCGCCCGCGACGTCGGTCACGCAGGAGCAGCTGAGCGCTGCGGCAAGTGACGAGAAGAACTTCCTTCACACCAACGGCAATTACGACCAGACCCGCTATTATCCGGGCAAGCAGATCAACACATCGAACGTCGCCCATCTTCATCCCGCCTGGATCTTCCAGACCGAGGTGAAGGAATCGCTCGAGACGACGCCGATCGTGGTCAACGGCGTGATGTACGTCACCACCTCGTTCGATCACGTCTATGCCATCAACGCCAAGACCGGCGAGCAATATTGGCACTACAAGCATGCCATGGGTCCGATCACGACCTATTGCTGCGGCCCTAACAATCGCGGTGTCGCCGTCTATGGCGACAAGGTCTTCCTCGGCACGCTCGATGCGAAGCTCGTCGCGCTCGACGCCAAGACCGGCAGCATCGTGTGGCAGGTTGATCTCGCCGATCCTTCGCTTGGCTATAGCGAGACGATGGCGCCCACGGCAATCGACGGCAAGATCCTGATCGGCACCAACGGCGGCGAGTACGGCATCCGCGGCTTCGTGCGCGCTTATGACGCCAACACCGGCAAGCTCCTGTGGAACTTTGACACCGTTCCCGAGAACTCGGTCGGCGTATGGGCCACCAAGGACGCCACCGGGCGCGACATGCATCGCGACATCGAGGCCGAGAAGGCACAGCTCGCCAAGGCCGGCGATCCATACAAGACCCTCGGCGGCGGCGTATGGCAGAACCCGGCGGTCGACCTCAAGACGAAGCGCATCTACTTCGTGGTCGGCAACCCCTCGCCCGACCTCTACGGCGCCATCCGTCCCGGCGACAACCTCTACACCGACTCGCTCGTGTCGCTCGATCTCGACACCGGCAAGTATGTCTGCCACTTCCAGTACATCGCCCATGACGTGTGGGATCTCGACGCCGTCAGCCCGCCGATCCTGATCGATGTCAAGGACAAGGATGGCAAGGTGGTGCCGGGCGTCATTCATGCCGGCAAGACCGGTCATGTCTACGTGCACAAGCGGGACGATTGCAGCCTGATCCGCTTCTCGGAGGCCATGGT
>JBKPSQ010000223.1:0-20213 GCA_046735075.1 Pseudomonadota bacterium
GGACGAGGGCGCGCGGCACGTGGCCGAGGCGGCGCGGGGAGCGGGGGCGCGGGCGCTAGTGCATGTCTCGGCAATTGGTGCCGATGCGGAATCTCCGTCGATCTATGCCCGCACTAAGGCGGAGGGCGAGAAGGCGGTCCGAGACATATACCCCGGCGCCATCATCCTGAGGCCTTCCGTGGTGTTCGGGCCCGAAGACGACTTCTTCAATCGCTTCGCCGCGCTCGCCCGGATCTCCCCGGCGCTCCCGCTGATCGGCGGCGGCAAGACGAAATTTCAGCCTGTATTCGCGGGCGACGTGGCCAAGGCGGTCATCGCTGGGTTGACCGGCAGAGCAAGCGCCGATGGCGCTTACGAGCTTGGCGGACCCGAGATCCTCACCTTGAAAGAAGTCATGCAGCGCGTGCTCACCTACACCATGCGCAAGCGGCTGCTGGTGCCTGAGCCGTTCTGGCTCGCCAAGCTGCAAGGCGCGTTCTTGCAAGTCCTGCCGAAGCCACCCCTCACCATCGACCAGGTGCGATTGCTCCAGAGCGATAACGTCGTGAGCGAAGCGGCGCGTCAGACCGACCGCACGTTGGAAGCGCTCGGTATCGACCCAGTTGCGATCGAAAGCGTGGTGCCGGAATATCTCGAGCAGTACCGCCCGCGCGGCCAGTTCTCGGTGTTCCGCCCGAAGCCTTGAGCCTCGCGCTCAGCTGTAGATCATCACGAGGAGGAAGCCGCCAAGCACCATGCGGTAGAGCACGAACGGCAGAAAGCTGATGCGGCGGAGCAGGTTCATCAAGAAGGCAATGGCGAGGATGCCAGCGACGAAGGTGAGCGCGGCGCAGAGCAGTATGTCCATGGTGATCTTCTCGCCGCTCGCAAAGGCATCGCCCACGGTAAACACAATCGCGCCGGCCGTGGCCGGGATGCCGAGCAGGAAAGAAAACCGCGCCGAGTCGGGCCGAGTGAAGCCGAGGAACCTCGCCGCGGTCATGGTCACGCCGGAGCGGCTCGTGCCGGGGATCAGCGCGAGCGCTTGCGCCACGCCGATTATGAGGGCATTCGAAAGCGTTACATTGGCGATGGTCTTTTCCTGCTTCCCGACCATGTCGGCGATCATCATCAGGATGCCGTAAATGATAGTGTTCCAGGCGACGATTGTGGCGTTGCGCTCGAGGTCGGTAAAGCCGAGCTTCTTCAGAAAAATGCCAAAGACGACGGCAGGGATGGTGGCAAGAACGATGTAGATCGCAAGCCTGCCGTCGTCGGTCATTTTGCCTCTCAGCAAGTTCAACCCGCCGAGAATGAGGTGCCACACGTCGCGCCAGAAATAGATGAGGATGGCGAGCAGCGTGCCGAAATGCGTCATGACGTCGACCAGCAGGCCCTGATCGGGCCAGTGCATAATCTGGGGAATCAGAATGAGGTGCCCAGAGGAGGAAATGGGCAGGAATTCGGTGATGCCCTGCACAACGGCAAGGACGATAATCTGCTCTATCGTCATGGCCCCTCGCGGCCCCGCTTGTTCGACTCGCGCGCAGGTTCTATACCGGGCGTTCAGCGCGCGCGATTCATTTCATTTTGAACACTGGCCACCGACGGCTCGATGGCAACTCTCCTGCACTATCCCCTTTGCGCGTTTTCCCGCTCGATCCGGCTCGCACTCGCCGAGTCCGGGGTGGAGGCCGAGCTCGCCGAGGAAAAGCCTTGGGAATGGCGTCCCGAATTTCTCAAGCTGAATCCTGCCGGCACCCTGCCTGTGCTTCTCACCGAGGCGCATGGCGCGATCTCCGGCGCTTACGCGATCTCAGAATATCTCGGCGACACCGCGGAGGAGCGCAGTGGCGTTTCCTTCCAGCCTTTCCCTGGTGACGCCGCGGCGCGGGCCGAGGCGCGTCGACTCGCCGACTGGTTCCACCGCAAGTTCTTCGATGAGGTCACGGCCTATCTCGTCGAGGAGAAGGTGTACCGGCGTTTCGGACCGCAGAGCTCCTCCCCTGACATGGAAGCGATGCGGGCAGGCCGGGGGAACTTGCGCTATCATCTCACCTATATCGGTCATCTCGCCGAGACGCGGAGCTGGCTTGCCGGCGATGCCTTGAGCTTTGCCGATCTCGCCGCCGCTGCCCATCTTTCCACGCTCGATTTTCTCGGCGAGGTTCCGTGGGAGGAGTATGAGCCGGCCAAGAATTGGTATGCGTTGGTGAAATCGAGGCCGTCGTTCAGGTCGCTGTTGCAAGACCGCGTCGCGGGCTTCACCCCATCTGGAACCTATGCTGACCTCGATTTTTAGCTAAAGCGCCCCGACATAGAGTCGCATGGGACTGTCGCTGAAAGGCAAAATCGCGGACGAGGCCAAAACGCTTGGCTTCGACGCGGTGCGCTTTACCTCGGCTGATGCAGTTCAAGGCGCAGGCGAAGCTCTCGAGACATTTCTTGCCGAAGGTCGCCAGGGCGACATGGAGTGGCTTGCCGCCACGACAGATCGCCGCAAAGCCCCTCGCACGCTCTGGCCTGAGGCACGGAGTGTCATCCTCGTCGGGGTGAACTACAGCCGTCGCGGTGATCCACTCGCGATCCTCAAAGAAAAATCGCGCGGCGCGATCTCGATCTACGCCCAAGGCGCCGACTATCACGACATCCTCAAGGCGAAGCTCAAGCCATTGGCCGCGCATGTACAGGAACTCACCGCCGGAGAGGTGAAGATCTTTGTCGACACGGCGCCGGTCATGGAGAAGCCGCTTGCCGCGCGCGCAGGCCTCGGCTGGCAGGGCAAGCACACGAATCTCGTCTCGCGCGAGTTCGGCTCCTGGCTGTTCATCGGGTCGATCTTCACCAGCGCAGAGATCGAACCCGACGCATCTGAGGAAGATCATTGCGGAGCGTGCCGGCGCTGTCTCGACATCTGCCCGACCGGAGCCTTCACCGCCCCCTATCAGATCGATGCGCGGGCGTGTATCTCCTACCTCACCATCGAGCATAAGGGGCACATCGCGCCCCGCTTCCGCGAGGCGATGGGCAATCGCATCTTCGGCTGCGACGACTGTCTCGCCGTTTGCCCGTGGAACAAGTTTGCCCATACAGCGCATGAGACCAAGCTCAGTATCAGGCGAGAGAGCGATAACCCGCCCCTCGCCGAGCTCCTTCAACTCGACGACGCGGCGTTCAGGACGCGCTTTCGCGGCACACCAATCAAGCGCACGGGCCGCAACCGCTTCCTGCGCAACGTTCTGATCGCCGCCGGTAATTCGGGCGATGCGACGCTGTCGTCGTTGGTCGAGGCGCGGCTCTTGGACGACTCGCCGCTCGTGCGCGCCATGGCCGTGTGGGCTCTCTCGCGGCTTGCGCCTTCACGCTTCTCAACGCTCCGCGCAACACATTCCAACGATCCAGACCCTGCCGTCAGGGCCGAGTGGATCAGGGAGGCGGCGTGAGCCGGCTGTTCGCATTCGGCCTCGGCTACTCGGCCCAGGCGCTCGCAGCGCGGCTCGCACCGACCGGATGGCAGATCGCAGGCACGGCGCGCGACGAGGCGAATATCACACGACTCGGAGCGCAGGGATACGAGGTGACGCGCTTTGCCGGAGAGCCTGAGAACCGCGACGTTGCCAAGCTGCTGCGCGGCACCACGCATCTCCTTCACTCGATCCCACCCGGCCGAGATGGCGACACGGCGCTCACCCATTATCGAGAGCAGATCGCGGATCTCGGATCGGTCAAATGGCTCGGTTATCTTTCGACGGTCGGCGTTTATGGCGATCAGAAGGGCCGCTGGGTCGATGAGACCACGGAGCCCAGACCCAATAGCGAGCGCACAGAGGCCCGAGTCGAGGCCGAGCAAGCGTGGCTCCGTTTCGGCGAGGAGACCGATGTGCCGGTGCAGGTCTTTCGGCTTGCCGGCATCTACGGCCCTGGCCGGTGCGTGTTCGACAAGCTCAAAGCTGGCACGGCGCGGCGCATCAAGAAGGATGGCCAGGTCTTCAGCCGCATTCATGTCGAGGATATCGCGAGCGTCCTCGAAGCGTCGATCGCACATCCACGCGACGGTGCGATTTACAATGTCGCCGACGACGAGCCGGCGGCGCCCGACGAGGTCGTGGCTTACGCCGCGAAGCTGATTGGCGTCCCGCCGCCGGCTGAGATCGCCTTCGAGGAGGCCCATCTCACGCCGATGGCGCGGAGCTTCTACGAGGGCAGTCGGCGCATTGGAAATGCGCGTATCAAGTCGGAGCTCGGCGTCAAGCTCCGCTACCCCACCTACCGCGAGGGCCTCGCCTCTCTGCTCCCGACTATCGCCAGCGGCGCTTGAACCGCGATACCATTCGTAATCGTGCGTTCCTCCCTTGCAATCCGGTTTGCCGCCATCGCCCTGACCGGCATCATGGCGTTCACAGTCTGGGCCGCGGACGGTGAGAAGGACGCGCGTACCCCTTGCGTCGAAGACGCGATGATCGTGTTCGACGCGTCAGGCTCGATGTCCGGCGACGGTTGGGGCTATGGCAGCGAGACTGCCGGCACGGTCAGCCGCATCGACAAAGTCCGTGCCACACTCTCGGAAGCTTTGCCGAGCATCACCCGGATTCGCCGCGTGGGCCTCATCACGTTCGGTCCCGGCCCTTACAATCAATGCAACGTCAAGCTCGACCTCAGGCCCACAGAGAATGCCGCTGCGGCCATCCTGGGCGCAATCAAAGCTCTGACGCCCGCTGGAAAAACCCCTCTCACAGCAGCCGTGGCGCAGGCGGCCGACGTCCTAGACTTCCGCAAAAAGCCGGGCCTGATCGTCGTGGTGACGGACGGTGAAGAAACCTGCGGGGGCTCGCTGTGCAATCTCGGCAAGGAGCTTCACGCCAAGGCCATGCGGTTGACGGTCCACGTCATCTCGCTCCGCGTGCGAGGGATTAGTTGGATGGGGGAGCAAAGCGCATTGGAGGCGAAATGCCTCGCCGAGCAGAATGGCGGTCTCTATCTCACTGCCGAGACCCAAGACGACCTCAAGGAAGCGATCGACAAGACGCTCGGCTGTCCGATGGTCACAAACAGATAATTCGTGAACTACGTCGACGCCTGAGCAGCCTCGATCAGCGCGGCGACGGTCGCTTCGAGCCGGCGCAAATCTTGCGGCCGCGATTGCCCGTGATCGCCGTCCTTGATCAGAGTCACCTCCACATCGCTGCAACAGAGAAGATCGACCAAATCGAGAGCGTGTCCCCATGGCACGTCCGGATCGCACATGCCTTGCAGGATGCGCACCGGGCGATCGAGGTGGAGCAGCGCTTCGCCAATGAGATGCCTGCGCCCTTCGTCGATGAGATGCTTGGTGATCGGATAAGGATCGCCGTAGAGCGAGGGCTCGTAATACACGCCATCTCGCTCCAGCGTCTCCTTCACCTCGGGCGTCATGCGATGCCACATCAGCCGCTCCGTCATGTCCCAGGCTGGGGCAATCAGCACGAGGCCAGCGAGCCGATCGAGTCTCCCCTGTTCCGCAAGTTGCCGGGCAAGCAGCAGCGCGATCCACCCGCCCATGGACGAGCCCACCACGACAGTGCGCCGGTCTTCCAGCAATTGAAGCAGGGTGCTGGTCTCTTCCAGCCAATCGCCGATCGTGGCCTGGAGCAGATCCCCCTCTGACAGCCCGTGTCCCGAATAGTCGAAGCGGAGCATGGGCACGCCATGGGCTTGCGCCCAATCGGCGAGGGCAAGCGCCTTGGTGCTCGCCATGTCGGAAACGAAGCCCGGAAGCCAAAGCAGCGCCACCGGGCTCGAAGCGTTCGCATCGGCAAAGCGAAAGGCTATGCGGCGCTTTCGGCTCTCGCCCACCTCCAGGAATTGCGGTTCTTGCTGGTCCATCCTAAGAAACGCCACGCGCCTCCGAAGGAGCCAATAGGCATGGCCAAGGTGACCATATTGCAGGTCGTGCCGCGGCTCGACACCGGCGGCAGCGAGCAGGCGACCGTGGAGATCGCCGACGCCCTCACCCGCGCCGGCGCCTCGGCTTTGGTTGCCACCGAAGGGGGTCGCCTGGCAACCGACGTTACGCAAGCGGGCGGCGAGGTCATCGAATTGCCGGTGGCGAGCAAGAACCCGTTCACCATTCTCGCCAATGTGCGCCGCTTACAGCATCTGGTCGAAGAACGCGGAGTCAACCTCTTGCATGCGCGGAGCCGAGCGCCAGCCTGGAGCGCCTTCCTTGCCGCGCGTGCGACCGGCTTGCCGTTCGTCACCACCTATCACGGCGCCTATGGCAGCACGCTAGGCCCGCTGAAGTCCGCCTATAACAGCGTGATGGGTCGCGGCGACCGGATCATCGCCAACTCGCGCTACACCGCCGGCCTGATCGCCGAGCGGCATCATGCTGCGCGTGACCGTATTAGGGTGATCTATCGGGGCATCGATGCGGCCGCCTTCGATCCACTCGTCGTGCCGCCTGGCCCGGTGGCAAAGCTGAGAGAAAGCTGGGGCGTTCCGCCAGGAACGAAGATCGTGCTCCAGGCCGCGCGCCTCACTGGACTCAAAGGCCACCGCCAAACCATCGAGGCAGCTTCGCGGCTCAACCGCGAAGGCGCGCTCGACGGTGCGATGATCATCTTCGCCGGCGATGCGCCGGGAAAAGCGGGATATCGGCAAGAGTTGCTGGATCGCATTGCCCTGCATGGGCTCAGCGACAAGATACGCCTCGTCGGTCACTGCCACGACATGCCGGTGGCCTTTCTTGCGTCTCACGTCGCGCTGGTGCCTTCGCTGGTGGCCGAGACGTTCGGCCGGACCAGCGTCGAGGCGCAAGCCATGGGCTGCCCTGTGATTGTGTCCGACCTCGGCGCGCTGCCTGAGACCATTGTTTCGCCGGAGCAAGACGCCACGCGATTCACGGGCTGGCTCGTCCCAGCCAATGATGTTGGCGCGCTCGCCGACAGGATGAGGCTTGCTCTATCGCTCACCTCGGCCGTGCGGACCAAGATGGGCACCCGGGCAAGTGCGCGGGCTGGTGCCGAGTTTGCGCTATCGCAGATGCAGGCGAAGACGCTTGCCGTCTATGACGAGCTCCTTGGCACCCGCCTAGCCGAGCTTTATGCCAACCCGCCGTCTTTGAAGGCCGCGTCAATGGAAGGAAGCGCATGAAAGCGAGCGAAACGCGAGGCGCGGCTTGACTTTTCAAGCCCAGTTCCCATCCTGTAGACCTTGTAGGGCTTAGCGCCATCGCGGAGCAGGGAATACATCGCTTTTGAAGGCGAGGGTCGCGACTGCTCGAACAGAGGAGAACGAAACATCGTAAGACGGCCTATTAAGCTTGCCCCTGAAAAGGGCGGCCCCCGTATCAACGAGGGCATCGATATCCCCAAAATCCAACTCATCGACGCCACCGGCCACAACATCGGCGTGGTTCCCACGTCGGAGGGGCTCGCGCGCGCGGTGGAAGCCGGGCTCGATCTCGTCGAGATCGCGCCCAACTCCGAGCCGCCGGTCTGCAAGATCCTCGACTACGGCAAATACAAATATCAGGCGCAGAAGAAGGCCGCCGAGGCGCGCAAGAAACAGCGCACCGTCGAGATCAAGGAGATCAAGATGCGGCCGAATATCGACGTCCACGACTATGACGTGAAGATGCGCTCGATTCGCCGCTTCTTCGAGGAGGGCGATAAAGTCAAGGTGACGTTGCGCTTCAGAGGCCGCGAGATGGCGCATCAGGAGCTCGGCGCCCAATTGCTCGACAGGGTCAAGCAGGACACCTCGACCATTGCCAAGGTGGAGTCCGAGCCGAGGCTCGAGGGGCGGCAGATGGTGATGGTGCTCGCTCCGCGTTAGGCGGAAGCCGCCCGCGCGGGCCTTGCAATCCCGCGTAAATCCACCCTATAAGGCGCATCCGAGGAGCCGCCCGGCGGGGCATGCCGTGGCGGCTCGCATGCTTTCCACGTCACTCAATTCTCCCGGCCACTTGCCGCATAGCAGGCCTCGGCGGGTACTAAGAAAAGGAAGCCAAATGCCCAAGATGAAGACCAAGAGCGGTGCCAAGAAGCGCTTCAAGGTCACGGCCTCAGGCAAGGTGAAGTGCCAAGCCTCGCGCAAGCGACACGGCATGATTCAGCGCCCCACCAGGTTCATCAGAACTGCGCGCGGAACCATGGTCCTCGCGCCCGAGGACGCCAAGATCGTGAAGAAGAACTTCCTCCCCTATGCCCGTTAGGGCCAAGGGCGAGATCGCAAACGAAGGAGCACCGTCATGTCCCGTGTAAAACGCGGCGTTACCAGCCATGCCCGCCACCGCAAGGTGATCAAGCAGGCCAAGGGCTATTACGGCCGCCGCAAGAACACCATCCGCACCGCTCGCCAGGCCGTCGAGAAGGCCGGGCAGTATGCCTATCGCGACCGCAAGGTGCGGAAGCGCACCTTCCGCGCGCTGTGGATCCAGCGCATCAACGCCGCGGCGCGCGAGAATGGCCTCACCTATGGCCGACTGATCGACGGGCTGAAGAAGGCCGGCATCGAGCTCGACCGCAAGGTGCTTGCCGACATCGCCGTGCACGAGCCGCAAACCTTCAAGGGCCTGGTCGAGGCTGCCTCAGCTGCCGTGCGGGCTTAGGCCCTAAGGCCGTAGGCCATGGGAGCCTGAGCCATGAGCACGCTAGAGCTCTACCGTCTCAAGACCGAGCTGCTGCACGCCATCGCCGAGGCGAACGACCTCGACAAACTCGAAGAGGTGCGCATTGCCGCGCTCGGACGAAAGGGACGCATCTCCGAGCTGATGCAGGCGCTCGGCTCGCTGCCGCCGGAGGAGCGCAAGGCGTACGGCCAGGTCGTCAACAGCCTGAAGGATAGCGTCGGCGAGGCGCTGGAGGCCAAGCGCCGCGAGCTTAGCAAGACTGTGCTGGGCCAGAAGCTTGCGGTCGAGCGTGCCGATGTTACCCTTCCCGTGCGTGAAGGCCCGCTCGCCGAGGGCCGCATCCATCCGGTGAGTCAGGTCACCGACGAGATCACCGAGATCTTCGCCGATATGGGCTTCTCAATTGCCGAGGGGCCGGACATCGAGACCGACTTCAACAACTTCACCGCGCTCAACATCCCACCAGAGCACCCGGCGCGGCAGGACCACGACACCTTCTATCTCCCGGAGACGCCAGACGGCACCCGCCCTGTGCTGCGCACCCATACGAGTCCGGTGCAGATCAGAACGATGCTCCGCGAGAAGCCGCCGCTTCGCATCATCGCGCCAGGCAGAGTCTATCGCTCCGACTCGGACCAGACCCACACGCCGATGTTTCATCAGGTCGAGGGGCTTGCCATCGACGAGGAGACGCATCTCGGCCATTTGAAATGGGTGCTCGAGGAATTCTGCAAGGCATTCTTCGAGGTGCCGCAGGTGAAGATGCGCTTCCGCGCCAGCCACTTTCCCTTCACCGAGCCGTCGATGGAGGTCGATATCGGCTACGCCAAGGTCGGCGACGAGTTCAGGATCGGCGAGGGCGACGATTGGCTCGAGATTCTGGGTTGCGGCATGGTGCATCCCAACGTGCTCAAGAATGTCGGTCTCGATGCCAACCGCTACCAGGGCTTCGCCTTCGGGCTCGGCATCGACCGCATCGCCATGCTGAAATACGGCATGCCGGACCTGCGCGCCTTCTTCTCGGGCGATCTCCGCTGGCTCAGACATTACGGCTTCCCGCCGCTCGCCATCCCCACCCTCGCTGCCGGCCTGTCCTAATCCCAATGCCCCATGCCGCAATCTCGGATGGCAAAAAACGTCAGGCGAAGACGTTTCGCCGGAGCATGACCAGTGCGGAGCGGAAGCTTTGGTATGCATTGCGAGCGCATCGCTTCGAAGGTCTGGGTTTCCGAAGACAGGTGCCGCTCGGAAGATACATTCTTGACTTCGTTTGCCATGATCGAGGTCTGGTTATTGAGGTTGACGGCGGCCAGCACTTTTCCACACCTCAGTCGAAGAGAGACGCGATTCGCGATCGGTGGTTGACCTCCCAAGGCTATCGCGTCATCCGAATTTCCAACAACGAAGTGCTCGGCAATCTGCAGGGCGTCCTTGAGTATCTCCTGAGCATTGCCACCGGCTCCCCGCTCCCCCCTTGTGGGGGAGCACGACCGTGCAACGCGCGGTCGGAGGGGGGTGAGCGACAGACTCGGAATGCGCGCCGTACCCCCCTCCCTACCCTCCCCCACAAGGGGGGAGGGGGAAATGCGTCAACCGGCGGGGACAAAGCATGAAGGCTACCCTCAGTTGGCTGAAGGAGCATCTCGACACCAAGGCAAATGTCGAGAAGATCGCCGACACGCTCACCCGCATCGGGCTCGAGGTCGAGGAGGTGTTCGATCCCAAAACTTCACTTGCTGCTTTTCGCGTCGCAGAGGTGGTGAAATGCGAAAAGCATCCCAACGCCGACAAGCTCAGCGTGTGCGAGGTCGATACCGGGACCGACCGCTTGCAAGTCGTATGCGGCGCGCCGAACGCGCGCGCCGGCTTGAAGGGCGTGTTCGCGGCGGTCGGCTCCTACGTTCCCGGCATCGATCTCACGCTGACGAAGGCCAAGATCCGAGGCGTCGAATCAAACGGCATGCTGCTCTCGGAGCGCGAGCTCGAGTTGTCGGACGAGCATACCGGTATCATCGAGCTTGCCCCCGACGCCAAAGTGGGCAGCCCGGCGGCTGCAGCGCTTGGTCTCGACGATGCGGTGTTCAATGTCGCCATAACGCCTAACCGCCCCGACTGCCTTGCCGTTCGCGGCATCGCCCGCGATCTCGCGGCGGCAGGCCTCGGCAACCTGAAAAAGGACGCGGTGAAGCCGGTCAAAGGCAGCTTCCCGAACCCAATCCCGATCAAACTCGAATTCGACAGCGAGACCGCCGACGCCTGCCCCATCTTCGCCGGGCGGCTGGTGCGCAACGTCAAGAACGGGCCATCGCCCGAATGGCTGCAGCGGCGGCTCAAGGCGATCGGCCTCAGGCCAATCAACGCGCTGGTCGATATCACCAACTACATCTCCTACGACCGCGCTCGACCGCTGCATGTTTATGATGCCGACAAGCTCGAAGGCGCCATCCGCGCGCGGCTCGGACGTGAGGGCGAGTCGTTCCACGCGCTCGACGGCAAGACCTACGGGGTCGATGGCGACATGTGTGTCATCGCCGACGACGCGAAAGTGCTCGGGCTCGGCGGCGTGATCGGCGGCGAGGAGACCGGCGTCACCGAGAGCACGACCAACGTGTTCATCGAGTCGGCCTATTTCGATCCGAAGCGCACGGCGCGCACCGGGCGGAGGCTCAATATCCAGTCGGACGCGCGCTTCAGATTCGAGCGCGGCGTCGATCCCGAATTCGTTGTGCCGGGCCTCGAGCTTGCCACCGATCTCGTGCTTCAGCTTTGCGGCGGCGAGGCGAGCAAGATCGAGGTCGCCGGCAAGCCGCCTAAGGCAAATCGTCCTTTCAAATTCGACCTTGGTCTCATCGAGCGCCTTAGCGGACTCGAGCTTAACGGACGCGAGATCAAGCAGCTCCTTGCCGCACTCGGCATCAGGCTCCAAGGCAAGGGCAAGCACCTGAAAGCGGCGCCACCCTCCTGGCGCCCTGACATCACCGGCCCCGCTGATCTGGTCGAGGAGGTGGTGCGTCTCACGGGCGTGGATAAAGTCCCCGCCACGGCGATGCCGCGCGCTGCCGGCGTGGCAAAGCCGGTGCTGACCGAGCCACAGCTGCGGCAAAGACTCACCCGGCGCGTGCTCGCCGGACGCGGCTTCGTCGAGGCCGTGACCTGGTCGTTCATCGCGCCGGAACACGCAAAGCTCTTCGGCGGCGGCGCTGCCGAGCTTCACTTGAGCAACCCGATTTCGACCGAGCTTGCTGTCATGCGCCCTTCGCTCCTTCCGAGCCTCGTCCTCGCGGCGCAGCGGAACAAGGATAGGGGCTTCACCGACGGCGCGCTGTTCGAGCTTGGTCAGGCCTATCGTGGCGCGCGGCCCGAGGATCAATTCCTCGCCGCCTCGGGCGTCCGATTTGGCCACTCGAACATGGAAGGTTCGGGCAGGCATTGGTCGGGAGAGGCGCCCCCTTCTTGCGTATTCGTGATGAAGGAGGACGCCGTGGCGGCGCTTGCCGCGCTTGGCATCAACCAGAGCAATCTTACCGTCGCACGCGAGGCGCCTGCATGGTTCCATCCCGGCCGCTCAGGTGCGCTCAAGCTCGGCCCGAAGACCGTGCTTGGCGTCTTCGGCGAGTTCCATCCTGACCTGCTTGCCGAGCTTCGCATCGACCCGCCGCTTGCCGGGTTCGAGCTTTATCTCGACGCCTTGCCCGCAGCGAAATCCAAGGGCACCGCCAAGCCCGCGCTCGAAGCCTCGGACCTCCAGCCGGTGAAGCGCGACTTCGCGTTCCTGCTCGACCGGGAGGTCGCCGCGGGCGACGTCGTGCGCGCCGCGTCGAGCGCAGACCGTGCGCTGATCAGCGAGACGCGCGTGTTCGACGTGTTCACCGGGCAAGGCGTGCCGGAAGGCAAGAAATCGCTCGCCATCGAGGTCACGCTCCAGCCGCGCGAGAAGACCCTGACCGATGCAGAGATCGAGGCTGTGGCAGCGAAGATCGTGGCCGCCGTCACCAGGGCTACCGGCGGCGAGCTCCGCGGCTAGGCATTCGCCGCTGCGCGGAGGCGCGGAAGGTCGTCGAAGCCGAGATTGTGGTCGCGGGCGAGATGGATCATGGCCCGCTCGGCGAGCGCAGTGATGGTCAGCAGCGGATTGACGCCGATCGAGCGCGGGATCACCGAACCGTCGCAAACATAGAGCCCGCCGTGGACGCTATCGCCCTCCCCGTCCAACACCTGGCACTTGTGGTTGACCACGCCGGTGCCCGCGTCCTCGCCGATGCCGCAGCCGCCGAGCGGATGCGCGGTCGCAGGCTTGGTCCCCATGGTGGTCACGGCGAGCGGACTCTTGATGTAGCGCGCGCCGACCGCCTCAGCCGCGCGGGTGAGCGCCTGATCGACGCGCGCATAGACCGGCTCGTCGGCGACACCGGGCCAATCGACCGTGGCGCTGCCGTTGTCGAGCCTGATCTTGCCCTTCGCCTCATCATGCGAGACGACGAAGAAGGTGTGGAGGTGCGAGAGCGGCCCCTGATAGACGCCTTTGATCAGGCTATGCGCCGCGCCGAGCAGCCTGCCGCCGGAAATAAAGAACACCGGCAGCAACGGCGCGAGTGCCGAGGGTAGAACCCCCTCTTGGAGGATCATGCTGCGGTCGAGATGCTTGGGGTCTGGAAGCTCGATCTGGCCAGCGACGCAGGCGCCGATCGCATCTCCCACATATTTTGGCGGATAGCCCACGCCGATGCCGTTCACCTTCTCGGTGCCGCCAAGCGCGAAGGCAATGATGTCGCCATTAGCCGAGAACCCTTCGCCGAGCCGGTCGGACAGCTTGAGCCCACGCTCGCGCGACCTGAGCAGGATCTCGGTCGAGCCGAGCGTGCCCGCGGCAAGCACCACGGTCCTCGCATCCACGAAGCTTGTTGTCGCATCCTTGCCGTCTGATGGCACGAAATGAACGCGCCAGCCGCCCTCGTGCTTGGCGATATGACTTACCGCAAGCTCGGTGAAGATTTCGGCGCCTTGCGCGTGCGCGTCGGGAAGATAGGTCATGGCGACCGTGTTCTTGGCGCCGACATTGCAGCCCGAGCAGCAATCGCCGCAGAGTGTGCAAGCTGGCTGCGACACGCCGGCAGGATTGATGTTCTCTTCGAAACTCACCACGACGGGTGCCGCGACCGGCGCTTCGCCGAATGCTGCGCTTGCTGCGACGAGCGCGCGATATTTGGTGAGCTCGGCAGCTTTGGCATAGCGCGAGGGGCGAAGCATTGCCCCGGCCCTGCCAAAGCCAATTTCGAGCAAGCCGTCGCCGGTGACCTCATCAGGCCAGACCGGATCGTCGAACACGCGGGGATCGGGCCTCAGCGCCACGCCGGCATTGATCAGGGAACCGCCGCCTAGCCCGCACCCGACCAGCACATGGATGTCGCCGCCGAGCCTGAAATCGAACAGGCCTGTGCGCGAGCCTGAGCGCATCTTGCCGCCGTTCAGCTGAAGCTCGCGACGAAGCTCGGGCAGCCGGCTCGGAAACTCGCCGGTCAGGAACTCCTTGCCCTTCTCGATGACGCATACGCTTTGGCCTGCGCGTGAAAGCCGCGAGGCCGCGACGCCGCCGCCATAGCCTGAGCCCACCACCACCACGTCATAGGCGGGCTTGAGTTGACCTCGCGGAGAAGAAAGCCGCTGTTGCATGGCCCCTCAATAACCCAACCCGGCAACCATCCCAAGCTCTCCTAGGTAGTTGCCGATTTTCAATTCGGTTCACGGTCGCGCGAGAGCCACTAGGCGCATTTCCTGCACTTTCTTATGAATACTCGGACAGCGATTCTGGAGAGGCTTCCATGATGGCGCGATGGATTTGCGCGGCGCTCACCGCCGCCTTCCTTGCCCTAATGCTCATTGCCGGCTCGGGCGGGACGCGTGCCGCAGAGTCGAAGACCGCCATCTTCGCCGGCGGCTGCTTCTGGTGCGTGGAGGCGGCCTTCGATGAGGTCAACGGCGTTACCGAAACCGTCTCGGGCTATGCCGGGGGGACTACGCCCGACCCTACCTACGGCGCCCACGAAGGCTACAAGGAGGCGGTCAAGGTGACCTACGACCCCGGCAAGGTCAGCTACGCCACCCTGCTTGACCACTATTGGCACAATATCGACCCATTCGACCCTGACGGACAGTTCTGCGACAAGGGCAGCGCCTATCAGAGCGTCATCTTCGTCGGCGACGATGAAGAGAAGAAGCTCGCGGAGCAGACCAAGCAAGAGATCGCCGACAAGTTCAAGCAGAAGGTCGCAACCGAGATCAGGCCGACCACGAGCTTCACGCCGGCCGAGGCCTACCACCAGGATTATCACAACCAGAATCCGATCGCGTACAAGTACTATAAATGGGGCTGCGGCCGGGCGCAGCGACTGGAGCAGATCTGGGGCAAACCGTCCTAGCTTTGGGATGCGTCCAGACGCGCTCGGCAAACGTAATTAGACCGTCATGGAAAAGCGCGAGGTCATCTACCGCCATTCGGGCACGGTGCGTATCACGCACTGGATCAACGTGCTCGTGCTGCTCGTGCTGGTGATGAGCGGGATGCAAATCTTCAACGCCCATCCCGCGCTCTATCTCGGCGCTCAGTCAAACTTCGCCGATCCGATTCTCGCCATGGGCGCCGTGCAGGACGGCGATACCGTCAAGGGCGTCACCACGGTCTTCGGTCACAGCTTCGATACCGACGGGGTGCTCGGAGCCGCCACTGATGCCGAGGGCAATGTGGATGAGAGAGGTTTCCCTTGGTCGGCGACTTTACCCGGCCACCGCGATCTTTCCATGGGGCGCCGCTGGCATTTCTTCTTCGCCTGGCTGTTCCTGTTCAATGGCCTCGCCTATCTCCTCTGGAGCCTCGGCAGCGGCCATCTCCGGCGCGATCTTGCACCGACCGGTAAAGAACTCGGTCACATCGGCGCCTCGATCCTCGAACACGCCCAGCTCAAATTTCCCAAGGGTGAGGAGGCCAAGCGCTACAACGTGCTGCAAAAGCTGAGCTACCTCATCGTCGCGCTCATTCTCCTGCCGCTGATGCTGCTGACCGGGCTTGCCATGTCGCCAGGCATGGACGCCGCCTTCCCCCTCCTGCTCGACGTGCTCGGAGGCCGCCAGTCGGCGCGCACCATCCATTTCATCAGCGCGAGCTTCATCGTGATCTTCGTCGCGGTGCATGTCTTCATGGTCCTGGTGTCGGGCTTCTGGAACAACATCCGCTCGATGATCACCGGCCGCTACGCGATCGAGCCTGCGGAGGAAAAGCCATGAGCGACGAGCGCGAGCTTCATCGGCGCGGCTTTCTCACGCGCGGTCTTGCGGCGGCGAGCACAGTCCTGCTTGCCGGCTGCGATGACCTGTCGGACCAGCCCTGGGTCAAGCGCGTGCTCGATTCGGCGGAAGAGCTGACGCGTGTGTCGCAGCGGGCATTGATTTCGCCCACGGCGCTCGCCCGCGAGTACAGCGAGGCCGATCTCTCCAAGGACTTCAAGGCAAACGGCTCGACCGATCCGAGCGATGCCGACTATAAGGCCCACGCTGCCAACGGCTTTGCCGATTGGAAGCTCGGCATCGGCGGCTTGGTCGAGCACCCGCTCGAGCTGTCGCTTGCCGAGCTGCGCTCCATGCCGTCACGCACGCAGATCACGCGGCATGACTGCGTCGAGGGATGGAGCTGCATCGGCAAATGGAAAGGCGTCCCACTTTCCGCGCTGCTCGACCGCGCCAAACTCAAGCCGGACGCGCGCTACATCGTGTTCTATTGCGCCGACAATCTGTTCGATACCGGTGAGGATAAGGACAAATATTACGAGTCGATCGGACTCGAGGACGCCCACCATCCGCAGACCATCCTTGCTTATGAGATGAACGGCGAGGTGCTTCCCACCGCCCACGGTGCGCCCTTGCGGCTCCGGGTCGAGCGGCAGCTCGGCTATAAGATGGCGAAATATGTGATGCGCATCGAAGCCGTGGATCACATCGCCGGTATCCGCGGCGGACGCGGCGGCTTCTGGGAAGATCTCGGCTACGAGTGGTACGCCGGCATCTGAGCCATCAAAGCACCGACATCGATCCAAAAAAGAAGGGAGCCGCCGAGCTCTCGCGGGTCCCTCCCAAATTCGTCAGCCGCATGCGGCGTGAACTATTTACCGAACAAATGATGGTGCTTCTTGTGGGCCTTCTTCCAGGCCTTGTAATGCGCCTTGCACTCCTTCTTGTAGGCGTGGCGCGCCTTATGATCGTGCGGGAAGGCCTGTTTCGCGGCCTTGTGGCAGCCGCTACCGGCGATCGCCGACATGGGCGTGATGGCGACTGTGGCGCCAGCCAGGATGAGGGATCCGGCCGCGGCCAGAAATACTTTCTTAAGCATAAGGTTACTCCCGTGCGTGAGGACTCGATGTTACGCGGCGCGATAAGGCCCTAGCGAGAGTATTTCCGTCAACAGAGATTTTCCGCCTGCGGCGAATTTGACCAAATGCTGTTCCTATTGAATTGATATTTGCGGAGACTGAGATTTCATTCGATTTGAATAAAACACCAATTCAATTGCAATAAATGAGAAAGGGACCCGAAGTGGGTCCCCTTCTTTGAAATCTTGATCTTGTTCTGCTGATTAGCTTTTGGCAGCCTTCTTCTGGGCCTTCCAAGCTTCCTTGCACTCATGCTTGTAGGCGTGGCGGGTCTTGTGATCCGTCGGGAATTTGAGCTTCGCCGCCTCTTTGCAGGTGAGCGGCGCCATGGCCGCCGCCTGGACCGAAACAGGAAGCGCGAAGCCCGCGACGAAACCAGACACGGTGGCGGCTAAGAGCACTTTCTTCAGCATAAGATCACTCCGTTTGGTTTGATGATTCGCAATGTAGCAGCCCCTTAGGGGCTAACAGCCGCGACATTAGGGCAGTTCCCCGCTTTTTTCGCCATAATTCGCGGTCCCGCCAGCTTGACCCTTGCGGGTTTCCCCCTCTACCAAGCCCGCCATGACTCCACCAGAGGCGCAGCCACCTTCCCGCATCCGCAACTTCTCCATCATCGCCCACATCGACCACGGCAAATCGACCCTCGCAGACCGGTTGATCCAGCTCTGCGGCGGGCTCTCGGCGCGCGAGATGAAGGAGCAGGTACTCGACTCGATGGAGATCGAGCGGGAGCGCGGCATCACCATTAAGGCGCAGACCGTGCGGCTCGATTATCGCGCGCGCGACGGGCAGCTCTACGAGTTGAACCTGATCGACACGCCAGGCCACGTCGATTTCGCCTACGAGGTGAACCGTTCGCTCGCCGCCGTGGAAGGCTCATTGCTCGTCGTCGATGCAACCCAAGGCGTCGAAGCTCAGACGCTCGCCAATGTCTATCAGGCGCTCGATAACGATCACGAGGTTGTGCCGGTCTTGAACAAAATCGATTTGCCTGCGGCGGAGCCCGACCGGGTACGCCAGCAGATCGAGGACGTGATCGGGCTCGACGCCCACGATGCACTAGAAATTTCCGCCAAGACCGGAAAGGGCGTCGAGGATGTGCTCGAGGCCATCGTGCATCGCCTCCCTCCCCCCAAGGGCGAAGCGCACGCGCCACTCAAGGCGCTGCTCATCGACAGCTGGTACGACGCCTATCTCGGCGTGGTTGTGCTGGTGCGCATCTTCGACGGTACGCTTCACAAGGGGCAGCGCATCAGACTGATGTCGACCGGCGGTGCCTACCAGGTGGATCGCGTCGGCATCTTCCGCCCGAAGCAGGAGATGCGCGACAGGCTCGGCCCAGGGGAGATCGGATTCTTCACCGCTTCGATCAGACAAGTGGCCGACACCCGCGTAGGCGACACGGTCACCGACGAGAAGAAGCCCGCTTCTGCTCCGCTTGCAGGATTCAAGCCGGCGCAGCCGGTCGTGTTCTGCGGCCTGTTTCCGGTCGATGCCAGCGAGTTCGAAAATTTGCGCGAGGCGGTCGGTAAGCTCAGGCTGAACGACGCGAGCTTCACATACGAAATGGAGACGTCGGCCGCTCTCGGCTTCGGCTTTCGCTGCGGCTTCCTCGGATTGCTTCACCTCGAGATCATCCGCGAGCGGCTCGAGCGTGAGTTCAATATCGACCTGATCGCGACCGCGCCGTCAGTCATCTATCGTGTGCACCTCACCGACGGCATGATGAAGGAACTGCACAATCCCGCCGATATGCCCGAGCCGCAGAAGATCGCCAAGATCGAGGAGCCGTGGATTGAAGCGACCATCCTCGTGCCCGACGAGCATTTGGGCGCGGTGCTCAAGCTCTGCGAAGATCGGCGCGGACGGCAGAAGACGCTCACTTATGCCGGTTCGCGCGCCATGTTGGTCTATGAGTTGCCGCTCAACGAGGTCGTGTTCGATTTCTACGACCGCCTGAAGTCGGTATCGCGCGGCTATGCCTCGTTCGATTATCACATCATCGGCTACGAGGAGGGCGACCTCGTCAAGATGGCGCTCCTCGTCAACAACGAGCCCGTCGATGCGCTGTCGGTGATCGTCAACCGTTCACGCGCCGAGGCGCGCGGCCGCGCCATGGTCGATAAGCTGAAAGATCTCATCCCGCGCCATCTGTTCAAGATCCCTATCCAGGCCGCGATCGGGTCCAAGGTGATCGCGCGCGAGACGATCAGCGCATTGCGCAAGGACGTGACCGCCAAATGCTACGGCGGCGACATCACGCGCAAGCGCAAGCTGCTCGACAAACAGAAGGCAGGAAAGAAGAAGATGCGGAGCTTCGGCCGTGTCGAGATTCCGCAAGAGGCCTTCATCGCCGCGCTCAAGATGGACGCGGATTAGCGGCAATTTCCGACTGCGGCAAAGCGCGTGCGGCGAACCGATGGGCGCCTGCGGCGTTCTCGGTGCTCGGTGATCTTGTCACTCGTGTAAGGACCTTCCATGCGCAGCGCCGCAATTTTGTTCTTCATCTTTCTCGGCCTCACCTTGAGCGGCGCGCAAGCAGCGCCTGCCGGCATCGAAGGGGCGTGGCGCGGTTCAGGCATCGTCACCTATCGGAATGGGGCCGACAATGTGCAGTGCCGGGTGCGATACACGCGGCTGACGGCGAAGTCGTTCGCAGTGTCGTCACAATGCGCGACAGAAAGCGGCCGCTATGAGCTGACCGGGCGTGTGGTGAATGTCGGCGGCAATCGTTACACCGGCTGGGTGCAGCAAGGGAACCAAAGCGGTAGGGTTACACTCCTCCAGCACGGCAATCGTCTTTCAGTCACCGTGACGAGCCGACAGGGAACGGCCAGGCTCACCTTGGCGAGGCTTGGCTGAGTGGGCTGGGAAAAAAAACGGTTTCTCAAGGCTGCTTCTCGGAACATCGGAGCAGAGCACCGGACTGAGGGAACCGTCACTAGCCAAGTGACGTTAGACAGACCGAGCCCCTTCGCGGCGGCTCTGACTACAAGCAAAACTTCAGTCGGCGCGGCGTTCTTGCTGTAACGATTGAAGCTTGTTGGCTTATTTCAAGATGAACTGCCGCCCTATTCTTGTCTAATTCAAGTAAATTTTGACTTCATTGCGGCAGAACCATGATTTTATCGTGCCGCCTAAGAAGAACTACTTGACTGCGACCTAAAAATCACGTTGCATGCCCGCAACAGGGACAGCAGCAA
>JBKPSQ010000224.1:0-5869 GCA_046735075.1 Pseudomonadota bacterium
TGTTCGGCCTCACGTGGTCTTATCGCGACGACAAGCTAGCGGAGTACGCCCCCGTCGAGGCGCGCAACCTCGCGCCACCGCCGGGCGACATCGACTTCACCGCGGGTGCGAATCCTCCGATCCCGAGCCCGACCGCGGGGCTGGGGATGATCGTGGCCTGTACGGCGAGACATTGCCATTGGGGCTAAGGACGCAATCAACCACTGCTAAGGAAACATTCATGATCAAGCAACCACAGTCATCACACGATACCTTGCGTCGTCGACTGCTTCTCGGAGGTACTACCGCGCTGTCCGCAACCGCGGTGGCATTGCTCGCTGGCGCGCCCGCTTGGGCAGCAACAAAGACGGCAGCACGTCACGACCCTTCCCGTGATGCCGCGGTACTCAATACGGCACTCGCCCTCGAATACGAAGGCATCAACGCCTATACGCTTGGCGCGCAGTCCAATCTGCTCGAAAAGTCCGTCCTCGCCGTCGCGGTCAAGTTTCAGGATGATCACAAAGCGCACCGCGATCGTCTGATCAGCGTCATCAAGAGCCTGGGCGCTACACCGGTGCAGGAAAAAGCTCTCGCCGCGTATGCAAAGGAACTCGAGGTCGAAAAGCTGAAATCGCAAGCCGATGTGCTCGACTTCGCGGCCGGACTCGAGCGCGGCGCGACAAATGCCTACCTAGGAATCATTCCGTCGTTCGCCGACCACGCGCTCGCGAAGCTCGCCGGGCAGCTTGCCGCGGATGAAACCGAGCACTTCATCGTACTCACCCAGGCGCTCGGTCGACCGTTGCCTCCGCCCTTCAGCTTCGGCGTATGAGACTTTTCGATGCACGCTGGATCGGAGCGCTCTCGATGATGCTGTTGTTGGCATCGGCCCACGGTGGGACCCCTGTCGGGCACGTCGCTCGCGGCAAGGAGTTGTATGAGTCGCGCTGCACGGCTTGTCATTCGCTCGATCACTCGCGCATCGGCCCTGCACATCGCGGCGTCTTCGGTCGTCGCGCAGGTCAGGTCGCAGGGTTCGAGTACTCAAGCGCCCTGAGGGGCGCGCGCGTCACGTGGACTGCATCATCCCTCGATCGTTGGCTGACCGACCCTGAAGCATTTATTCCGGGGCAGAAGATGGGCTACTCGGTGCCCGACGCCCAGGATCGGGCCGACATCATCTCGTTTCTCGCAAGCCCCGAGGCGAGATGATGTGACCGGCGATCGGCGCTGCGGTCGCATCGGCAGATGCTTGCGACATTCCCAGCAAAGACACAAATGACCAAGGTGATAATTGACATGAAGGCGATAGTAGTCACGAACCAGGCTGCGGGAACGGCCGGGATGAAGCTGGTGGAGCGGCCCGAGCCGCAGGCAGCGATAAACGACGTCGTCGTTCAGGTTCATGCGTCTGGATTCGTCGGGACTGAATTGTCGTGGCCCTCGACCTGGACCGATCGCATCAACCGTGACCGAACGCCGACGATTCCCGGACACGAGCTGGCCGGAGTGGTTACCGCCCTCGGCTATGGCACGACAGGACTGTCAGTGGGGCAGCGCGTGTTCGGTCTCACGGACTGGTATCGCGACGGCAGCCTCGCGGAGTACGCGGCCGTCGAGGCGCGCAACCTCGCGCCGCTTCCGGGCGACGTCGACTTCACGGTAGGCGCGAGCCTGCCGATCTCGGGCCTGACTGCGTGGCAGGGACTGTTCGACCACGGCCGCCTTCGGGCAGGGCAGAGCGTCATCGCGCATGGCGCGGCTGGCGCCGTCGGATCGATGGTGACGCAGCTCGCACGTGAGTTCGGCGCTTACGTCATCGGCACCGGCCGCGCGGCCGACCGTCAGAAGGCGCTCGACTTCGGCGCGAACGAGTTCGTCGACCTCGACAAGGAAGTCCTCGAAGACATTGGCGAAGTCGATCTGGTGTTCGATCTGATCGGTGGCGATGTCGGGAAGCGATCCGCGCGCTTGGTTCGATCCGGAGGAACGCTGGTGTCCATCGTCGGACCGACCGAGGCACGGCCCGACGACGGTCGGGCGATCGACTTCGTGGTCGAGTCCGATCGCGTCCAACTGGGCGAGATCGTCCAGCGGGTGAGAGACGAACGACTGCGCACGAACATCGGCACTGTCTCAAGCCTCGACGATGCCGTCGCCGCATTCAACCCGACCGAGCGGCGCCCGGGCAAGACGATTATCCGCGTTCGTCCGTGAGGACGCGGGGAGGCAGATTGGTTCTGCCCTCCTCGTGGATCATTGTTGCCCTTATTGGGAAACGGTGCGATTCGTCTCGGCACACATCCTATTGACTAACACCCAGCGCAACCTGGGACAGCACTACTCAGTTGCGTGGGACAAAAGAAAGGGACGCCCCCGATGCAAAACGTGGCTCCAGCAATCAACCAGGCTCGCGGGGGCGGAAACCTTCGGCTGGCATTCTTATCCGGAGTGGTCTCCCTGGTGGCCTCGTTTGCCGCGGCGTCCGCGCCGATCCCCCTGTACAACATCTACCGGGAGGACGACGGGTTCACCAACTCCGGCATCTCGATGGCCATCGTCACCTACTCCGTCGGCACCATCGTTGGACTGTTGGTACTGGGACGCCTGTCCAATCATCTGGGTCGCCGGCACACGGCGATCGCCAGCCTCGGCGTGCTCCTTGTGGGCTGTCTCCTGCTGCTGAACGTGCACGACATCGGCACCCTGCTGGCCAGTCGGCTTCTGATGGGCGTCGGTACCGGGTTGGCCAGCAGCAGCCTGACCTCCTACATCGTCGACGCGGCACCTCCTAGGCCGGAATGGCTGGCCTCGGTCGCCTCCAGCCAAGGACCCATGCTCGGCCTCACCGTCGGCGCTATCGCCTCGGGCGCCCTGGTCCAGTACGGCCCCTGGCCACGCGGCCTCATCTACCTGGTTTGCGTCGGCTTCCTATTGGTGTCTGTCGCACTCATCGCCCTCAGCCCGGAAACCGCAACTCCGACGTCGGGCGCTTGGCGATCACTGCTACCCCGGGTCCGCGTACCGGCCCCGGTCAGGCAGCTGCTCCCTGTGGCGGCAGCGGTGTTCCTGGCCACCTGGGCGACGGGGGCCTTCTACCAAGCCTTCGTGCCTGCGCTGGTCGAAGATCAACTCCACACCCGAAGCCCACTCATCCTCGGACTCGTGTTCGCCGCCTATATGGCCCCCAGCGTTGTCGGCGCTCCCATCAGCGGCCGGTTTACGTCTGCAGTAGCCCAACGCGTCGGCATGATCACCTTCCTGGTCGGAATGATCGGCATCATCACGGCGATCAACGCCGGCACACTGCTGTTGTTCATCATCGCGACCATCGTTGCGGGCGCCGGCCAGGGCATCGCTATCAGCGCCGCCACCCGCGGCCTGCTGCACGGCAGCACCATGGCCGACCGGGCACCGATCTTCAGCGCGATCTACCTCATTTGCTACAGCAGCGCCGCCTTGCCCAGCCTCATCTCCGGCGAACTTTCCAACACCTTTTCGCTACCGCACATCGCCCTCGGATACGGCGGCCTTGCCGTCGTCGCCACCCTGTTCACTATCCTCGGTGCACGCAATCCACACACTGACACGACCGGTAAGAGCACGCGCGATAGGTCGCCGACGCTCGTCGAGAGTAGGCCTCGGGCGTAGAGCGCACAGTCTCGGTGGCGCCGATCACTCCGCCACCACCCGCCCCGATATGGAAACTACAAGCCGAGGAAGCAAATCACAATGAAGGCGATCGTGGTGACGGACCGGGCTGCGGGGACGGCCGGGATGAAGCTGGTGGAGCGGCCCGAACCGCAGGCAGCGATAAACGACGTCGTCGTTCAGGTTCATGCGTCGGGATTCACCTCGGGCGAGCTGACGTGGCCCTCGACCTGGACCGATCGCCTCGACCGTGACCGAACACCGTCGATCCCCGGGCAGGAGTTGGCCGGCGTGGTCACCGCTCTCGGCTACGGCACGACGAGGCTGTCGGTGGGACAGCGCGTATTCGGCCTCTCGGACTCGTATCGAGGCGGCACCCTAGCGGAGTACGTGGCCGTCGAGGCACGCAACCTCGCGCCGCTGCCGGGCGACGTGGACTTCACGGTGGGCGCGAGCGTAGCGATGCCGGGCCTGACGGCGTGGCAGGGGCTGTTCGAGCACGGCCGTCTCCAGGCGGGTCAGAGCGTCATCGCGCACGGCGCGGCCGGCGCAGTCGGTTCGATGGTGACGCAGCTCGCGCGTGAGTTCGGCGCTTACGTAATCGGCACCGGCCGCGCGGCCGACCGTCAGAAGGCGCTCGACTTCGGCGCGCAGGAGTTCGTCGACCTCGACAACGACGCGCTGGAAGACGTCGGCGGCGTCGATCTGGTGTTCGATGTCATCGGCGGCGACATCGGGAAGCAGTCCGCAGGCGTGATCCGGGCGGGAGGAACACTGGTGACCATCGCCGGGCCGACCGAGGCGCGGCCGGCCGATGGCTTGACGATCGACTTTGTTCTCGTGTCCGATCGCGCCCAACTGGGTGAGATCGTCCGGCGGGTGCGGGACGGACGACTGCGCACGAACATCGGCACCGTCGCGACCCTCGACGATGCCGTCGCCGCCTTCAACCCGACCGGGCGGCGCCCGGGCAAGACGATCATCCGCGTTCGACCGTGAGGACTCGGGCACGAGTGCACTCAGACAGCGACGCCGGCCGCATCGTTACGATCTCCGTCGTCTTGGGCCTCTTTCTGATCTTGTAACCCGCAGCTGCGCGCTGGCGCTGATTTGGATCATTGGGATCCACGCCATAGTGTTCGGTGTTCTGCTCATCATTCTGGGCTTGCGGCTCAGAAAACACGCACTGGCGCCGGCGCCGCCGGCGTACGCTTCGCGATAACCTTAACCAGATAGCATTGACACTTTGCGGAAGCTATCACCGATGTCGCTTGACACCGTCCACCTCCCAACTCGAATTTGCGCGACAGCGTGAGTCCCTACGGTGCAAGCGTCCGTGGCGCGATCTCGTGTGCAGCGCGGGTGGCGCGCCCGGCTTCTATGGCCAGTGCGGTTTTCCCGAGCAGGCGCGCGTTGATCGCGACGATCATGGTGCTCGCTGACATCAGCAGCGCGCCCGCGGCCGGCGAGAGGAGCACACCCCACGGGGCGAGCACGCCGGCGGCGAGAGGAATCGCAACGATGTTGTAGCCGGCCGCCCACCATAGATTCTGCACCATCTTGCGGTAGCTTGCGCGCGAAAGGTCGATCATGCGCGGCACGTCGCGCGGATCGCTGCGCACGAGCACGATGTCGCCCGCCTCGACCGCGACGTCCGTGCCGGCGCCGATGGCAATGCCGACGTTCGCGGCGACCAAGGCGGGCGCGTCGTTCACGCCGTCACCAACCATCGCCACGCGCTTGCCTTCGCTCTGCAGGCGCTCGATGTGGAGCGCCTTGTCCTGCGGCAATACTTGTGCGAGCACAGTCTCGATGTGGAGCTCGCGCGCCACCGCATCGGCCACCGCGCGCGCGTCGCCAGTCATCATCACGACCTCGATCCCTCGGTCGCGCAGCGACTGCACCGCGTACGCCGACTCGGGGCGCACCGCGTCGGCTACGGCAAATGCGGCGAGGGCACGGTTGTGCTCCACGAGATAGACGACGCCCTGCCCGCGCCCAGACGCATCTTGCGCGAAGCGCTCGATCTCCGGCCCCGCCTTCACGCCGCGATCCGCGAGCAGAGAGGCGCCACCCGCCGCGAGCGGTCGTCCTTCGACGGTCGCGAGTACGCCGAGCCCTGGAATCGACTTGAAAAGCGTAGAGGCAGACACCGCGATCCCGCGCTCCGAGGCGCTCTTCACGATCGCCCGCGCGACGGGATGCTCGGCATCGCGCTCGACCGCCGCCGTCAGAC
>JBKPSQ010000225.1:0-8873 GCA_046735075.1 Pseudomonadota bacterium
CATCCATCCTTCCAAGGTAGCGAATTGGCCTGAGCATTCAGAGCAGATGAGCGCAGCTTAGCTCACACCAGCCCCGACTTCAGAGATATAGAAGTCGACGATCTCGTGCGTCATGTTCTCTACGGTATAGCGCTCGGCCACGCGCTTCTGCAGAATGGCTGCGCGTTCGAGGAAGGGCTTTGGCGTCGCAAGAAAAGTGCGCAGCTGGGTCGCGAGCGCGTCGACGTCGCCGGGCGGAATGAGCGGCATGTCGATCCCGGCGACGATTTCCGGAATGTCCCCGACATTGGTCGCAATTAGCGGCATCTGCGCGCCGGCGGCCTCCAGCACTATGTAGGGAAAGGATTCGGCCCGCGACGGCACCACGACGCAGCGGGCGCGGCAAAAGGCGGTGCGCGCCGGGAGCTGTCCGGCAAACGAGACGCGCGAATTAAGGCCGAGCCTGCGTGCCTGCCGCTTGAAGCTCCGCTCATCAGGTCCTCTGCCGACGATAAGAGCGCGACCGGGAAACACGGATTGATGGGCAGCGAGCGCCTCCAACAGAACATCCACACCCTTCAGGCGATGCAGCTCGCCAATGAATACGAAGTCCACCGCGTCGTCGGACAGCATCGGCTCGTAGAATTCGTGGCGATTTAGCCCGCCTGGAACGATGCGCCCAGGGCAGCGCGGCTGGCCAATCAGCTCGATATAGCGCTTAGCGGCGAAGGTGCTTTCGAACACCACCCCATCGGTCGAACGCGCGAGCCTGCGCTCGGCCATGAGTTGGAGGCGCCCCCTCGGCCGAGCCAGCGGGTAATGCAGGCTCCCGCCATGCGGCGTGTAAATCGCCTTTATCGCCGCGCCTTTGCGTTTGAGCTTGCGTGCGGCAAGCCGCGCATGGAAGCCGCCCTTTGCGCCATGACCATGAAGAACGTCGACCTTGAGCTTGGCGGCAAGTTTTCTCACATTGCGACCGGTCGTCAGGTCGCCGAAACCGAGACTGCGGCTCATGGGAAGTCGCGTGACGCCGAGCGCGCAGTAGTCGGCGAGACGTGCGAGCGCGACGGCGTCCCCTTCGGTCTGGGAATCACAAATTACGCCGACCTCGGCACCGAGCTGGGTCTGCCCAATGGCGAGATCATGGACGTGACGAAACAGGCCCCCGACGGGCGCGTGCAAACAATGCAGAATGCGAAGCGTGGAGCTCACGGGGCCGGCACTGAAGGAAAGGACGGTTCTGTGAGCTTTAGAAGAAGCGCTTGAGCCCGTAAATAGGGCCCGCTTCGCGCCTGGAAACGCTCTGACAGATCAACGGCGCTTTGGCGTTTCGGCGGCTGAATCGGGCCGTTGCATCCACCGGATGAGAAGCCCGCGGGGATGACCCACAAAAGGCCCGCGATCAGGAAATAGGCAAGCTGCGCCCAATGAGGCGCTAGCGTGATGCGCCCAGCGCCGATGATGACCGCAGCCCAGGCATAGAGAGCGAGGAAGATCAGCAGCAAGATAGTGCCGATCAGCTTGCGTACACGCATGGCCATTGCTGCATGGTGCCTTCACATCAGAGCTTTGTCATGCGCAACGGGTTTCTTTATCTCTCCCCTTGAGGGGACGGGCGCCTGACGATTGCGATCAGGAGGAGCTGATGGCACCTGCTTATACGGTTGTTGCTAACTTTCATGTTCGTGCCGATTCGATCGACGCCATGAAACAAGTGATCGACGAAGTCACGCGGCAAAGCCTCGGCGAAGAAGGGTGCCAGATCTACCATTGGTCCAAGGGTGTCGAGGATCCGGCTCTTTTCCTGCTGTACATGGAGTGGCGCGACAAAGCGAGTTTCAATGCGCATGTTGCTTCGCCGCATGTGCAAAAGGCCGAACGCCGCATAGAGAAGGAGAACCTCCTTAGGAAGCCCGCCGGCGAATGGTATTTCTACCGGCTGTGAGACGCAGTGCGGCAATGGGGCAGGGGAGGCCGAGATTGAGTTTCGCTTTCCGGGCGGCTATCAGACGCCAATGTCTTCAACCACAGCCTCCAGCGTCGTGACCGGACGCAGTGAGAGTGCATTTCCAGCCAGGCATATGCGGGCGCTTCGCATTTGGCTCGGCTGTGTCGCGCTGCTCATCGTGATCATGATCCTGGTCGGGGGCGCCACGCGGCTGACCGATTCAGGTCTCTCCATCACCGAGTGGCAGCCGATCATGGGCGTGGTGCCGCCGCTCGCGGAGACAGACTGGGACAAGGCGTTCGCCGCCTACCAAAAGATCCCGGAATATACCGAGCTCAAACGCGGCATGAGCCTCGATCAGTTCAAGACCATTTTCTGGTGGGAATGGGCGCATCGCTTTCTCGGGCGGCTAATCGGCGTCGTCTTCTTCGTGCCGTTCGTGGGCTTTTGGCTGGCGGGCTATATCCCGCGCAGGCTTCTGCCGCGGCTGCTCGGCTTATTCGTGCTCGGCGGCCTGCAAGGCGCGGTCGGTTGGTACATGGTGAAGAGCGGGCTCGTGGATCGGACCGACGTCAGCCAATATCGGCTCGCCGCACATTTCGGGACGGCGCTTCTCATCCTCGGTTACACCCTCTGGCTCCTGTTCGGGCTTGGCCAGGACGATCAAACGGCCCGCGAGGCTCCACGCTCACGCGCGCCCACGTGGGTGGCTGGCACGATCCTCGCGCTGATCTTCTTACAGCTTCTAGCCGGCGCGCTGGTCGCGGGCCTCGATGCCGGCTTCGGCTTCAACACCTGGCCGCTCATCAACGGCGCCTTCGTGCCCGATGGTCTCGGCGAGGCCACGCCTTGGTATCTCAACCTGTTCGAGAACCCTCTCACCGTGCAGTTCGATCACCGCATGCTCGGCTATACGGTCGTCGCAGCCACGCTCGTCCAGCTTGCCTGGCTTACCTTGAAGCGCGCGCCGGTGCAGCTCATCGGCAGCGCACTGACGCTCGCGTTACTTGCTTTGCTGCAGGCAGTTCTCGGCGTGTGGACGCTGCTGCTGGCCGTTCCCATCCCGCTCGGTCTTGCCCATCAGGCCGGCGCCGTCGCGGTGTTCTGCGCCGCCGTATATCATCTGTGGCTTACGACGCAGGCAACCGCGCCCGAGAAGGTTCACGCCACCGCGAGCGCCTGATCGAGATCGGCGATGATATCGGCCTTGTCTTCGAGGCCGATCGAAAGCCGCACAACTTCGTCTCCGGCACCCGCCCGCTCTCGCTGCTCCTCGCTCAGCTGTCGGTGCGTGGTCGAGGCCGGGTGGATGATCAGGCTCCGCGTGTCGCCGAGATTGGCGAGATGACTGAACAGCTTGACGTTGCTGACAAGCGCGATGCCGGCCTCGTAGCCGCCTTTCAGTCCGAAGGTGAACACCGAACCAGCCCCCTTCGGCGAATAGCGCTTGGCAAGCTCGTAGTATTTGTTACCGGGTATGCCGGCATAGTTGACCCACCCCACCTTGGGGTGCCGCGACAGCCACTCGGCGACTTGCAGCGCATTGTCGCAATGGCGCTGCATGCGAAGCGGCAGCGTCTCGATGCCGGTCAGAATGAGGAAGGCGTTGAACGGGGAGATCGCGGGCCCGAGATCGCGCAACGAGAACGCGCGGGCGGCGATGGCGAAGGCAAAATTGCCGAAGGTCTCGGCGAAGGTGATGCCGTGATAGGAGGGCGAGGGAGCCGACAGCGTCGGATAGCGCCCGCTCTTGATCCAATCGAAGGTGCCGCAATCGACGATGGCCCCGCCGATCGAGTTGCCGTGGCCCCCGAGGAACTTGGTCAAGGAGTGCACCACGATGTCTGCGCCGTGCTCAACCGGGCGGATGAGATAGGGCGTGGCGAGCGTATTGTCGACGATAAGCGGCACGCCAGCCTCTTTGGCGACCGCGGCTATTGCCGCGATGTCGGTGATGATGCCGCCCGGATTGGCGATCGATTCGACGAAGATCGCCTTGGTCTTGGGCATGATGGCTGCGCGAAAGGATTGCGGGTCGGTGGTGTCAGCCCAGCGTACCGTCCAGTCGCATTTCTTGAAGGAGTGGGTGAACTGGTTGATCGAGCCGCCATAAAGCTGGCGCGCGGCGATGAACTCATCGCCTGGCTCGAGCAGCGTATGGAAGACAAGCATCTGCGCCGCGTGGCCTGAGGCGACCGCAAGCGCCGCCGTGCCGCCTTCGAGTGCCGCGACCCGCTCCTCGAGCACCGCCTGGGTCGGATTGGTGATGCGGGTGTAGATATTGCCGAAGGTCTCGAGATTGAACAGCGCCGCGGCATGGTCCACGTCGTCGAACACGTAGGACGTGGTCTGGTAGATGGGCGTGGCGCGGGCGCCGGTCGCGGGGTCCGGCTGGGCGCCGGCATGGATGGCAAGCGTGTTGAAGCCGGGCTTCCGGTCCGTAGACATTGTCATTCCCTCTGTGGGCTAAGGATCGGTGGGATTACAGCAACGAGCCGGGCTAGGCTTTGCCGGCGAGCACGCGATGTTGCACGCCCTTTGTTCCGAGTAAAGGCCGCTTGCTCGATAGCATGCGCGAGTTCACCCCCGCCCAGTTGAGCTCGCCGGAGAGCCGGCCGTACTCAATCTTCGGGCAGCGGTTCATGACAACTTTCAGCCCTGCATCTTCGGCGAGCTTCGCCGCCTCGTCATTGCGCACGCCGAGCTGCATCCACACCACCTTGGCACCGATCCGGATCGCTTCTTTGGCGATGGGGAGCGCAGCGTCGGAGCTGCGGAAGACATCGACGATGTCGATCGGCTCCTTAATGTCGGCGAGCGAGGCGTAGACCTTCTCGCCGAGGATCTCCTTGCCGGCTTGGCCTGGATTGACCGGAATGACGTGGAAGCCCTTGGCCTTGAGATATTTCATGGCGAAGTAGCTCGGCCGCGAGGTGTTGGGGCTCGCCCCGACCATGGCGATGGTCCGGTTATGAGCCAGGATGTCCCTGATATAGGCGTCGCTATAGGCGTCGTGATTCATCTAAAGAGAAATAGCGCGGACGAGCGCTTTCGCAAGCGTCAGCGCGGCCAGCGCGGCGAGCGCTTGTCGATAAAGGCGCCAATCCCCTCCTTGGCCTCTTCATCGAGCATGTTCTCGACCATGACGGCGGAGGCATATTGGTACGCACCCTCGAGAGGCATTTCGAGCTGACGATAGAACGCTTCCTTGCCGATCTTGAGGGTACGCTTCGGCTTCTCGGCGATATGCCGCCCGAACTCAATGGCCTCGTTCACCACGCGGTCGGCAAGGACCACGCGATTGACGAGGCCGAGCATCTTGGCGTCCTCGGCGTTGACCATCTCGCCGAACAGCAGCATTTCCATGGCCGCCTTGCGCGACACGTTGCGAGACAGCGCCACCATCGGCGTGGAGCAGAACAGTCCGATATTCACGCCGGGCGTGGCAAAGCGCGCATCGATGCTTGCGACGGCGAGATCGCAACTCGCGACGAGCTGGCAGCCAGCGGCCGTGGCGATACCGTTCACCGCGGCGATAACCGGTTTGGGACAACGGACGATCGACAGCATCATCTCGCAGCAAGCTGCCATGGTCTTGGCAAAGAAGGCGCGGCCACGGTCGGGATCGTTGCGGTGGGCCGTCATCTCCTTGAGGTCATGACCCGACGAGAAAGCGGAGCCGGCACCGGTGATAACGATGGCGCGTACGGCGTCGCTGCTACCGAATTCTTTGATCTCGCCGTGGATCGCGGCGATCATGTCGAGGGAGAGGCTGTTCCGGGCCGTAGGCCGGTTCAGCGTGAGCACGGCAACAGGACCGCACTCCTCGCGCACCAGGAGGTCTTCGCTAACTGCTCCTTGTTGCAAAGTTGTTGTCATGCCTCTCGCGAGCCTCGTCTCTAGCCCAAAGCTTTATATCAGAGTGATCACGAGACTTTGCTAGCGCGACCAGTGAGAGCGTGTGGGAAAAGGTGGGAAGAGTGAGGTAGCATGATACCACATAGCTAAACGTCCGGTCTGAAAGAGTAATCGATCTTCGCTTGACGTTCCGAAGGCGAGCCGTTAGAAGCGCCGATCTTTGCCAGCCCGCGAACCGCCATGAAGACCTACTCAGCCACGCCGAAGGACATCGAAAAGTCCTGGATCCTGATCGACGCCAAAGGCCTCGTGGTGGGACGGCTGGCGGTTCTCATCGCCAACCGGCTCCGCGGCAAGCACAAGCCATCCTACACGCCGCATCTCGATTGCGGCGACAATATCGTCGTAATCAACGCGGACAACGTGGTGCTGACCGGAAATAAGCGCGCCGACAAGGTCTATCATTGGCATACCGGCTATCCCGGCGGCATCAAGGATCGCAGCGCCGAGAAGATCCTCGACGGCAAGCATCCCGAGCGTGTGTTGCAGAAGGCCGTGGAGCGGATGATCCCGCGCGGCCCGCTTGGGCGCCAGCAACTCAGGAATTTGCGCATCTATCCCGGGCCGGAGCATCCACATGAGGCGCAGAACCCGACCAAGCTCGACGTCGTTGCGCTGAATGCCAAGAATGCAAGGAGCGCCTGAAGCCATGAGCGAGACCATGACGTTAGAGGACCTTGCTCCGCTGAAGGGCGATACGCCCGCGCCGCAGGCGCGCGTCTACGAGAAGAAAGTCGATGCGCAAGGCCGCGCCTACGCCACCGGCAAGCGCAAGGATGCCGTTGCCCGCGTGTGGGTGAAGCGCGGACCTGGCAAGATCACCATCAACGGTAAGGACCACGCCGCCTATTTCGCGCGGCCAGTGCTGCAAATGATCCTGAAGCAGCCGCTCGTCACTTCGAAGCGCGAGGGCCAATTCGACATCGTCTGCACGGTGAGCGGCGGAGGCCTTTCGGGCCAGGCCGGCGCGGTGCGTCACGGCATTTCGATTGCGCTGACCCGTTATGAGCCGGAGCTCCGCAGCGTGCTGAAGAAGGGCGGATTCCTGACCCGCGACGCCCGCACGGTCGAGCGCAAGAAATACGGCAAGCGCAAAGCCCGACGAAGCTTCCAGTTCTCCAAGCGCTAATCCCACGCGCTTAGAGGCGAGCTTCGCCCAAGTCTCGATTTGAACTTGGGCAGCGCAAGCCCTACTTCCGCAACGCATCGGACTCAGCTAAGCCCGTCTCGGGCGAGGCGTTTTCCAGAGATTCATCATGTCTACAACGAAGCCAACCAGGGCCGCAGTGCTCGGTGCCTCCGGCTATACCGGCGCCGACATGATCAGGCTCGCCGCGCTCCATCCCGGCATTAAGATCACGGCGTTGATCGCCAAGGGTCATGCTGGGCAAAGCCTGGCCCAAGTCTTTCCCCATCTTGCCAGCCTCGATCTGCCGAAGCTCGTTACCTCCGACGAGGTGGACTGGAACGAGATCGACGTCGTCTTTTGCGGGCTGCCGCACGGCACTGCGCACGCCGAGATTGCGAAGCTGCCGAAGCGCATCAAGATCGTCGACATGTCGGCGGATTTCCGCCTGCGCGATGCCAAGACCTATGCCGAGTGGTATGGCGGCGAGCACAGCGCGCCAGCGCTGCTCAAAGATGCCGTCTACGGGCTAACGGAGCACTACCGCGACAAGATCAAGGATGCACGCATCGTCGCCTGCCCAGGTTGCTATCCAACCGCCGTGCTGCTCGCGCTCTTGCCCCTCATCAAGGCAAAGCTCATCGCAGGCGATGACATTATCATCGATGCGAAGTCAGGCGTCTCCGGGGCCGGCCGCACGCTCAAGCAAAACATCTTGTTCTCGGAGGCGGGTGAGGGGCTTTCGCCCTACGGCATCGGCAATCACCGCCATGTTCCGGAGATCGAGCAGGAGCTGTCGCTGGCGGGCCGCGCGGGCGTCACCATCAACTTCACGCCGCATCTTGCGCCGATGAGCCGCGGCGAGCTTTGCACCTGCTTTGTGCGGCTCGCCGGAAAAAAGACGGCCTCAGATCTTCGCAAGGCGCTCGCCGAGACTTATGCAAGCGAGGCGTTCGTGCATGTGATGGAGGAGGGCGTGATCCCGGCGACGCAGCATGTGCGCGGCTCGAACTTCTGCCATATCGGCGTGTTCACCGACCGCCTTTCCGGCCGTGCCATCGTGGTTTCGGCGATCGACAATTTGGTGAAGGGCTCGGCGGGACAAGCCTTGCAGAACTTCAATCTGATGTTCGGCTTCGACGAGACGACCGGGCTCAGGCAACTCCCGCTTTTCCCGTAGGCCTACCAGGAGACGCGCATGCCGGCCTTGCCGCCGACGCCGTCGAGGTCGTCGCCGAAGGTGACGTCAACTTTGGCGAAGACGCTTGTGTTGGCGCTTGGATTGAAGAAGTTCACCCCGGCAGAGACTTCGCCCCACACGTCTTGCAGATCGTCCTCAAGGCGGAAAGTGGTGCCGGTGGAGACCAGGGTCGCCTGATTGTCGTCGGTCAGATTACCCCACAGGCTGCCGATCACGAACGGCTCCATGGTGGTGCCGGTCCAGACCGGCATCGAGGTGCCGACCCTTAGGCCTAATCTGCCTCTCACATTGGGATCGTCGTCGAACGACACCTTGTTGCCGCCAAGGGTGAAGCCATTGATGTCGGCCCAGTTGACCGAGATGGTGGCCAGAGGCTCGATGAAGGCCCCGCCATTGAACGAGCCGAAGCGATAGCCAGAGTCGGTTCTGACACCGATCGTGGTGGCATCGAGCGAGTTGGGGAAGCCAAGCGTCCTGGTGTCGGCCTCCATGAGATGCACATTGACCAGGGTGTCGACGAAGAGCCCGCCTCGGAGATAGGTGGCATAGCCTCCGACCTGCCCGCCATCGAATGAGAACAGGCCGTTGATGGCGTCATAGTCGAGGTCGGAATGGATGAAGCCGCCAAGGGCGCCTCGCCACCCTTGCGTCGGTGGCGGCGAGCACCGTGCCGCCTTGCTCGTTCGTGAACACATCGTAGC
>JBKPSQ010000226.1:0-5589 GCA_046735075.1 Pseudomonadota bacterium
CGTTAAGGGGGCATTTGCGAGACAGTGGTGCATAACTGTCACGATTGCCCGCGGCAGCCACGTCAAAACGACCGTTTCGACCGCTGGAATCCTTGACTCCTAAGGCGAAAGGTCCCCAAGGCTGTCTCGTGCCAAAGTCACCGAATCCGCAATTTCAGGCCCTTCTCGACACTGCGCATGCGCTAGCGGACCAATCGGGCGCGGTCATTTTGCCGCGTTTCCGGACAGCTTTTGCGATTGATCATAAAGGAGGCGATCTTTTCGATCCGGTGACGGCGGCCGACCGCACTGCCGAGGTCGCGATCAGGGAGATGCTTGCCAGCGCCTATCCAAGCCACGGCATCATCGGCGAGGAATTCGGCTCGACCCGCAGCGAAGCCGAATACTGCTGGGTGATCGACCCGATCGACGGCACTCGTTCTTTCATTCTCGGTTTGCCGTTATGGGGGACGCTGATTGGCTTGACGCGCAGCGGCATCCCCCTGCTGGGGCTCATGAACCAGCCTTTCACGGGAGAGCGCTTCTTCACCGACGAGACCGACGCCTTTTTCCGCCACAACGGCGTAACAAGGACGTTACAGGCTAGGGCGTGCCACACGCTCGGTGAGGCCCTTCTCACCACGACCACGCAGGAATACTTCACCGGCGAGGACGCACAGCGCTTCGAGACTTTGAGCCAGAACGTGCGCCTCACACGCTACGGCGGCGATTGCTACAACTACTGCATGCTTGCGCTTGGCCAGATCGACCTCGTGGTCGAGGCCGGGCTTAATCCCTATGACATCATCCCGCTGATCCCGATCGTAGAGCGGGCGGGCGGCGTGGTTTCGACTTGGAATGGCGGCGATGCAAGAGGCGGCGGGCGAATTATTGCCGCGGGCGACCCGCGCCTACACGAGGCAGCGGTAAAATTGCTGTCCGGCTAGCTTGCCTTGCTCATCACAGCCCCAGGAATGAAGGCATCGAATGCCGCCCAGAACTGCTCACGAATTGAATCGCGCTCTTGCATAATCTCATGCCGCGAGCCTCTCATGACGATCTGCGATCCTGCTCTCAGCTTAAAAGCAAGGTCCTCGATCGCCGGGCTCGACACGATCTGGTCGTCGCTCGCCGCAAGCATTAGGGACGGCACGCGGATGCGAGGCGGGAAACGCTCGTTCTCGAGTTGCGCCATTGCGTTGAGCGCAGCCTTGAGCCAGCCGACAGTTGGAACCCCCACCGCGAGCTGAGGCGCCACTTCGAGCACTGACAGATTGCGCAAATAGCGCTCGCGGTCTGATGTCAGCGGGTTTCCATCGAAATTCTGAATTGGCAGATATTTCCGGGCGTCGCCCGGAACTGGGCGCTTGCCCATGCCGAGCAGGGTGAGCGTATCGGCCATCTGGCGGCAGATCCGGTGCGGAAATGGGAGACCGACGATTTTCACCATTGGCGCGGTGAGCACCATGCGCGTGAACCAGCAACCGCGCTTGGTCGCCGCCTTGAACAGGACCACCGCCGCCATCGAGTGTGCCAGCGCGAAATAGGGCGTCGGGCAATCCGGCAGTACCACCGCCTTCATGAAATGGGCGAGATCCTCCTCGTACTCGGCGAAGTCATTGATGTGACCCTTGAGCGGGTTGCGGATCAGCCGGCTCGAGCCTCCCTGCCCTCGCCAATCGACCACGGCCACGGCGAAGCCCCTGCGCCGGAGCTCGCCCACCACCTCGAAATATTTCTCGATGTATTCGGTGCGGCCGGGAAGGATGCAGACCGTACCGCGCCGCTCCTTCAGCACCGACTGCCAGCTCGCAAAGCGGATGCGTAAACCCTTGCGAATCTCGATGAAGCCGGTCGACGCGCCGAGCGGGATCGGATTCTTGGGTGTCGCGATGAGATCCATACGTTTAGCGGGCCCCTTCAGCGTGCGCCGTTATAGCAGCAGGGGAAAAGATCACCACAGCCTTGGGACGCCGAAATGGCGCGCCCAAACGGATTTGTGCTACACCCAATTTTCGTATTTTTCCTTTATATTCAGTGTGCTAACCCCCTTGACGAAGCCCAAGCCCATTCCCATATCGTCTGCCGGCGCAAGGCCAAACGGCTTGCGCTCTACTCTGCCCGGCTCGGAAGGAGAGCGGGCACCACCATATCGCTTCTCAAGGAGGATGTGCGATGAGACACTATGATCTTACCCCGCTTTACCGTTCTACTATCGGCTTCGACCGGCTCGGCTCGTTGCTCGACACGCTCACTAGTTTCGAGGGTGATACCCCCAGCTATCCGCCCTACAATATCGAGCGGGTCGGCGAGAACGACTACCGCATCAGCATGGCGGTAGCCGGCTTCGGCGACAAAGACCTGAATATCGAGGTCAAGGAAAACACTCTGTCTATTCGCGGCGAGAAGAAGACCGAGGTCGAGGACACGACCTTCCTCCATCGCGGCATCGCTTCGCGGAGCTTCGAGCGCCGGTTCCAGCTCGCCGATCATGTCGTGGTGAAGGGCGCGAGCCTCGAGAACGGCTTGCTGCATGTCGATCTCGTGCGTGAGCTGCCCGAGGCCATGAAGCCGCGCACCATCGCCATTAAGACCAAGACCGATAAGGCTGAGACGCCGAAGGTCATCGACAGCAAAGCCGCTTAATTCCGTTGCGCCGACCTGGCGCGATTTGCTGTGACTCGCGCGATACGAGTAGAGGGCGCTTCCCCATCAAGTGGAAGCGCCCTCCCCATGCGCGTCGCTATCATTTTGGAGGATGGTCGGGGGAACCTCGTCCGACATCCTTGGGTTAGGCGAGAAGGTAGGCCTGGGGTTCGTCCGAGTGGGCGCCGGCACCGTTTGTGGGGCGGGAATCTTGCTTGTGCGCGCTTTGGAAATCTGTCATTTTGAGGGCGAATAGGACAGGCTTGCTGACCTTTGTCATGGAGGCTGCGGCGCAAGGCTCCAAGCACTCGTCTCTAAAGGGGATGATCTTCGGTCCTAGCCCGCATTCGCTAAAAGCGAAGGCGCTAGCTGCCTAAGAGCCGGGTTCTTCGCTTTCTGCTCATCAACGCCTTCCGTGATGAAGGTCCGGCTGTGGCCGACGCTTTTTATGCCCCGCACGCGCTTGGGGGCGCGAGCGCGGCCGAGGTTTCAGTAACGATGGCATCAAGTGGCGTGTTCTCACGTTCCTCAACGTCCGGGTGGCCCTCTCCGCCGCCAGCGCAAGGACTCTACGATCCGAAGCGCGAGCACGACGCTTGCGGCGTCGGCTTCGTGGCCGACCTGAAGGCGCGCCCGAGCCATCAAATCGTCAAGCATGGTCTCCAGATCCTGGAGAACCTCACCCATCGCGGCGCAGTCGGCGCCGACCCGCTCGCTGGCGACGGCGCGGGTATCCTGGTGCAGATCCCGCACGCTTTCCTCAAAGAGATCACTGTCCCGCTAAGGATCAAGCTGCCTGAGCCAGGCCATTACGCGGTCGGCCATATGTTCATGCCGCGCAACCGCGCTCAGCGCATCTATTGCGAGTCCGTGGTCGCCCGCATGTGCGACGCCGAGGGGCTGAAGCTGCTCGGCTGGCGCGACGTGCCGACTGATAACTCCTGTCTCTCGGCATCGGTGATCGAGACCGAGCCGACCCACCGCCAAGTGTTCATTGGCCGCGGGCCCGATATCGAGGACGAGTCCGAATTCGAGCGCAGGCTTTACATCCTGCGCAAGGTCATCTCGAACACCATCAATGGCGAGACTGGCGGACACGACATTGGCTTTTACACGGTGTCGCTGTCATGCCGCACGCTGGTCTACAAGGGCATGTTCCTTGCCTATCAGCTCGGCGCCTACTATCCCGACCTGCACCACCCGAGCTTTGCTTCGGCGCTTGCGCTCGTGCATCAGCGCTTCTCCACCAACACCTTCCCGTCCTGGAAGCTCGCCCACCCCTATCGCATGGTGGCTCATAACGGCGAGATCAACACTCTCAGAGGCAACCTCAATTGGATGGCGGCCCGCCAGGCCAGCGTGTTCTCACCGCTATTTGGCCCTGACATCGCCAAGCTCTGGCCGATCTCCTATGAGGGTCAGTCGGACACCGCCTGTTTCGACAACGCACTCGAATTCCTGGTCCAGGGCGGTTACAGCCTCGCGCACGCGGCGATGATGCTGATCCCTGAGGCTTGGGCCGGCAATCCGCTGATGGATGCCAAGCGCCGCGCCTTTTACGAGTATCACGCTTGCTTGATGGAACCTTGGGACGGTCCTGCCGCCATGGCCTTCACCGACGGCAGGCAGATTGGTGCCACACTCGACCGCAACGGGCTCAGGCCGGCGCGCTACCTCGTCACCAAAGACGGCCTTGTCGTCATGGCGTCGGAGACCGGCGTACTGCCGATCCCGGAGGACCAAATCGTCGAGAAGTGGCGGCTCCAGCCTGGCAAGATGCTGCTCATCGATCTTGCGAAGGGCCGCATTGTCTCCGACGAGGAGATCAAGTCGGAGCTCTCTTCGGCACATCCCTATCAGCAGTGGCTCGACCGCACCCAGATCCGCGTGCACGAGCTTCCTGGCGCGCCTTCGCCAACGCCGCGCACCAATGTGAGTCTGCTCGATCGCCAGCAGGCGTTCGGGTACACGCAGGAGAGCATCAAGTTCCTCATGCTGCCGATGGCCGAGTCAGGCCAAGAGGCGGTCGGCTCAATGGGCACCGACACGCCGATCTCGGCGCTGTCCAGCAAGCCCAAACTTCTGCACACCTATTTCAAGCAGAACTTCGCGCAAGTGACGAACCCGCCGATCGATCCGATCCGGGAGGAGCTGGTGATGTCGCTCGTCACCTTCATTGGGCCGCGGCCGAACCTGCTCGACCTCGAAGGCACCTCGAAGCAGAAGCGGCTCGAAGCGGCACATCCCATTCTCACCAACGATAATCTCGAGCGCATCCGCGGCATCGGCGACGTCGCCGACAATCAGTTCCGCACCGTGACGCTCGATATCACCTATGGCGCAGACCAGGGCGCCGCCGGCATGGGCAAGGCTCTCGAAAAGCTTTGCAAGCGCGCCGAGCAGGCCGTTCGCGCCGGCGAGAACATCATCATCCTATCAGACCGGGCGACCGGACCTGACCGCGTACCGATTCCATCGCTGCTCGCGACATCCGCAGTGCATCATCATTTGATCCGCTGTGGTCTTAGGACCTCGGTCGGTCTCGTAGTTGAGACCGGAGAGGCGCACGAGGTGCACCAGTTCGCGACTCTCGCAGGCTACGGCGCCGAGGCGATCAATCCTTACCTTGCCTTCGAGACCATCGAGGCCATGGTGCCAGAGCTCGACGAGGAGGTTACGGTCGAAGAAGCGATCAAGCGCTACATCAAGGCGACCGACAAGGGTATCCTCAAAGTGATGTCCAAGATGGGCATCTCCACCTATCAATCCTACTGCGGCGCACAGATCTTCGACGCTGTGGGGCTTCGCAGCGACTTTGTCGCCAAATATTTCACCGGCACCAACAGCCAAGTTGAGGGTGTTGGTCTCGAAGAGATCGCCCGCGAGACGGCGGAGCGCCACCAGCTTGCCTTCTCCGATGCGCCGGTTTTGCGTGAGGCGCTAGAGGTCGGTGGCGAATATGCC
>JBKPSQ010000227.1:0-9817 GCA_046735075.1 Pseudomonadota bacterium
CGGCATAGCAGGGTAGCCAAGTGCGGAAGGGATAACCGCTGAAAGCATCTAAGCGGGAAACCCACCTCGAAACTAGTTCTCCCTTGAGAGCCGTGGAAGACCACCACGTTGATAGGCTGGATGTGGAAGTGCAGCAATGCATGAAGCTAACCAGTACTAATCGCTCGATCGGCTTGATTGCTCTCATTGTCAGCGCCCATTCGCGGATGCGCTGAGACCAGATTTGACAACTGTCCTTCGCTGGCCTGGTGATACTGGCGGAGCGTGAACACCCGATCCCATCCCGAACTCGGCCGTGAAAAGCTCCAGCGCCGATGGTACTGCGTCTTAAGACGCGGGAGAGTAGGTCGTCGCCAGGCTTGCCAAGGACAGGTCAAAGAAAATCGCCGAGCTCGCGCGCATCGCGACGCTTGAGCGCGGCTAGGGCTGCCAGAGCCCTCATCGAGATCACTCCCCTCTTTCACGAGTGGGTTTGCCACACGAAGCCAGAAGCCGCTGCGGGAGAGATTCCGCGGCGGCTTTTTGTTTGCGGGCGACCGCACTATCGGCCGGCGTGCTCGTCCTCGCAGGCGAGCGACGTTGCGCCGAATGCAGTAGCCGTCTGGTCGCACGACTTGGCCGGCTGCGGCTCGGTCAAAGTGGCATAGAGCCATTGCACCACACCGGGCTTCGGGGCCGCGACGGCGGCTGCGGCCTTCGTCGGTTCGCTCGCGCTTGCCAACAAGATGCCGTCCGTCGCCGACCGATTGCTCGCGACGATGAGATCAGCGCGACGCCCAGTCTTGAGATAGAAGGCATTGCCGCCCGCCATCGCCACGTACTGCACTCGGTATGGAATATTGAGCCCGGCGACATGGAAATGCATGGCGTTGCCCACCGGCGCGTATCTCTCGCCTCTGAGCACGGCATCGGCCGCGCGCTCGACCGGTGGCAGTTCTCTTGCGTTCAGCGGCCGTGTCAGCACGCCGGCGGCGAATTGGCCGGGCTGCCCGACCACGCCGCAGATCGTATTTGGATAGAGCGGCGAGGCCACGCGATTCATAACCACAGTGCCGACGGCCATCAATCCATCGCGGCTTGAGCGGTTCGATTCGAAATACATCGCGCGGATAAGGCAGGTCCGCTCGTCCGACGCAGCGGCGGTCTGCTCAATCCTGCCTTGCGCGCTCGGCGGCTGCCCCGTGCAGCCTTGTAAGCAGACCGCGCCTAGGACGGCGAAGAGCCCCGCCAGCCAAGCTGTCTCGCTGTTCCCGCTCATGCCCCCGTCCGGCGAGAAGAAGCCCCCTAGAAGGAACTAGGTTAAGCACCGTTGCCTTGTCCTGTCATGCGTAAGTTCCTGACCTCCAGCCACATTTCCGTCTAAGCTTTTTGCATGGCAAAGCGAAGTGCTGGACTTCTGCTATATCGCTGCTCTGGACCAAAGCTCGAGCTCCTGCTCGTCCATCCCGGCGGCCCGTTTTGGGCAAAGAAGGATCAGGGCGCTTGGTCGATCCCCAAGGGCGAATATGAACCAGGTGAAGACTCGGCTGCGGTTGCCCGCCGCGAGTTCGAGGAGGAACTCGGCAGCCGGCCGCCGGATCGCAAATTTCTCGATCTTGGGGAGCTCGTGCAGCCGAGCCGCAAGGTGATCGCTGCCTTCGCCGTCGAGGGTGAGTTCGATCCGGCCACACTCCGCTCAAATCATTTCGAGATTGAGTGGCCGCCGAAAAGCCGCCGGAAGCAATCCTTTCCCGAGGTTGATCGCGCCGCGTGGTTCGCGCCGGCTGAAGCGCAAAAGAAGATTCAGCCAGGGCAGGCGCCGTTCATCGATCGCTTGCTCGAGCTGTTGCAATCGATGGCGGCGGCAGCGCGCTAGGGTTGCGGAGCAAGGGGCTTTGCATTTGCCGCTGGCTGAGGCACCATGGCAGCTTCAGAGGGAAAGCCGCCCAAGCTCGATACTGCTCGCCACCGTCCATCCGCCCATTCCTATTTTCGTGCCATCGAATCATGCCCTTCATGCGTTTTGCGAAAATGATCGGCAAGAGACGAGGCGTGACCTCCGCAATGAGCGTTCCTCTCGCTAAGCCGCGAGGCAGCCATGCGGGGCTAATCGCTATCGTCGCGACGTTGTCCGCGCTATCGGCGACGCTGATGCTGTTGGCGCCGCAAGCGGCACACGCCTTCGATCGGCTCAATCCCTTCGACAGCTTCACCGATAGCGGCCCGGTCACGCCCGAGGAGCGGGAGCAGCGCGAGCAGATGCGGGCCGATCTCTACGATCGCTTCAGCCCCGCCTATCGCATTGACGCGCCGGTCGTGAGCGAGAGTTCCGTGGCGGCGCTTCAGCAGGCCATCGAGCGCTATCGCCAAATCGTCGCCGCCGGCGGCTGGCCGGTGACGGCGGACAAGGTCACGCTCAGGCCCGGCGAGACCGGCTCCGAGATTGCCGCCATCAGACGACACCTCATCATGGAGGGCGACATCAGCGGAGGGTCGGAGAACAATCCAACCTTCGACCAGGAATTCCTCGAAGGGCTTGCCAAATTCCAGATCCGGAATGGGTTGCGTGTGTCGGGCTTCGTCGATTCACGGACACTCGCCGCGCTCAATGTCACGGCGCCCGAGCGGCTCAAGCAATTGGAAAGCAATCTCGCCCGCATCCAGGGCCTGATGAGCATCAACAAGGCGCCGCGCTACGTGCTCGTCAACGTTCCTGCCTTCGTCGCCCAGGCAGTGCAGGACGGCAATCTCGCGCTTGAGAGCAATGTGATCGCGGGTAAGCCCGCGCGCGCCACGCCGCAGGTCTCCGCCAAGATCATTGAGATCAACTTCTATCCGACGTGGACGGTGCCGGAGATCGTCGCCCAGCAGGACCTCATTCCCAAGATCAGGAAAGACCCGAGCTATTTCAGCGAAGAGCACTTCTCGGTCATGACCGACTACAAATCTCCGCCGCTCGATCCAGCCACCGTCGATTGGAACTCGCCGCAAGTGGTGAGCTACAAGTTCCGTCAAGATCCGGGACCGTTCAATGCGCTCGGTGTCGTACGCATCAACATGCCGAACAAGCACAACGTCTATATGCACGATACGCCGCTCAAGCAGCTATTCAGCCAAAACGCGCGCGCCTTCTCCTCAGGCTGCGTGCGCGTGGAGAAGGTCCTCGACCTCGTCGCCTGGTTGCTCAGCGACAAAAAGGGATGGACGCTCGAGAAGGTGCAAGCCCAGGTCGACAGCGGCCACAAGCTCGACGTCAGACTGGCCAAGCCCGTGCCAGTGCATTTCGTCTACCTAACGGCCTTCGCCACGGGGAACGGCATCGCGCAATTCAGGCCCGACATCTATGGCCGCGATGCAGGGGAGGGCGTGGACGACCAGCAGGATGCGATCATCGCGCAGCAGAGCCGGGCCGTGACGCCCTAGGCCCGCCACGCGAAAATGCCGCAAGCCGGGCAAAAAATCGGCGCGTGTATCGCTGGTTTTCCACTGGTAAACAAGCCATCAAGCGACGGAGCGCCACACGCGACACCAGGGCGCACGACAATCACCTCCGGCGCGGCATAAGAAAGAACAAAGCAACCACCTGGGAATGAGCTGAGGCGGGTACCGGGATCCGGTGTCCCGGGCGAGAGAGAGGCAAATGTTCGGGCTTACTAGGCCGCGCATCTTCGAGATTGGCGTCGCTCTCCTGCTCACCCTCGCTGCCATCGTGTTTGTTGGTCTCACCGTATGGGCCGCGGAGAGCGGCCGCATCGATGTGGCCGGTGCTTGGGCCAGGCCGACCCTCGGCGAAGGCCGTGCCACGGCGGCCTACATGACCATCGCCAATAAGGGCAAGCACGCTGACGTCCTTAAATGGGCGCATACGCGCAAAGCCAAGTCGGTCGAGATGCGTCAGCTCACAACCACGTCGGACGGCATCGTGCAGGTGCGCAAGGTGGAAGGCGGGCTGCCCATCGCGGCGGGAGGCTCGATCGTGCTCGGACCAGACGGCACGCATCTCATGCTGGTTGGGCTCGAAGATGCGCTCGAGGCCGGTGAGGATGTGATCCTTACACTCGAATTTGCCCACGCCGGTGCCGTCGACGTCCACGTGCCAATCAAGGCGAGCGCCGAGACCGCAGACGCCGACGCCGCTCAGTAAGCTCGTCTTAGGAGCAACGCGGATAGAGCTTGGCGAGCTCTCGGCCCCTCAGCAGGATCACGTTCTGTGTCAAGCCGCCATTGTGTTTGATCCAGGCGCGGACGGCTGGCGGGTAGGTGGCGTTGATCGCGCGCGTGATTTCGCGAGAGTGGAACTTCCGTCCATTTCGGTCGGCCACGATAGGAGCATGGAAGCCGAGCACGGCGCGGGACGTGACGCAGATACGGTTCCGCGGAATGGTGCTGAGCACTAGCGTGTAGGCCGAGAGGCAAGGCCCGTCAATCACCACACGCTCGCCTGATCTCCGGACCTTCGAGTAAAACTCGAGATAGGGGACAACCGGACCGCCCGCGCTCGACATGATACGCACGTCGGCAAAGGCCGGAACCGCGACGAGGGCAGTGAGAGCGACGGCCAAGATGAAGCGCCGCACGGCAACCTCCGATCTCCCCTAGCTCCCTTTGTAATCCGCAAGACGGCAAAAATGCAGCATTCGTACTTTGGTCTCTATGAGCGGGACTGGCACCACTGAGAGACGGCGAACGTCCGAGAATAATTTTGTAATTCTCTCGGGGCAGCTCGTCAGCGAGATGAATAGAATCGGCTCAGGCGTGGTTGCGGTGAATGGCCGCGTCATCTCGTAATGATCGCTTGGATTGTTAGGTCCTACCGGCAGAACATAAAGCGGAACGGGCTCGTCGCGGAGATAATAGAGAAGCTCGGCGGCAAGCTCGCGCGTGTCCACGACGATAGCCCCATAATGCTGCTCGGCCAATTTTGCCCGCACGGCATCCGCTACGCCGCGCCAGCCTATGACTCGCGACAGAAACTGCAGCCGCTCGAATAACGGCAGTTGCAGCGCAAAGGCGGGAGCTGAGGCGAGCATCACGGCGATCGCGAGGTGAAGGCCAAGCGAGACCCAAAACAAGATGCGCCGGTCGAGTTCCAGCATGACCGCTGTCACGAGGATCGCCGCCGCGGGATAGGCGGTTGCCGTCCAATTGCCGTGGGCGCGCGACAGAAGGGCCTGCACGGTGAGAAGCGCGAGCACTGGCAGCGAGAAGCACAAGAGCAGGATCTTGGCTGGATCCGAGGGATGACGAATCTCGCGCCAAGCAGCGCGCAGCAACACCACGAACAGGATGAGCCCAAACACGCCGAACTGCAGGGCGAAATATTCGAGCACTCGGTAGGGATGGATGTAGGGATATTGCCAGCCGATATTCGATCCGGTGTGGCGGACCGTGGGGAAGCCATGCTCGGCGTTCCAGATCACGTTAGGGGCGAATAGAGCGACCGCGATGAGTGCCGCGACGATAGCGCGTCCGCCTTTCAAGGCCTCACGCGCCTCGCGCGATACCGCCGCGTGACAGGCGATGCAGAGCACGGCGTAGATCATCGCCTGCTTGGTGAGCAGGCCCACGCCGACAGCGACGCCGAGCAGGATTGCAAAGCCCATGCTTTGCCGCTTCACCAGCATGACCCACGCATAGAGCGCAACGGTCCAGACCAGGATCAGCGGGACGTCGGTGGTGATCAGAAGCGATGAATAGGAGACCCCGGGGAGAGTATCGAAGACGACGGCAGACCAGAAACCAATCCGCGGTCCGAAAAGAGCGCGTCCCGTCAAGAAAATCATGAATGAGGAAAGGGTATAGAGGATTGGCGAGGCCGACCTGATGCAGACCTCGCCGTCGCCGCACACCGCGCTCGCTGCGCGGATCACCCAGGCGATCATCGGCGGCTTCGAGAAATAGCCGAAGGCGAGCTCGCGCGACCAGGTCCAGTACTGCGCCTCGTCGAGGACCAGGTCGGTCTTTGCCGCGTATATCGCCGCGATCCGCAAAGCAAGCAGCGCCCCGAGCCAGATCAGGAGGGGGAGGACATAGTTTTTCTCGGGGATGGACGCGCGCTGTTCCTGACGCACCATGACAAGCCGTCGAAGGAGGGGATGGCTGAAGGGTGTACAATGTTGTGCATTGTGGCGAAAGCAGGTTACTGGTGGCCTCGTCAGCGCCCATTTTGCCGCGCCCAAAAGCAGAGTTGCGTGCGATGCGTATTTCCGTGGTGATCCCGGCGTTCAACGAGGAAGGCAATATCGGACGTCTGATCGAGGAGACCTTCGCAAAAGTCCCGGCTGAGGCGCTCGGAGAAGTTCTAACTGTCGACGACGGAAGCGACGACGGCACAGCGGCCGAGATCAAGGCTTTGCTGAGGAAATACGGCTCGCTGCGCTATCTCCGCCACGGACGCCGGGCCGGCCAAAGCGCCGCGCTGCGCACCGGAGTGCTCGCTGCCCGCTTTCCCATCATTGCCACCATGGATGGAGACGGGCAGAACGATCCAGGCGACATCGGCCGCCTGCTCGACCGGCTCGGGCCGCCTGGAACAGAGCCGGCGATGGTCGCGGGAATCAGGACCGGTCGCAAAGGTCCAGGCTCACGAAAACTAGCGTCGCGCTTCGCCAATTGGCTCCGTGACAGCGTGCTTGCCGACGGTTGTCCCGACACTGGCTGCGGGATCAAAGTCTACCGGCGCGATGCCTATCTCGAACTGCCCTATTTCACCAGCATGCACCGCTATTTGCCGGCTTTTTTCTTGAGTTATGGCCACGAAATTGCCTATGAGCCCGTCAACGATCGGCCAAGGCTCAGGGGCGCATCAAAATATACTAATCTTGGGCGCGCCCTGATTGGGCTATATGACCTCGTCGGCGTGAGCTGGCTGCGCAAGCGGACGCTCATTCCGCCGGTCGCGGAGGATGTCGCAGGCTCGCAAAGACCAGTAGACGGGGAAGAACAAGGGGGGCGGGCGCTCCATGCTCGCAAGCGTTCAGTAAATCTAGAGGGGTGACTTACGATGCATGCTGCGGCGACTCTTATCCATTGGTGGCAGACCACGCCGACCACCGAGCTGATCTGGATCTTCATCGGCCTCACGGCTCAGCTCCTCTTCTCGATGCGTTTCATCGTGCAATGGATTGCAACGGAGCGGGCCCGCGCAAGCATCATTCCTGAGACCTTCTGGTATTTCAGCTTTTTTGGCGGCCTCTTATTGCTCGCCTATGCCTGCTACCGGATGGACCCGGTGTTTATCCTCGGACAAGCGGCGGGCCTCGCGATCTATTCGCGCAATATCTATTTCATTTGGCTCGGCAAGCGAGTGCCGAGTCCCGCCAAGGCGGTGTAACGCGCATTCCGAGGCGCTGACCTGCCTCTCTACCCAAGCGAGCCGCATGACGTTGCGCCTGAAAGACCTCTCCATTTCAGACCGGCTGCTGATTGCCCTTTCGCTTGTCTTGATCGCGTTCCTTTTGATCGACCCGTTCATGGTCGAGCGCGCGAACGCATTGCAGCCCGGCGCCCGCAAGGTGTTCAAGACGATCACCGACATCGGCAAATCGAACTGGATGCTCATTCCGACCGGCGCGGCCGTTGCCCTCGCCCTTGTGTTGCGGCAGCGCGATGTGGGTTTCCGAAACGGGCCGGCCTACGGGTTGATCGCTAGCACTATCGGTTTCGTTTTCGTGAGCGTCGGCGGTGCGGGACTGATCGCCACCCTCGTCAAGAATATCCTCGGACGGGCCCGCCCCAAGCTGTTCGACACGGTGGGCCCCTTCGACTTCAAGCTGTTCGCGTTCTCGCCCGATTACGCGTCGTTTCCGTCGGGCCACGCGACCAATATCTTCGCCTTGGCCACGGTGCTTGCCATGTTGTGGCCGCGTGGCAAGGTGCTGCTCTATACAATTGCCTTCTGGATCGCGACGAGCCGCGTGCTGCTTGGCGAGCACTACTTCACCGATGTCATATTCGGCGCAATTCTAGGCACCCTCGTTCCTTACTACGTGCGAGACCGATTTGCCGCGCGGCGCTGGCTATTCGAACGCACGCCGGAAGGCGGCTACCGCATCAGGGGCTCAAGGACCCAGCGCTGGCTCGGTTGGCAACCCGGAAAATCGGCCTTTCGCGAGACGCGGCTTTTCGGCAACAGCCGCCGAAATTCGGACGCGAAAAGCAGCAAATAATTTCGATACAGCCTTTACGCGAGATATAACAATTTAAGACACGCAGCGTGGCGGGCGCTTCGTGCGTGCGCCTTTTGCGGTCGACCGTTCGAACCGGGCTGGTTTGGGGGACTCGGCCACATGGGATGCTTGGCGAAAGCTGAGCGCGCGGTGACACCGGCATTCTTAGTCGCCTTCGCCTTGGCGGGTGTTCTGGCGCTGTTTGGCGATGTCAGCATTGCCTTGGCCGACAGCCAAATTGCGGTCTATGGCGGCTGGAACGACAGCTTCGACAGCGACATTACATTCAAGCAGCCGAACGGCACTAACATGACATTCCACGACGTCCCCTGGGATGGTGCGTCGTTCGAGGCGCCGCCCTATTGGGGCATCCGCGGCACCTGGTGGCTTGCCAGCCATTCCAATTGGGGTCTGATGTTCGACTACAGCCACGCCAAGGTGATAGCGGAAAAAGGGGCGGTGGTCAGCGTTTCAGGCACTCGTGATGGCGCGCCCGTAGGCCCGACCGACAGAGTGGGCAACACGTTCCAAGTGATGGAATTTACCGACGGGTTGAACGAGTTTTTCTTCGGCGCCCAGTATCGCTGGCCGCACGAGCGCTGGACGCCTTATGTCGGGTTTGGTGTCGGACCGTCGGTTCCGCATGTTGAGGTGAGGCGTCCCGGTGTCGGACAACCTTACACATTCGAGTACCAATTGGCCGGCGTCGACGTCGAGGGCCTCGTCGGCATCGAATACCGCTTCGGACCGCGCGTCTCGGCCTTCGCTGATTACAAGCTGAGTTTCGCAACCAACGATACGGACCTCAAAGGTGGCGGCTCACTCGATACCGATATCTGGACGAACCACATTATTTTCGGTCTGTCCTACCGGTTCGGTGCAACGCCCGCTGCGGGTTACGTAGAGCCAGCTCCCGCCTATTAGGCCTCTTGAACTCTGACAAAAAAGGTTCACAAACCACGTCAGACGTCCCATATAGGTGTGGCGGAGCGGCTGATTTGAAGGCGCCGCAAGCCGCCCTTCACATCTTCCTCGAACCTGCTATAGGTTCCCGCCCTTCATAAAGGGCCGGTAGTTCAATCATTGACGCGGGGTGGAGCAGCCCGGTAGCTCGTCAGGCTCATAACCTGAAGGTCGTAGGTTCAAATCCTACCCCCGCAACCAGCGTTATTTGCACCCCCGTTCCCTTGGACCGGGGGTGTTCATTTGCCAGGTTTAGCAGGGCCGCAAGTTCCCCATAGAGCTCGACCCGAAGCTTCCCGTTTTCCGGCACAAGCCGGATCTCGTCTATGAGCTCACGAATGCATTCGGCGGCCTCGAGGCGGGTGTGCTCGTCATTCAAGGCTTCGGCGAGATTGGTGACCTTCTTGCGGTAAAGCTCGGCAAGGTTCGGATGCAGCCGCGGCATGGAAGGGGGCGCTGCTTCAAGGCGAGCTAGAAGTTCCAAGCGCCTGGCCTCCAGGACCATCATCTCGTCCTTGACAGAAGCACCGGGGACGCCCGCCTTGATGGCTTCAATCAGCCGGCCGATCTCACGGTCGGTCTTTTCAAGATCGCGCGCGCTGCGATCGCGGCACCCGTCTTGTTCAACCCTCTGCCGGTTAATTTGTCTGCGGAATCGTCGACGAAGGCGGTGACGAGTTTTGGATGCATAAGCTGGTGCTTGAGCC
>JBKPSQ010000228.1:0-3699 GCA_046735075.1 Pseudomonadota bacterium
CCCTGTGGACAACTGCCCGCGGCTCAGCTATAGACGCGCCCCACGATGACCGGCTTGCCGGTCAGCGTTCGCACGGTTTGCGGACGTTTCCTCAACAGTTCTGACGCTTAAGAAGGCGGTTCCGCTTGCAAGTAGTTGTTCGCGATAACAATGTGGATCAGGCGCTGCGCGCCCTGAAAAAGAAGCTTCAGCGCGAAGGCGTCTTCCGCGAGATGAAGCTCCGCAACTACTACGAGAAGCCCTCGGAGAAGCGCGCTCGCGAGACGGCTGAGGCCATCCGCAGAGCTCGCAAGCTTGCCCGCAAGACGGCGCAGCGCGAAGGTGGCGGCGGCACGGGTCCCACGCCTAAGCCGCGCGGCCCACGCCGGTAGTCTCGAACTCCCATCAGTCTGTTTTCATTTGTCATGGCCGGGCTTGTCCCGGCCATCCACGATTTTCATCCGCGGCACAGCTCAATTCGTGGATGCCTGGCACTTCGGCCGGGCATGACGATGGTAGTGCTATAGAAGCCTTACCGGACCTCGCCGCTCGCCGCTGCCGCTACGCCGACGAGGTGGCCGCCCTTGACGACCGGCACAGGCTTGAGGCTCTCGAGGAAGGTCTCGACCTTCTCCCAGGCGCCCTTCTCGAATAGGTCGTTATGACCGGCAGCGGGCACGACCGTCATGCTCTTCGGCTCGTTGGCCTTATGGAACACGCGGCGCGCCTGATCGAGCGGGATGATCTCGTCGCGTCCCCCATGGAGGATGCAGACCGGCACGGTCACATCGGCAATACGGTCGATGGTGCGGTACTGATCGACCATGATGATGCCGAGCGGGAAACCCTTCCACAGCAACTTGCCGACCTCGACGATGGAGGTGAACGGCGCCTCGAGCACGAGCGCCTTGACCGCGCGCTGGAGCGTGAGTCTGGTCGCAACTGCCGTCCCGAGTGACTCGCCGTAGGCCACGATGTCGTGCGGCGCTACGCCCTGCCCACGCAGGCAGTCATAGGCGCTGACCGCGTCGGCCGTGATCCTCGCTTCGGTGGGCCGTCCCTCCGATCCGCCGTAGCGCCGGTAGTTGAGCATGAATACGCCGTAGCCATCGGAGCCGATGGTAGCGATCTTGCCGGCCCGGCATGCGGTGTTGCCGCTATTGCCGGTGAAATAGAGCAACGTCGGCTTACCCGCACGCGCTGGAAGATACCAGGCGATCAGCCTGGTGCCGTCGGCCGCCTTGAACACAATTTCCTCGACGCCGGACAGACCGGCAGCCTCAGGCGCGACCCGCGTAAGATCGGGAATATAGATGAAATAGCGGTGCAGCAGCCGGGCGACGATGCCGATCAGCGCGAAAATGCCAATAAGCGAAAGGAAAAGGTTCAACATGGCGTGGAGCAATACCTTCGAGTTGCTTGGTTGGGTAGTGAATAGCCTAAATGTTATGAATGCAGCTTGAACAGCGCGTTCATAAAGAACGCAGATTTCCTTGCGTCCTTCCACAGTGCAGTCGCTGTGCTTGAGGCTTTCAAGCGGTCGCTTATAGCGGGAAATTCAGCTGGAGTGTGACAATTCTTCGTTAGTTTTGAGGCAATTAATCTCCGTGTACTGCCCCAGGCGGCCTCCGGTTTGTCGATCATCTCTATGCCGGTGCCATGCGTTATCCCTCGTACAGTCCGAGGAGCCGACAACATGACGATCCAATTCAATCACACCATCCTGTACGCCCACGACAGCGAGGCGTCCGCAAAGTTCCTCGCCGAGATGCTCGGCCTTCCCGCGCCCGCCAAATGGGGACCGTTCGTGGTGGTCAAGACCGATAACGGAACCAATCTCGACTTCATGGACACCGACGGCGAAATCACTAGCCAGCACTACGCCTTCCTGGTCGACGATCAGGACTTCGATGCGATCTTCGAGCGTATTCGCGAACGGAAGCTCACCTACTGGGCGGACCCCGGCCAAACCCAGCAGGGCCAGATCAATGATCGCGACGGTGGGCGCGGTCTCTACTTCGAGGATCCGAACGGGCACTTCCTCGAGATACTTACCCGCCCCTATGGCAGCGGCGGCTGGAACCCCTGAGGCAGCATCACAGCGATTTGGCGATTTCCTCGGTCATCTTCTTGGCGTCGCCGAGCGCCATCATCGTGTTGTCGCGATAGAACAGCGGATTGTCGATGCCGGCGTAGCCGCTTGCGAGCGACCGCTTGTTGAAGATAACCGTGCCCGCCTTCCATACCTGCAGCACCGGCATGCCATAGATCGGCGATGACGGATCCTCCTCCGCGGCCGGATTGGTCACATCGTTGGCGCCGATGACGTAAGCCACGTCGGCTTGAGCGAACTCGTTATTGATGTCCTCGAGCTCGAACACCTCGTCGTAGGGCACGTTGGCTTCGGCGAGCAGCACATTCATATGCCCCGGCATGCGGCCCGCGACGGGATGGATTGCATATTTGACCTCAACCCCATCCTTCTTCAGCCCGTCGGCCATTTCGCGCAGCGCGTGCTGCGCCTGCGCCACCGCCATGCCGTAGCCCGGCACGATGATGACCTTGCTCGCATTCTTCATGAGGTAGGCGGCATCCTCAGCCGAGCCGAGCTTGACCGGCTTCTGCTCTCCACCACCTGCCGGGCCCGCTACCTCGCCGCCGAATCCTCCTAGGATCACGCTGATGAAGGAACGGTTCATCCCCTTGCACATAATGTAGGAGAGGATCGCGCCGGACGAGCCGACCAACGCGCCGGTGATGATCAGCGCCGCGTTGCCGAGCGTAAAGCCGATGCCTGCCGCGGCCCACCCCGAATAAGAGTTGAGCATCGAGATCACGACCGGCATGTCGGCGCCGCCGATCGGGATGATGATCAGCACGCCGAGGAAGAGCGAGAGGAGCGCAATCGCCCAGAAATAGAGTGCGGTCTGTTCGCGGCAGAACATCACCACGCAGAAGAGAAGCATAAGAGCGAGGCCGATATTGATGAGGTGCCGCGCCGGCAGGATGATCGGCTTGCCGGACATGCGGCCCGATAGCTTCAAGAATGCGATGATCGAGCCGGTGAAGGTGATGGCGCCGATCGCCGTGCCGAGCGACATCTCGATCAGGCTTTGCGTGCGGATCGCGCCGGGAGTGCCGATGCCGAAGGCCTCGGGCGCGTAAAATGCCGCCGCCGCAACGAGCACTGCTGCCAGGCCCACTAGTGAATGGAAAGCCGCGACCAGCTCGGGCATCGCCGTCATGGGAATGCGGCGAGCGATCACCGCGCCGATGGTCCCGCCAACCGCGATACCAGCAACGATCATCGCCCAGGTCGTGAAATCCGACGGACGCGCGACGGCGAGCGTGGTCGCCACCGCGATCGCCATGCCGGCCATGCCGAGATAGTTGCCGCGCCGCGAGGTCTCCGGCGACGACAGTCCGCGCAGCGCGAGCACGAACAGCACGCCCGCGGCGAGATAGAGCAGTGCGACGAGATCGTTACTCATGCCTGCTCATTTCTTTTTCTTCTGATACATGCCGAGCATGCGCTGAGTGACGAGGAAACCGCCGAAGATATTGACGCTCGCCATGACGAGCGCGGCAAAGCCGAGCAGCTTGGCAATCCAGCCTTGGGCAGAAACCCCGCCTACCGCCTCGACGCTGACGGCAAGAAGCGCGCCAACCACGATCACCGAGGAGATGGCGTTGGTGACGCTCATCAGTGGGGTGTGCAGT
>JBKPSQ010000229.1:0-4577 GCA_046735075.1 Pseudomonadota bacterium
CAATAAAAGGTGGAGCGTCCTCCCTGGACGATGCGCCGCACCGTGCCGCTGCAGCCTTTTGTCAGGCATTTCTTTCCTTCGCGGCCATAGACCTTGAATCTGTGCTGGAATTCACCGAGCGATCCGTCGGCGCGTTTGTAATCGCGGAGCGATGACCCGCCGGCTTTGATCGCCTCTTCGAGTACCGCCTTGATGGCGGCGACGAGCGCGATGGTCTTCGGCGTCGGCTTGCCCGACCTTGTTGCGAGCGAGCCGGCGAGTCTGAGTGGCGACACGCGAGCTTTGAACAGAGCTTCGCAGGCATAGATATTGCCGAGGCCGGCGATCAGTTTTTGATCGACAAGCGCGGCTTTGATCGAGGTCGCCTTGCCCTTGAGCCTCTGCGCGAGCCACTCGGGCCTGAGGCTTTTGCTTAGCGGCTCGATGCCGAGGCCCTTGAACAGAGCGTGGCTCTCCAGCTGATCGGCAGGAACAAGGTCCATCAATCCGAAGCGGCGCGTGTCGCTGTAGCCGATCGCAGTGCCGTCGCCGAGATGGAACACAATATGCTCGTGCTTCGGAGCGTCGGCGGTCGGATGGACGAAGTGGCCCGGCGTGTTAGTCTCACCATTGGCATGGTCGATCGAGAAGCGACCGGTCATGCCGAGATGCATGACGAGCACCTCGCCATCATCCAAACGCGCGAGCAGATATTTGGCGCGGCGGTCGAGCGCCTCGACCTTGCGTCCAGATAATCTCTCGCCAAAATGCTTCGGCAGGGGAAAGCGCAGGTCGGGACGCCTTTGCTCGACGCGCACGAAGGCATTGCCGACAAGGATCGGTTCAAGCCCCCGGCGCACGGTCTCGACTTCAGGAAGCTCCGGCATTCAACCTTCGATACTGCAATGCGGAATAAGCTCCGTTGCGGTGCAACAATAGCCTGATCTTGGGCCTTGCGCTATTGTCCGCGCGCCATGCCCGAGGACCTTGATTCATCTAGCACCCGGAAGCCCGAAACGAGTTTTGGCTATGCCCGTGTGGGCGAGGGTGACAAGCAAGGCCTTGTCAACGAAGTTTTCGCCAAGGTCGCCCGCCGTTATGACCTGATGAATGATCTCATGTCCGGCGGCCTCCACCGCTTGTGGAAAAACGAGCTTCTCACCTGGCTGGGCGCGCCCAAAAGCGCAGTCCCCTACTCTCTCCTCGACGTTGCCGGAGGGACAGGCGATGTCGCGTTTCGCTTCTTGCAGGAAGCTGGCAAGGGCGCCTTGGCGGTGATCTGCGATATCAGCGCAGAGATGATCGAGGTCGGGCGTGCGCGGGTGCCCGAAAGAGAGGAGCGCGCGCGCTTCGTGCGCGCCAATGCCGAGGCTCTGCCGTTCGCGCGGGCGAGCTTCGATGCCTATACGATCGCTTTCGGCATCCGTAACGTCACGCATGTCGAGGCGGCGCTCGCAGAGGCCTTCCGTGTGTTGAAGCCTGGCGGCAGATTTCTCTGCCTTGAATTTTCGAGTGTCGAGGTGCCGGTGCTCGACAAGCTCTATGATGCCTATTCCTTCAATGCGATCCCGGCGCTCGGCGCGCTCGTGGCGGGCGACAGCGCCTCTTACCGCTATCTGGTCGAGAGCATCCGCCGCTTCCCCGATCAGAAAACATTCATGGGCTTGATCGAGAATGCGGGCTTCGAGCGGGTGCGCTATCGCAATCTCACCGGCGGGATCGCCGCCATCCACTCCGCCTGGCGACTTTGAGATGAGGCCGTAACTTGAGCGCGATCGGAAATATGGCGCGGCTGACCAAGGCCGGAGCCGTCATCGCCTGGTCTGGTGCGCGCGTGCTGCCGGAGGATATTGAGCTGCCGGCGCCACTTGCACTGTTCGCCCGCGCGACTGCGCCACTTCGCAAGAATGGCGCAGCGGAAGAGCCTGGCAACGAGGCTAAGCTGTCCGAGGCGCTGACCTCGCTTGGGCCCTCCTACATCAAGCTCGGGCAGTTCCTCGCAACGCGGGACGATATTATTGGGCGCGAGCTCGCCCGCGACCTCTCCACCTTGCAGGACCGCCTACCGCCCTTCTCGCAGCGCGAGGCGAAGCAAGCTGTCGAGGAAGCGCTGGGCGCGCCGATCGACAAACTCTTTGCCGAGTTCGGGCCGCCCATCGCGGCGGCCTCCATAGCCCAAGTTCACAAGGCGAAGGTGCGGGAGGCAGATGGCACGCTTAAGCCTATGGCGGTCAAGGTGCTTCGCCCCGGCATAGAGCAGCGTTTCAGGCGCGACCTCGACTCTTATTTCTTCGCGGCGCGCATGGTCGAGCGCCTGCATCCCCCAGCGCGGCGACTAAGACCGATTGCCGTCGTCGATACGCTTGCGAAATCCGTCGCCATCGAGATGGACCTTCGCATGGAGGCAGCCGCTATCTCCGAGATGGCGCAGAACTCAAAGGACGACGAAGGTTTCCGCGTGCCGCAAATCGATTGGACGCGGAGCGCGCGCCGCGTGCTAACGCTGGAATGGATCGATGGCACTCCGATCTCCGACCATGCCGCCTTGCGCGCCGCGGGCTACGATTTGAAAGAACTCGGCGCCCGGCTGATGCAGATGTTCCTCCGCCACGCCATGCGCGACGGCTTCTTCCACGCCGACATGCATCCCGGGAATCTGTTCGTCGACGAAGAAGGGCGCATTGTCGCTGTCGATTTCGGCATCATGGGCCGGCTCGGGATGAAGGAGCGGCGTTTCCTCGCCGAGATCCTCTACGGCTTCCTGACGCGCAACTATACGCGCGTCGCCGAGGTGCATTTCGAGGCGGGCTACGTGCCGCGCAGACATTCCGTCGCGCAATTCGCCCAAGCCTTGCGCGCTATCGGCGAGCCGATCCTGGACCGGCCGGCGAACGAGATCTCGATGGCACAATTGCTCGGCCAGCTGTTCCAATACACCGAGGTGTTCGACATGCAGACGCGGCCTGAGCTTCTGCTCCTGCAAAAGACCATGGTCGTGGTCGAAGGCGTCGGCCGCAGCCTGGACCCGGGCCTCAACATCTGGGTCGTATCCGAGCCTGTGGTCAAAGAGTGGATGGAGCAGCAGCTCGGCGCGGGCGCCCGCATAGAGGCGGCAGCCGAGGGAGCGGCCACCGTGAGCCGTTTCGTCGGCCAGATACCGAAATTTCTCGGCCAGGCGGAGCGCACGGCCGATGCCTTAGTTGCCATGATCGAGGAGGGCGTTAGGCTCGACGATCACACCGTAGAACGCTTGGCCGAGGCGCAGTCCGACCGAAACCGCATGAGCCGTATCGGCATTTGGATTTGCGCCGTTGCCCTCGTCCTCATAGCGCTGGCGCTGCTCTTTTGAGTATTAACCACAAATGCTAGTCATGGCCGGGCTTGTCTCGGCCATCCACGATTTTTACCTAGTCGAAGACGTGGATACGGCCTAAAGCCGGGCGTGACAGCGGAGCAAGCGAGCGTGCAAGGAAAGCGCATCCTCCTGATCGTTGGCGGTGGGATCGCCGCCTATAAGAGCCTCGAGCTGGTGCGCCGCTTGAAGGAGCGGGGCATCTCGGTGCGCACGATCCTGACACGCGGTGGCGCGGAATTCGTAACGCCGCTCTCGCTCTCGGTGCTCACCGAGGAGAAGGCCTTTACCGATTTGTTCGACTTAAAGGACGAGGCCGAGATCGGGCATATCCGTCTCTCGCGCGAGGCAGACTTGGTCGTGGTGGCGCCGGCCACCGCGGATCTGATCGCCAAGATGGCACATGGCCTCGCTGACGACCTAGCCACAGCCGTTCTGCTCGCCGCCGACAAGCAAGTGCTGGTAGCGCCGGCCATGAATGTGCGCATGTGGGAGCATCCCGCAACGCGGCGCAACATGGCGACGCTCCGCGCCAACGGTATGGCCTTCGTCGGCCCTGAGGAGGGCGACATGGCCTGCGGCGAATATGGTCTTGGCCGCATGTCCGAGCCTGAAGCGATCCTCGCAGCGATCGAGCGCTTGCTTGGAGACAAGACCTCCGCCGGCGCGACGCCGCTCCGCGCCCGCGGCACGCCGCTGCATGGCCGTAAGGTTCTCATCACCTCTGGCCCGACACAGGAACCGATCGACCCCGTCCGTTACATCGCTAACCGATCGTCCGGTAAGCAAGGCCATGCGCTCGCCTGTGCGGCTGCAGCGCTCGGCGCAGAAGTGACGCTGATAAGTGGGCCGGTCACGCTGCCCGACCCTGAAGGCGTGAAGGTGGTCAAGGTCGATACCGCGCATGAGATGCTGGCCGCTACTCTTACAGCGCTTCCCGCCGACATCGCCATCTGCGCAGCCGCCGTCGCCGACTGGCGCGCTGCCGACGAGGCGCCGCAGAAATTAAAGAAGCAGCCCGATGGCAGCGGACCCTCGCTGAAACTCGCTGCGAATCCGGACATCCTCGCAACGATCTCTCAGCCCGGCGCTCAGCGTCCGCAGCTCGTCATCGGCTTTGCGGCCGAGACCGAGAATTTGATCGAGAACGCGAAGGGAAAGCGCGCACGCAAAGGGGCAGACTGGATCGTCGCCAACGACGTATGGCCCGGGACGGGGGCCATGGGCGGCGACCGCACCCAAGTCC
>JBKPSQ010000230.1:0-3815 GCA_046735075.1 Pseudomonadota bacterium
CACCCTTGAAGATACCCTCGATCAACTTCCCGCCTGACGTCAGCCGAAAAATCTTGGGCAACGGCCATACCGGTCTATATGAGAGCAAGCGTTCCACCGCCCGCGGGGACAGGGCCAGCATGCCGTGGGCCGCCTCACCGCCCAGCACCTTTTGCCAGGACCACGTGACCACATCGAGCCGATCCCATGCCAACTGCATCGCGAATACAGCCGAGGTGGCATCACAGATCGTCAGTCCTTGGCGGTCACGCGCGATCCAGTCGCCGTGCGGCACCCTTACGCCTGACGTTGTGCCATTCCACGGGAACACAACGTCGCGGTTGAAGTCCACCGCTGCAAGGTCGGGTAGCCTGCCGTATTGTGCCGCCAGCACGCGGGCGTTTGTCAGGTTCAGCTGCTTCAATACATCCGTCGCCCAGCCTTCGCCGAAGCTCTCGTATGCCAGGACGTCCACGCCACGTGCGCCCAACAGCGACCACAGCGCCATCTCGACAGCGCCGGTATCTGAAGCAGGCACGATTCCCAGCCGCCAGTCTGACGGGATGCCGAGAATCGCACGTGACCGCTCGATCACCTCGGCTAGCCGGGCCTTTGGTGCGTTGGCGCGGTGGCTGCGCCCCAGCATGGCGTCGGATAGCGCGTCCAGCTTGAAGCCTGGGCGCTTGGCACAAGGACCAGAGGAAAAATTGGCATTGCCCGGACGAATGTCGGGCCGCAGTGCGATCGCCATCCAGACCTCTCCCTTCCAGAAGAGAAGCGCTCCGGTGGGGGAGCGTAACCCGGGCGGGGGTATAACGAGATGGTTTACGACACGTCAATGCTTATGGCGGCAGCTTGAGGTGATTTGGTGATTCCAAGTTTCTTGACCGCCGATCAAGTCGATGATGCGTTGAAGCACCGGCTGGGGCGCGTGTACGCGCGTCAGCGCCTCGGCATCGAGAAGGACCACGAGGCGCGAAAGTTTGGGCAGGGACTGACGTTCTTTCACTTCGAGAACCTGCCGGTCTCGCACGCCATCATCGTATCAATCCTGCGCGCCTCGGGTACCTACTGGCGCGGCCGCGCCAACGCCGCGCGCGTCAGGCTGCGCGCCAATGACGTGTACTCGCCTCAAGTGCCTGTTGGCTTCGACGGGTTCGCCATCTTGCATCTCACCGACTTGCACGCCGACATGAGCGCCGAGTCGATCGCTGAAACCACCAGGCTGGTCAGTTCCTTGCAGTATGACCTGTGCGTGCTGACCGGCGATTATCGCGGACGAACCTACGGCCCCTATCACCCATCGCTGCGCAACATGCTGCCGCTGTGTCAGGCGCTGAAGGGGGACGTCTACGGCGTCCTGGGTAACCACGATACCATCCGGATGGTGCCCGATCTCGAACGTATGGGCATTCGCATGCTGCTCAACGAGTGTACCAGGTTCGAGCGCAGCGGATGCCAAATCTTTCTGGCTGGCATCGACGATGCCCATTTCTACCGCGTGGATAACATCGAGAAGGCGACGGCGGACATCCCGCGGGAGGCATTCTCAATACTCCTTTCACACACGCCCGAAACCTATAGACAGGCGTCACATGCCGGGTTCGATCTGCTGCTCGCTGGGCACACGCACGGCGGCCAGATCTGTTTGCCGGGTGGCATTCCGATCGTCCTCTCATCCGATCTGCCGCGGCGCATGGGTAAAGGTGCATGGAGATACAACGGTATGGCCGGATATACATCGGTCGGTGCCGGCGCCTGCGGTGTTCCGGTCCGCTTCAACTGTGCTCCCGAGGTGACGCTGCATCGCCTGCACAGAAGCGCATAGCAATCGGACAATTATTCACGAAGCCGCCGCAGAAACCTCTCAGGATCGTTCAAAAACGCACGCGTCACACGCACGTGCTCGAGTTCGTTCCATTCGGCGACGCGCAGTCGGCCGCCTTCGGCAAGCAAGATGCTGGAGTGCGGCATTGCCATCAGGATCGGCGAGTGTGTCGCAATGATGAACTGGCAACCTCGGCTCACCAGGTCCGTGAGCATCTGGATCAGCGCCAGCACCCGGGTGGGCGACAATGGGGTCTCCGGCTCATCCAGCAGGTAAAGCCCGTTCGCCACCAGCCGCGTCTGCAACAGCGCAAGAAACGTTTCGCCGTGCGAGCGGGCGTCCGGATTGGCGCCGTAGCGCCCAGCCAGTGCGCTGCGCTGAGCACGCGCCATTCCTGTGGCACGAATGCGGCCGGGACCCTCAGGAAGCTGTGCCAGGTCCTGTTCGATCTCGGCCAGTTCTGCCATCTCTGATGCCAGCCTGCCGGTGTAGCCAAACACGTCCTCGGCGCGCAGGAACATCCGGGTGCGGGCATGGCGATGGCGGACAAAAACGAAGCCGGCGGCGAAGTCGCGCGCCGGCTGCAGTGTCGGGTCACGCTTGAGGTCATGGCCGCCGGCAGCCACCACCTCCATCCCGGCTGCGATGCCTTCCAACAGCGTCGACTTGCCGCAGCCATTCTCGCCCGCCAGAAAGGTAATCGGCGCGCTGAACTCGAGTACCTCAAGATCGCGCACCAGCGGCAATGTCCACGGAAATTGGTCCCGTCGGAGCGTTGCTCCAGCGCGGCGCCGGAGCGACGAGAGGTAAGGTGTGGCAGCGGAAGAGGAACTCCTCACGACCGAGCCCTAATCAGTCGGCATTGTGCGGTCAACGGTACGAATCGTCATTGGCGCAGCGGAGACTACCGTGCGATGACGCTGCCATGGACGAGGTGCGCCCGCGCCAGCCGCAGCCTTCCGTCAGTTCGGCGGAAGCCACCGCCGAACTCATCGCGGTTATTGTCGCCGTCACGGATGGCGAGCCGCGGGTATTGACGATCGACGCTGGCCAAGCCCTGCCGTCGGGTCCATTCGAACTCGGCCACCGGTCAATGCAGTCGGGCATGCGGTCCTGGGTCGAGCAACAGACGCACCACCCGCTGGGCTACGTCGAACAGCTCTACACGTTCGCCGACCGGGATCGGACCCGGACCGGCCAGCGGTTCGTTTCCATCAGCTATCTTGGACTAACGCGAGAGGCACGCACCTCGGCCGAGCAGGGTGTAAGCTGGCAGAGCTGGTATCGCTATTTTCCATGGGAGGACCACCGCGCGGGAACGCCGGCCTTCGAGGAGCAGATCGCCGCACGGCTGCGCGGCTGGGCCAATGCCGCCGCGGAGGTGCCGACGCGACGGGAACGGCAGCATCGCATCGGCATCACTTTTGGCGACGATGGCCGTCCCTGGAACGAGGAGCTGATCCTGCAGCGCTACGAGCTGCTGTGGGAGGCGGGCTTGGTACGCGAGTCGCCGCAGGCCCATGAGACGATCGATGGCGCGCCGATGACGCACGACCATCGGCGGATCCTGGCGACCGGCATCGCCCGGCTACGTGCCAAGATCAAGTATCGCCCTGTCGTCTTCGAACTGATGCCGCCGCACTTCACCTTGCTGCAACTACAGCGCGCGGTGGAGGCACTAGGAGGTCGGCGGCTGCACAAGCAGAACTTCCGCCGCCTGATCGAGCAGCAGGATCTGGTCGAGGAGACCGGCGATGTGGCCACCGAAACCGGCGGCCGACCGGCGAAGCTTTTCCGTTTCCGCCGCAACGTACTCGCCGAGCGTGCGGTGGCCGGCAGCAAGCTGCCACTCGCCCGCTAGCCGCAGACAAGTTCTTGATCGAGCAACGGCGTGACGGCACTCTCCCCGCAACCAAGCGAGAGATGGACCGGACCTGTCGCCCATGCTCCAACCGAATGCATGCGCTATATGCTGTTGCTCGTTGCGCTTCTTTCCAGCGCCCAGGCC
>JBKPSQ010000231.1:0-11202 GCA_046735075.1 Pseudomonadota bacterium
CCCCGTCGTCGCCTTCCGGCAACAAAGGTTAAACGCCGTGAATCGGGCCAAAAAAAGAGCCGCCAGGCGGCGGCTCAGGAAGTTAACAGGGAGGCGTCAAACAGAGTGGACAGGCCACTCAGATCCAGAGGACTGGATGAGGCAAACCCTAACGCGAGAGTCCTAAGATCGAGTTAATCCTAAGTGGGGGTTTACCTAAAGGAACAGTATCGTTAACGCTTGAAGGCGGCCTCGGCCGCGCTCTTCGAGGACTGCTTGGCCGCGTGCATGGCTTCGACGCGCGCGATCTCGGCTTTGAGATCGCCGATCAACGCTTTGAGATCGCCAACCGAGAGTTTGCTCAGATCTTGCCCAAGCTCGTATGCCCTCGGCTTCTTCGGTGGCGGTGCGAGATCGTCCGTGTCCATGCGTGCATCTTACCATCGTGTGATTGCCTCTTCTAACTCTCTCACTGTCATCGCCGGGCTTGACCCGGCGATCCAGTAAACGCTAGCCGAGATTGTCTTGCGAGCGCCGGGGTTACTGGATGCCCGCTTTCGCGGGCATGACAGTCGGAGGAGTAAAGCAATGCTGCCCAAGACGATGACCGTGATCGAGGCGAAGGGCGCCGGCGGCCCCGAGGTGCTGGTGCCAGCGGAGCGGTCGGTGCCGGCGCCGGGTCCCGGTGAAGTTCTGATCAAGGTTGAGGCTGCCGGCATCAACCGCCCTGATGTGTTCCAGCGCCAGGGCCATTACCCTCCTCCCAAGGGCGCGCCTGACATTCTCGGCATGGAAGTCGCCGGTAAGATCATTGCGCTTGGGCCTGATACTGCACGCTTCAAAGTGGGTGATTCCGTCTGCGCGCTGATCGGCGGCGGCGGCTATGCCGAGTTCGCGGTTGCGCCCGAGACAACGACCTTGCCTGTCCCGCAAGGGCTGTCGATGGCCGAGGCGGCCGCTTTGCCGGAGACCGTATTCACCGTCTGGCACAATATTTTCGAGCGCGGAGCGTTAAAGCCGGGCGAATGGCTGCTCGTGCATGGCGGGGCAAGCGGCATCGGCACGACCGCGATCCCAATCGCCGCCGCGCTCGGCGCCAAGGTGATGACGACGGTCGGCAGCGCCGAGAAGGCGCATGTCTGCCGCGAGCTTGGCGCCGTTCGCGCCATCAATTACCACGAGGAGGATTTTGTCGAGGTCGTGCGCGAGACCACCGGCGGGCACGGCGTCGATGTGATCCTCGACATGGTGGGCGGCGACTATATCGAGCGCGACCTCAAGGCCGCGGCGCTCGAAGGCCGCATCGTGCAGATCGCCTTCCTCAAAGGCGCAAAGGTCCAGCTCGATCTGATGCGGCTGATGCTGCGGCGCCTGACACTGACCGGCTCGACGCTCCGCGTGCAAAGCGCGGAGCCCAAAGCGCGCATGGCGAAGGCAATCGAGGAACGCATCTGGCCGCTGATCGCCGAGGGCAAGTTCAGGCCGATGATTGACTCGACATTCCCTCTCAAGGACGCGGCGGACGCTCATCGCCGCATCGATGACCCGGCGCATATCGGCAAGATCGTGCTGATGGTGGACTAGGTCGGCTAATCCCGACTCGGCTGGTCTTTAGCCGCAGGCCTCGAATTCCTTGTAACGTGACTTGTATTTCGTGTCGCCCTCGACCCACGCTTCGGTGAAGATGGCTTTCGTGCCCGCGCCCCTACAGACATATCTCACGCCAAGCCTCGCGTTGCTCAGGGTGAAGCGAACCTCTGCCAGCGTTTTGTCGGGCCAGAGCGTCCTGTGCTGTCTCAACCGGACATGAAAGATTTTCTTTTCCTTACAGTCGATTCCCCGGTTGCCATAGCCGACAATCGTTCGTTGGCCAGCTATTCTGTGTGCTCGCGGATCTTCGACCGTTACCGTGCAGCCTGCCTGCGCGGTCCCCGGGACTAACGCGAAACTCAACGCCACCAATCCTCCGCCGATGCAGACCAGCCCCGATGCCAAGCCTCGGTTAAACATGCCCCCCTCCATGATGTGTGTTGACGAATTTCGCTAGCGACCAGATCAACCCGCCAAAAAAGCTGCGGTTTCATCGCTGAACCCGAAGAAGCGATTGCCTTAACCGGCGCCACCGCCTATAAAGGCCCCATTCCCCTTCATTGATTTCGGTTTTTCTCTTTCGCCGAAGGGGCGGAAGAGGCCCGTTATCCCCTTGAGGAACGCCAATGGATCGTAGCCCCCTGATGCCGAAAGCGACCGCCGTATGGCTGGTCGACAACACCTCGCTCACCTTCGAGCAGATCGCCGAATTCTGCGGCCTGCACGTACTCGAGGTGAAGGGCATCGCCGACGGCGACGTGGCCCATGGCATCAAAGGCATGGACCCGATCTCCTCCGGCCAGCTCTCGCGCGAGGAAATCGCCGCGGCCGAGAGAGACCCTTCCCATCGGCTGAAGCTCTCCGAGCCGAAGGTCGAAGTGCCTGAGGTCAAGACCAAGCGTGGGCCGCGTTACACGCCGGTGTCGCGGCGCCAGGACCGTCCCAACGCAATCCTGTGGCTTCTAAAGAACCACCCCGAGCTCAAGGACTCGCAGATCATGCGGCTCGTCGGCACCACCAAGCCGACCATCCTCGCCATCCGCGAGCGTAGTCACTGGAACTCGCCGAACCTTCAGGCGCAGGACCCGGTGACGCTCGGGCTTTGCTCGCAGACCGATCTGGACGCCGAGGTGAAGAAGGCTGCGGCCAGGCTCGAGCGCGAGCGGAAAGAGGCTGGCATTGTCGAGCAACCCAAGGCGGGAACCTTGCTCCCTGCCGAAGAGGCGCTGGCTGCCGCAGCGCCCCAGCCTGAACCCGAGCGGCCCATGGCCACGGCGCTTGCGGAGGAAGCACGCGCCGCCATGTCCTCGCACCACGAGGAAGAGGAAGAGCAGCCCGACGTCGATTCCGTGTTTGCCAAGCTGAAAGAGCTGAAGCGCACCGACGTGCCCTCTGAATAGAGTCACAGTTTTCTTCTGCAACAGCAATTGATCAGAGCCTCTCGCCTTCGTTAGGGTGCGATGAGGAAACGCGCCTTGGGGGCGGCGATGGCCAACCCTTACGACATCGGTCTCGGCAAGAACCCAGCCAACTACCAGCCGCTGACCCCGCTCGTGTTCTTGGAGCGGGCGGCGAGTGTGCATCCTGGACACACGGCCATCATCCACGGCAAGGAGCGCATCGCCTACGCCGACTTCTATGCGCGCACGCGCAAGCTCGCCTCCTCGCTCGCCTCGCGCGGATTTGGCGAGGGCGACACCATCTCGGTGATGCTGGCGAATTCGCCTGCCATGCTCGAGGTCCATTACGGCGTGCCCATGACTGGCGCAGTGCTTCACTCCATCAACACTCGCCTCGACGCCGCTGCCGTCGCTTTCATGCTCGACCACGCCGACACCAAGGTGCTGATCGCCGACACCGAGTTCGGGCCCGTGCTGAAGGACGCCCTCGACCAAGCGGACGTGAAGCCTCTGCTCGTCGATTACCGCGACATGCAATGCGGCATCGAAGGCACGCGGCTCGGCAATCTCGATTATGAGGAGCTGATCGCCGACGGCGATCCCGAGTTTCGCTGGTCGATGCCGTCAGACGAATGGAACGCGATCTCGCTCAACTACACGAGCGGCACCACCGGCAATCCCAAGGGAGTCGTCTACCATCACCGCGGCGCAGCGCTGATGTGCTACGCCAACACCGTCGCCACCGGCATGGGCCAGCACCCGGTCTATCTCTGGACGCTGCCGATGTTCCACTGCAACGGATGGTGCTTCCCCTGGTCGATCAGCCTCACCTCGGGAACGCATGTCTGCCTGCGCGCGGTTCGCCCCAAGCAGATGTATGACGCCATCGCCGATCATGGGGTGACGCATCTGTCAGGCGCGCCCTTCGTGATGGCGGCTCTGCTCGGCGCGAGCGACGAGGAGAGGCGAGCATTTTCGCAACGGGTTGCCTTCAGCCACGCCGCAGCGCCCCCGCCTGGCGCCGTGCTCGCAAAGATGGACGAGGCCGGCTTCGAGCTCACTCATCTCTACGGCCTGACCGAGACCTACGGCCCCGCCACACTCAACGAGTGGCACGCAGCGTGGGACGACCTGCCGCAAGAGGAGAGACTCGCCAAGCGCATCCGCCAAGGCGTGCGCTATCATGCCCTCGAAGACCTAACGGTGATGAACCCCGAGACTATGGACAAAGTCACGCCCGATGGTGAGACCCTCGGCGAGGTCATGTTCCGCGGCAATATCGTGATGAAGGGTTACCTCAGGAATCCGAAGGCGACCGAGGAGGCCTTCGCCGGCGGCTGGTTCCATTCCGGCGATCTCGGCGTGATGCATCCTGACGGCTATATCCAGCTCAAGGATCGCTCCAAGGACATCATCATCTCGGGCGGCGAGAACATCTCCTCGATCGAGGTCGAAGACGTGCTCTACAAGCACCCTGCCGTCGCGGCCGCCGCCGTGGTGGCCAAGCCCGATGCGAAATGGGGCGAGACGCCGTGCGCGTTCGTTGAGACGCGGCCGGGCGCACAAGTGAGCGCCGAGGAGATCATGGCGTGGTGCAAGAAGAAACTTGCCCGCTACAAATGCCCGCGGCACGTGGTGTTCGTCGAGCTGCCCAAGACCTCGACGGGCAAGATCCAGAAGTTCAAGCTACGCGAGATGGCGAAGGCTGTTTAAGGGGGAAAAGGATGCCGCTGCTTCGTTTCGATCTGATCGCCGGGCGTACGGACGGCGAGCTCAGGGACCTGCTTGACGCGGCGCATCGCGCCATCGTGGACGCGTTCGGCGTGCCGGTGCGCGACCGCTATCAGATCGTGCACGAGCATCGCGCCTCGCGCATGATCATCGAAGATACCGGGCTCGACATTCCCCGGACCGAGAAGGTCGTCTTCCTCCAGGTGACCAGCCGCAAGCGCGAGAAGAAGCAGAAGGAGGAGTTCTATCGCCTGCTGTGCGAGGAGCTCGACAAATCGTGCGGCATCAGTCCGTCCGACGTGGTGGTGTCGTTCGTCGAGAACGGCGACGAGGATTGGTCCTTCGGTTTAGGCCGCGCGCAATTCCTCACCGGAGAGCGTTAGTTTAGCGCCTAATGGCCATGCCCGTGGCCATGTCCGCCGTGACCGTGTCCACCGTGGCCGTGCCCATGCCCATGGCCACCATGACCATGTCCATGTCCGCCATGCCCGTGGTGGCCGCCGTGGCCACGCCCGCGTCCGCCGTGCCCGTGTCCATGACCGCCGTGGCCGCGGTGGTCGTTCCAGTACCTGTAATGCCCGTGATGGTGGCGATAGTAGGGGAAGCCATAGCCGTACCAACCGTAGCCGTAGCCATAGCGCGGCAGCGTCCCCAACGGTCGAGGTAGCGGCCAGGGCCGCAGTACCAGTCAGCCTTGACCAAATCATTGCGCGGAGCCGCGTCGGTGAGCGGCGCTGCCGTCGCTCCCGGAGTGACTGCCGAAGCCGGCGCGAAGCTCGCGAGCAGCGAGAGGCCGGCGATGGCCGAAACGGCTAATGCTTGCGTCAGTCTCATTTCTAAATCTCCCGAATGAAAAATAGCGCCACGGCGGCTAGCAAACTGGGCTACGCCTCGGCTTGTTGACAAAGCTGGCGGCGCAACCGAGGAACTGCTCGCGAAGTTCCGTCATTCACCGACACGTGACCGAGACGATGACTTGGCGCTCCCGCAAGTTGCACGCACGGGACTTGCGCGCGGGCGAGCCTTCGCGGCAATCTAGACGGGGGACGTGGGGGAACGGCCATTCCGCTCGAAGAGCAGTTCAGCGAAATCGCGAGCTATATCGCGCTCGTCATCGAGGCGGGCGCTGTGCTTGTCGTCGCGTTCGGCGCCGCCCAGGCGCTCATGAGCGTCATAGCAGCGGTGTTCAGAAGATCCGCCGATGAGTTGGAAGGGCGGCAGATCTGGATCAGGTTCGCCACCTGGATCCTGCTCGCCCTCGAATTCGCCCTTGCCGCCGATCTAGTGCGCACGGCGGTGGCGCCTACCTGGGACGACATCACCAAGCTCGCGGTGATCGCCACCATCCGTACCATGCTCAATTATTTCCTGGCGAAAGACATCGCCGAGTTCGAGCCCGTCGAAAGGCCCGGCAGAAACCCGCCTTCTGCTTAACGGCGAGAGCCAAGCCTTAGAAAAATTTCGCTATTCTATTCGTTGGACCCCTACCCGGTAATGTGTTTGAGTGATCAAGCATCGTGGTCGCCTGGGCGCCGGGGGAAATAGGCGCCGGTAAGCCATCCGGCCATTTCGGGGATTGGGGACGCCGAGAGCCGGTCAGCGTCCATTCTGGGGTGAAACGCTAGCGCGGACTAAACGTCCTGCTCATTCGCGCGAAAAAATCGCCTCTGCTGGGATTGAGGGATGAGCAGCGGCACGAGCGCGACCACACGCCGGTTCCAACTGATCCTGATCAAGCCGTCCCATTACGATGACGACGGCTATGTCGTGCAGTGGCTGCGCTCGACCATGCCATCGAATTCGCTTGCCGCCATTTACAGTCTCGCCAAGGGCGCCGCGGAGCGGAACCTGCTTGGTGCTGATCTCCCCATCGATGTCACCGCCATGGACGAGACCAACATGCGGGTGCGCCCGCGCGCGCTCACGCGCCGCATCGCCAAGAATGGCGGTCTCGGCCTAGTGGGCATCGTCGGCGTCCAGTCGAATGAATTTCCCCGTGCGATCGATATTGCCCGCGCGTTGCGTGCGGCAGGCGTGCCAGTCGTGATCGGAGGCTTTCACGTTTCCGGCTGCCTTGCGATGCTGAAAGAAACGCCGCCCGACATCAGAGCCGCGCAAGAGCTAGGCATTTCCATCTATGCGGGCGAGGCGGAGGACGGCCTCGATGAGGTGATTCTCGACGCCGCGCGTGCCAAGCTTCGTCCGCTCTACGACCATACCAAGCACTTGCCGGACATTGGTGACATCGCTTCGCCACCGTTCCTGCCGGTCGACTTCGTCAGGCGAACGATCGGCAATGTGACGAGCTTCGACGCCGGCCGGGGCTGCCCCTTTCAATGCTCGTTCTGCACCATTATCAACGTGCAGGGCCGCAAGTCGCGCTACCGCTCTCCCGACTCGATCGAGCAGATCGTGCGCATGAACTACGACCAGGGGGTCAATCGCTTCTTCATCACCTACGATAATTTCGCGCGCAACAAGGACTGGGAGGCGATCTACGACCGCATCATCAGCTTGCGCGAAGTGGACGGCATGGACGTGCGTTTCATGATCCAGGTCGACACGCTTTGCCACCGCATCCCGCATTTCATCGAGAAATCGAAGCGCGCCGGCGTGACGCGCGTGTTTATCGGGCTCGAGAACATCAACCCGGCGAACCTGATCGCCGCCAAGAAGCGCCAGAACAAGATTACCGAGTACCGCAAGATGCTGCTCGAATGGAAACGATTCGGCATCATGACTTTTGCCGGTTACATTCTCGGCTTTCCCAATGACACGCCGGACTCGATCCGCCAGGACCTTGAAATCATCAAGCGCGAGTTGCCGCTCGACATGCTCGAGTTCTTCATTCTAACGCCGCTGCCGGGCTCTGAAGATCACAAGGTGCTGCACGACAAGGGCGTGTGGATGGATCCCGACATGAACAAATACGAGCTTGAGCATGTCGTCACGGCCCATCCCAAGATGACAAAACAGGAATGGCAGAACGCCTATCGCATCGCTTGGGACATCTTCTACACCGATGAGCACCTGGAGACGGTGTTGCGGCGCGCCTATGCCTGCGGAACCAACATCCGTTCGTTCATGCCGGTGCTGTTCATGTTTTCAACCTCGGTGCTGGTCGAAAATGTCCATCCTTTGCAATGGGGCATCTTCCGCATCAGGCACCGCGGCGATCGCCGTTCCGGTCTGCCTCTCGAATCGCCGTTGGTGTTCTACGCCCGCTATGCTGCCGAAATTGCGCGCAAGGTCATCGTGCTGGCGAAGCACTATCGCAAGCTGAAGCGCATCGTACGCAAGATCGAGGCCGACCCTCTCGCCAAGCTCTACACCGACGGAGCGCTGACGCCAGTCGCCGAGGAGGACGCCGCGCATATGGAGCTTTACACTCAGAACGAGGCCGCCCGCACCGCCGTCGAGCGCGAGCATCGCGTGGCTGGTCACAATGGCAACGGCCAGCGAAGCAACGGTCAAGGCATTAACAGACATGGCATACCTGACCGGCATCGCGAGCCTCGTCAGGAGCAGGATGCGTCGAGCGCCGCGATAGCCCCGCCAAACTGAGGTCGACCTGTCAGTCCTCTCCGTCCTCGCGGCCGAAGAAGGCAAAACCGCCGCGCCTTCGCCACCAACGCCGCGGCCGATTTTCCCGCTCTTCGACATAGGCCGGCGCGTTCATCTCCGCCTCCCATGGTACGAAGTTGCGGCCTCGCGGTGGCGGTCCCTCGGCATTCTCATAGCTGTCGGGTCCAGCGTCGCGGCTCCGGCGTTGCGGAGGACTCTGCCGTTGCGACGAAGCGCTGGCTGGTTGTCGCCGCGACGTCGAGGTGCTCTGCCGCTCCGTCGAAGCGCTCGGTGCCTGCTGCCGCTCGGTCGAAGCTGTTGCGGTTGATGACTTCGCTTTTCCATCCGAGGCAATCAGGGAGGTCTCGGCGACCCAGCCCGTTTGTCTGCTGCCGGGATCTTTGACCTGCACCCAGCCAGGCTCACGCGACACGACACGGAGCTCTCTTCCTTCGGGGAAGGCAAACAGAATGGGCGAAGACTGGGAAGGAGTCGAGCGCATGCCTGCTGGCGAGCCCAAGACCTTCACCCACCCGCTCTGACTCTTGGGCTGCTCACTTGGTCCTGCCGCGGCGCTCCCATCCGGACTGCCGCTTGGCTCCAGCAGCTTCTCGTAAACCCAGCCGGTCTTCGAGCCATCCGAACTTGCGATCTGCACCCAGCCTGATTGACGCCCGACCACCCGTACCTCCGCGCCGGAGTCGAGATTGGTGAGCGCCGACGCCGAGGAGGACGGGGCGGAGCGCACGGTGGCCCCGCGCGACTTGACCCACTCGCCTTCGCTTTGTTGTGGCTGCTCCGGCTCTACGCCCTGCGGCGGCTCGGCTGCCGATGCGGCCTGATCAGGTTGTGGCGGCTGTGGAGTCGATTGGGCTTGCTGCACCGGCGGAGCGGCATTGGCAGCCGCCTGCGAAGAGGACGCATCGGCCCCTTGTTGTGGCGGCGGTGCTGACTGAACCTGTTGTTGGGCCGAGATGCCGGGCGCGAGCTGGCCTTGCGGCACCGGCTGTGCTGGAGCGCTCGCAACGCTGCCGGCTCCGGGCGCGCCCGCGCCGATTCCCGGCGCATGCTTACTTTGCGGCTGCCCAGCGGGCGCTTGATTGGACTGAGGCGCGAGCTGCGACGATGGGGGTGGGCTCTGACTTTCGGCAATCTCCGCGGGCTGCCTGTCCTGCAACTTTGCCACGGGGGCGGGTCGCGGCGCCTCCTTATGAGCGTCGGCCTCGGCCTTCTCTTTAGGCCAGCCGAAGATGGCGTTGGTGTAAAGAAACGTGTTGCCGGCGTAGAGGGCAGCGCCCAATAGCCACAATGCAAGCAGCAACCTGTTCATGCCGAACCTCCGGTCGGCGCCCTTCTTGATAGGGAGAACCAGAGCGGCGCTCAGTCGTTCCGAATTTGCGATTTTGACTTTGCGTCAGAAGCCGCCCAGCGCGCGGCTGATGATGTCGCCAAGCCCGCCGCTGCGGCGGCGAAACCAGCCTGGGCGCTCTTCCGGGTAGCCCGCGTCGACTTCCTGCGGCGCTGCATTGGGAGAGGCAGCGGGCGCGACATGGCCGGTCTTCATCCACCCGGTCGTTGCGCTTTGCGGGTCGGTGACCTCGACCCAGCCTTGGTAATGCGACACCACTTTTAAACGGCGCCCGTAGGGGAAGGCGAACAACATGGGCGCGTCCTCAGAAGCAGTGCCGTACATGCCCGCGCCTGAGACGAGGACCTGCACCCATTCCTCTTGTGGACCTCCGGCCGCACCCTGCGCGGCGCCGTCCGGAGCCTGCCCATAAGGACCGCCTTGAGGCATTTGCCCATCAGGCGCACCTTGGTTCGCTTCGCCATAGGCGCCGTCTTGCGGCGCTTGTCCGTAGGGCCCGCCCTGCCCGTAAGGTCCTCCTTGCGGAGGCTGTCCGTAAGGCCCCGGGCCTTGGTCGTAAGTCTGAGGCAGGGGCGGACCTTTTTGCGGAGGCCCATACGCCCCAGGAGGAGGACCGTAAGGTGCGTTAGGCGGAGGCCCATACGCGTCTTGCGGATTGCCGTAGGGAGATCCCGGAGGCGCGGCGCCAGGAGGTACCGCGGTCACGTCATACTGTCCGGAACCATCGTCCTGACCGGAGCCATCGTCAGGCGGAAGCCCCGCCTGGTCAGGCGCGCCGGCATCGTCAGGCGGTGACCCCGCACCATCGCTGGCGTCGGCATCCTCGCTCGGTGGCATCCCGCCTGCCGCGGGATTTGCAGCATGCTCTTGAGCGCCGGCATCAGGGGCCGGACTCGCTGGAGCGGCGGCTTGCGCATTGGGCTGAGGCGCGTCAGCCTGATCAGATGCAGCCTTTGGGGCAGTCTGTGCGGGCTGCGGGCTCGCCTCGACTGGAGCAGCAGCCTGATGCTGCGTAGTCTTGTCTTGCGCTGTTGGCGCCGCCTCGCGCTGCCGCGCGAGCTCCTGCTCATATGGCAGGACATGGGCTGGCGGCTTGCTTTCCACGCGCGGGATCACCGGCCGCGGCGGGTTCAGCACCACGTAGACCGCGGCGCAGGCGATGCCGGCGATGGCGGTAAGCGTAATGAGAAGCTTCTTAATTGCAGCTCTCCCCGTCGATCCCGGCCTTTATTTGCAAGCGAAAAGGCGGCAACAGCGTGTCCTAGGCTCGAATTTTATGGAACTGTTAATCTTAATTTAGGGTGAAGGATCGGAGCGCCTAGCCCATGCTTTCCTACAAGGAATATGACAACGCGCAGGCGGTCGAGATCGTGCTTACCGGCCGCGTGTCCACCGAGGAGTTCGACAAGGTCGCGGCCAAGCTCGAAACCTTCATCAAGCGGCACGGGCAGATCCGCGTGCTCGAAGTAATCAAGGACTTCGAGGGCATGGACGCAGGCGCCTTCTGGCACGACGTCAAATTCAGCCTGAGGCATGTGCAGGACTTCAGCCGAGTCGCCGTCGTGACCA
>JBKPSQ010000232.1:0-16886 GCA_046735075.1 Pseudomonadota bacterium
AATTGTTAGACGATTTGAAAGGGAATTGGCGGTTCATTGGCTCTAGAGCGGCGCAGGCAAAGCGCCTATAGTTAATGCGGGACATGCCGCCAACGGACGGGGGAGCGGCTTATGCTGAAATGGCAGACTAGAGTGAGAGGCGGGGCCATCCTCGCCGCTACAGGATTCGCTGCGATCCTCGTCCTCATGAGTGCCGAGCCATCGAGGGCTGGCCTGTTCTCTTGGCTCAAAGGCAACCCGAATCAGGGCGGCGGCTACCAGGGCGGCTATCAGGACGACAATTCCGGAAGCTCTGGCGGCGGGGGCCTCTTCGGGGGCAGGAACGGCGGGCTGTTCGGCGGAGGTCCGCGCGCTCCGCAGCAACCAGGGTCGCAGGCCTTCCACGGCGACGAGCTTCCGCCGGAAGAGTTCGATGCTGCGACCGCCGCTTGGATCACGAACCCTGCGCTCGGAACACCGACCCTCGCTTCAGCAAATATTGCCGCGACCAAGGCGGCCATCGCGCGCTACCAGGCGATCGTGGCGCAAGGCGGCTGGCCCATGGTGCCCGCGGCAGTGATGAAGCCCGGCTCGCGCGGCCCCGGAATCGTGACCCTGCATCGCAGGCTCGAGGTCGAAGGCGATCTCGTTGGCCAAAGCATCCCCGAGGAATATGACGCGGCCGTCGTTGCCGCCGTGAAGAAATTTCAGGCGCGCCATGGCCTGCCACCCACGGGCGTGGTCGACACGAAAGCGACGGTCGAAGCGCTGAATGTCCCGGCAAGTCTCAGGCTCGCGCAGCTGCAAGCGAGCCTCAAGCGGTTGCAGGCCTCCGCACCGCCGGCTGCTGCGGCAGGACGCTACGTCGTGGTCAATATTCCCGCGGCGCAGGCCGAAGCCGTGGAGAACGGCCAGGTGGTGCAGCGGCACGCCACCGTGGTCGGCAAGCCAGAGCGACCGACACCTGAACTCTCGAGTAAGATCCAAGAGATCAACTTCAATCCTTATTGGTATGTGCCGAAGAGCATCATCTACAAAGACCTGGTGCCGAAGGCGCAGGAGTTCGCCCGCAAGAACCAGGACATGCTGGCGGCCTATCACATGGAGGCATTCGACGCGGCCGGCAATCCGGTCGATTCGCGCCAAATCAATTGGTTCGGCCCTGAGGTCTACAACTATCAGTTCCGACAGCTTCCCTGGGACCAGAACTCGCTCGGCTTCGTGAAGATCAACTTCCCGAACAAGGATAGTGTCTATATGCACGACACGCCGCTCAAGAGCCTATTCGGCCGCAGCGTGCGGTTCGAAAGCTCGGGTTGCGTGCGCACGGACAACATCGAGCCGCTTGTGCTGTGGCTGCTACGCGACACCGGCGGCTGGGATATGCAGCGCATTCAGCAGGTGAAGCAGTCCGGCGAGCAGATCGACGTGAAGCTGGTGAAGCCAGTTGCGGTCTACTTCACCTATATCACCGCCTGGTCCACGCCCGACGGCATCGTCCAGTTCCGCCCGGACATCTACCAGCAGGATGGCAGCGGTTCGGAGACCGCCTCCGCCTATTGATCCACTTCTTTCGTCTTCTCGTCATGGCCGGGCTTGTCCCGGCCATCCACGTTTGGATCGATGGCATGCGCCAATTCCTGGATGCGCGGCACTTCGGCCGAGCATGACGGAAAAGCAGGCGGATCCGCGAGCCAACGCCTTGGGTGTTGCTGGCGTGGCCGCGCGACATGTGGTAGAGCCAGCCAAATATTGAAGGGAGCTTCCCGCGGGGACAGATAAGCGGGTTTAATCCTCCCGTGTTGCTGGGTAGGGCGGGTTCGAGCTCGAGGAGCAGCTGGCCATGACGGCAAGTGAGATGAGGCGTGCTGAGTCACGCGGGCATGAGTTCTTCACCAAGCATTTGGAGGACGCCGACCCCGAGGTCTTTTCGGCCATCGAGAACGAGCTCGAGCGCCAGCAGAACGAGATCGAGCTGATCGCCTCTGAGAATATCGTGTCGCGTGCGGTGCTCGATGCCGCCGGCACGTTGCTCACCAACAAATACGCCGAAGGCTATCCGGGCCGGCGCTATTACGGTGGCTGTCAATATGTCGATGTTGTCGAGCAGCTCGCCATCGACCGCGCCAAGCGGCTTTTCAGTTGCGCCTTTGCTAACGTTCAGCCGCACTCTGGCTCGCAGGCCAACCAATCGGTGATGCTCGCGCTGATCAAGCCTGGCGATACCATCCTCGGCATGTCGCTCGCTCATGGCGGGCACTTGACCCATGGGGCGGCGCCCAATCTCTCCGGCAAATGGTTCAACGCCGTGCAATATGGCGTGCGGCAAGACGACAACCGTATCGACTATGACGCAGTCCAGAAGCTTGCGCAGGAGCACAAGCCCGCGATGGTGATTGCCGGCGGCTCGGCCTATCCGCGCATTATCGACTTCAAGCGCTTCCGTGAGACTGCCGATTCGGTCGGCGCTTATCTAATGGTCGACATGGCGCATTTCGCTGGACTTGTCGCGGCGGGCCTCCATCCAAGTCCGCTGCCGCACGCCCATGTGGTGACGACCACGACGCACAAGACGCTGCGCGGCCCGCGCGCCGGTATGGTCCTCTCTAACGACGAGGAGATCGGCAAGAAAATCAACTCTGCGCTGTTCCCCGGACTTCAGGGCGGCCCGTTGATGCACATCATCGCCGCGAAGGCCGTCGCATTCGGCGAGGCGCTGAAGCCCTCCTTCAAGCTCTACGCGCAATCGGTGATCGACAACGCCAAGGCGCTGGGCGAAACGCTGGTCAAAGGCGGTGCGGCGCTCGTCTCCGGCGGCACCGACACGCATCTGATGCTGGTCGATTTGAGGCCGAAGAAGCTCACCGGCAAGGCGGCGGAGGTGGCCCTCGGCCGGGCCAACATCACTTGCAACAAGAACGGCGTGCCATTCGATCCCGAGAAGCCGGCGATTACTTCCGGCATCCGGCTTGGATCTCCGGCCGGCACCACGCGCGGCTTTGGCATCAAGGAGTTTCAGTCAATCGGCGGCATGATTATCGAAGTCCTCGACGGGCTTGCCGCGAATGGTGATGAAGGCAATGCCAAGGTCGAAGCCTCGGTCAAGAAGCGGGCCATCGAGCTTTGTGAGCGCTACCCGATTTACCGGTAACTTGCGTGAGGGTGGGAAAGGGGAGGGCGGTCGCCTATGCGATGCCCCTATTGCGGAAGCACCAACACGCAAGTGAAGGACTCGCGTCCTAGCGAGGATCACTCGACTATCAGACGCCGCCGCGTCTGTGCCGATTGCGGCGGACGCTTCACCACCTTCGAACGCGTGCAGCTGCGTGAGCTGACCGTGGTCAAGCGGTCCGGCCGCAGGATGCCGTTCGATCGCGACAAGCTGATGCGCTCCGTGCAGATCGCGCTCAGAAAGCGCCCGGTCGATCCTGAGCGCGTCGAGCGCATGGTGAGCGGCATCGTGCGGCGCCTGGAGAACATGGGTGAGAGCGACATCAGGTCGGAGACCATCGGCCGGCTGGTGATGGAGGCCCTGAAAGCTCTCGATGACGTGGCCTATGTACGCTTCGCCTCGGTCTACAAGAATTTCCGCGAGGCCAAGGACTTCGAGGCCCTGCTCGGCGAGCTTGCCGCGACCGACAACGATGACGAAATGCCGTCGGGGAAGGCAGCGGCCTCTGCCGAAGACTAAACTGAAACCCCACATCAAGCCGATGAGCGCGAGCGACAAGGATCATATGGCGCAGGCGCTCCAGCTTGCGCGGCGCGGCCTTGGGCTGACTTGGCCCAATCCCTCCGTTGGCTCGCTCGTGGTGGCGCCGTCAGGTGAAATTCTCGGGCGCGGCACGACGGCGCCTGGAGGCCGCCCGCATGCCGAGGCCATCGCGCTTGATCGGGCCGGCGACAGGGCCCGCGGCGCCACCATCTATGTGACGCTTGAGCCATGCGCGCATGAGGGCAGGGGCCTCGCCTGTGCCGATGTCATTGCCAAAGCGAAGCCCGCGCGCGCCGTGGTTGCTCTACGCGATCCCGACCCGCGCACCTCTGGCTGTGGCATCGAGCGCCTCAAAGCCGCTGGGATAGAGGTGGAGGAAGGCGTGCTGGCCGACGAAGCGGCGGAGATCACACTCGGCCATTTGTTGCGCGTGACCGAGGATCGCCCAGCCGTGACCCTCAAGCTTGCCGTGGGTGCCGACGGCCTCATGCCGCGCGGCAACGGTGCGCCGGTGTGGATCACCGGGCCCGACGCCCGCGCCCACGCTCACCTCCTGCGTGCGCGAAACGATGCCATCCTGGTCGGCCGCGGCACCATCCTTGCTGACAATCCAACCCTGACCTGCCGCCTGCCCGGCATGTCGTGCCGCTCGCCGGTACGCGTAGTGTTGGACCGCCGTCTCCGCACGCCGCCGCAGGCGAATCTGTTCGACGACCTTATGGTGCCGGTGTGGCTGATCTGCGCCGCGGACGAGGAGCATCCCAACACAGACGCGCTTCAGGACCGCGGCGCCGAGATCGTCTACGTGCCGGTCGACTCGCATGGCATGATCGGCCTGCGCGACGCTTTGGAGACGCTTGCGAGCCGCGGCATCACGCGCGTGCTGGTGGAGGGAGGACCTTCGGTGGCACGCGCCTTCCTCGATGCCGACCTCATTGACGAGGCGGTGATTTACCAAGGCTCTAACCAAGTAGGTCCCAATGGACTGATGCCGTTCGTCAGCGAAGGGCTGGATCGGCTCACGGGAAGCGGCCATTTCACGCAAAGTCAATCGCGCTCGTTTGGTCCTGACCGGATGACAGCCTGGCGGCGAGTAGGAAGATGTTCACCGGCATTGTCAGCGGCGTAGGCACCTTGAGCGTGCGGCAAGGCGGGCGGTTCACCATCGCCTCGCCCTATAAGCGCGCGAGCCTCGAAGAAGGGGCGTCGATCGCTTGCGACGGCTGCTGCCTTACCATCGTGGAGCTGAGCAAAGCCAAGAAGGGCTCCGAGTTCACGGTGGATGTGTCCAACGAGACTCTGTCTCGCACCACGCTCGGCGAATGGGAGGAAGGACGCCGCCTCAATCTCGAGCGGCCCCTTGCACTCGGCGAGGAGCTGGGAGGCCATCTTGTCACGGGACATATCGATGGCCGCGCCAAGGTCCTTGCCCGCCACACCGACGGCGACAGCGTCAGATTCGTAATGGGCAGCCCGCCGGGGCTCGCGCGGTTCATCGCCACCAAAGGCTCGGTCGCGCTGGATGGCGTATCGCTCACGGTTAACGAAGTCGACGGCAACCGCTTCGGCGTGAACATCATCCCCTACACGCTTCGCCGCACCACGTGGGGAGACCGGGTGCCCGGCGATCTGGTAAACCTTGAAGTCGATCTCCTGGCGCGCTACGCCGCCCGTCTCAGTGAAAGCCAAGGCGAGACCCTGTGACCGTCATCAGCAAGACCCGCTACCATCAATTCCTCTCGCCTATCGAGGAGGTGGTCGAGGACGCGCGCAACGGCCGAATGTTCATCCTGGTCGACGCCGAGGAGCGCGAGAACGAGGGCGACCTCGTCATCCCGGCGCAGATGGCGACGCCCGATGCGATCAATTTCATGGCCAAATACGGCCGCGGACTGATTTGTCTTGCCCTCACGCCGGAGCGGGCCAAGCAGTTGCATCTCGAATTGATGTCGCGCTCGAACCGCGTGCGCCATACTACCGCTTTCACTGTGTCGATCGAGGCACGCGAGGGTGTCTCGACCGGCATCTCGGCGCATGACCGCTCCCACACCATCTCGGTCGCCATCGATCCCACCAAGGACTATCGCGACATCATGACTCCGGGCCATGTTTTCCCGCTGGTCGCCAAGGAAGGCGGGGTGCTCATTCGCGCCGGCCACACTGAGGCTGCCGTCGATCTCGCCCGCCTTGCCGGGCTTTATCCCGCCGGTGTCATCTGCGAGATCATGAACGACGACGGCACCATGGCGCGGCTTCCCGATCTCATCGCCTTCGCGCAGCGCCACGGGCTGAAGATCGCCACCATCGCCGACCTGATTGCCTACCGTCTGCGCTACGACCACCTGGTCAAGGTCGTGGCCGAGAGCAAGATCGAGAGCCCGTTCGGCGGCGCCTTCGACCTCAAAGTCTATTGCACGACCGTAGACCCGGCTGAGCACGTGGCGCTTGTCAAAGGCAACGTGGCTTCGGGCGAACCCGTCCTGGTGCGCGTGCATGCCATGAGCACCATCGACGACGTGGTTTCGACAGGTGTCCACCGCGAGACGCTCGTGCACAAGGGCATGGACATCATCGGACGCGAAGGCCGTGGCGTCATCGTCTTGATCAGGGAGTCACGTCCCGATGCCATCTCGGCGCGGCTCAAAGAGCAGGCTGGAGGCCCGGGCCAGCAGCGGCTCATCGAATACGGCATCGGGGCGCAGATCCTGCTCGATCTTGGCGTGCGCGAGATGGTGCTGCTGTCGAATTCGCCTCAGCGCAAAATTGTCGGACTCGAAGGCTACGGTCTGAAGGTGACCGGCCATAGAGGTTTGGAGTAGCTGACGATGGCCCGCAAAGGCCCACGTTCGGTTCTCATTATCGAGGCGCGCTTCTACGAGGACATCGCCGACGAGCTCGCGCGCGGTGCCATCGAGGAGCTCAAGTCCCATCAGATGGCTTACGAGCGGCTCTCAGTGCCTGGCTCGCTCGAGATCGCGCTTGCCCTCAGCCTTGCACTCGCCAACGGCTTCGTTGGCCGGGCAGGGCGGCACCGCGGCTGCATCGCGCTCGGCTGCGTCATCAGGGGCGAGACGACCCATTACGACATCGTGGCCCGGGAATCCGCGGCGGGTCTGCATCAGCTTGCCGTCCAGCATGCCGTGCCGATCGGCTTCGGCATCTTGACCTGCGAGAGCCGCGAACAGGCGTGGGAGCGGGCGAGCGTCGATGGACGCAACAAGGGTGGCGATGCCGCGCGCGCCTGCCTCACGCTCATGCAACTTGAGCAACATTTCTCGCAAGCGAGTCGGCGCTAAACGTCATGGCCGGCCCAGGCAAACTCCCGACCCGCGCCTCTTCGCGTAGCGCCGCGCGGCTCGCAGCCGTGCAGGCGCTTTATCAGATGGACATGACCGGCATCGACTTGAATGAAGTGATCGCCGAGTTCGAGGCGTATCGTCTTGGCAAGGAAATCGAGGATTGCCAGTATTGCGACGCCGAGGCCGCCTTCTTTCGCGACCTCGTCGAGGGGGTGGTACGCGAGCAGCTCAAGATCGATCCCATGATCGACAAGCAGCTCGCCGAAGGGTGGCGCCTGATGCGCGTCGACTCGATCTTGCGGGCGATTTTGCGCGCAGGGGCCTACGAGATCCTCGAGCGCAATGATGTGCCGGCGCGTGTCACCATTTCCGAATATGTCGATATCGCCCACGCCTTCTTCTCCGAGGACGAGCCGAAAGTCGTGAACGGCATCCTAGATCGTATCGGGCACAAAACGCGGCCCGCGGAGTTCGCTAAGCAAGGCACCAGCGATGGCTGACGATATCGAGCACGTCGAGGGGAAGCGCCTTGGCGAGTTCGACATCATCGCCAAGTATTTCGCTCCGCTTGCCACTGACACAGCATCTCTCGCTTTGCGCGATGATGCCGCCGTATTCAGGCCGATCGAGGGGCAGGAGATCGTGCTCTCCTGCGATACCATCATCGAGGGAGTGCATTTCCTCAAGGAAGATCCGCCGGAATCGATCGGCCACAAGGCGCTGGCGGTCAATCTTTCCGACCTCGCCGCCAAGGGGGCTCGCCCTTACCTCTATCTCTTATCGCTTTCGCTGCCCCCGCAGCCTTCCGCGGACTGGCTCGAGGGCTTCGCCTCCGGACTTCGGGAGCTCCAAGAAAGCGCCGGTGCCGCTCTCGTTGGCGGCGACACAAGTGCCACACCCGGTCCCTTGAGCATCACCATTACTGCGCTCGGCGTCGTGCCGCACGGCCACGCCGTCTTGCGGCATGGGGCGAAGGATGGCGACAGGTTGTACGTCAGCGGCACCATCGGCGATAGCTATTTGGGCCTTCGTATCCTGCAAGAGCCCGCGCTTGCGGCATCTTGGGGTCTCACCGAGGAGGACAAGGCGTTTGTTATCGAGCGCTATCGGCGGCCTCAGCCGCGGAACGATCTCATGCTTGTCATCCGCAACTTTGCCACCGCCGCCATTGACGTGTCGGATGGTCTCGCGGGCGACGTCGAGAAACTCGCTACAGTCTCTCACGTTGCAGCCGTGATCGAGGCCTCGCGCGTTCCCTTCTCACAGGCTGCACGGAAAGCTCTCGAGCGCGAGCCAAGGCTCCTCGAGGCGCTCATCACTAGCGGTGACGATTACGAGATCCTGGTCGCGGTTCCCGATGCAAGCGGCGCCTCGTATGAGGCTGAAGCGCGAACCAAGGGCGTGGACATGACCATGATCGGCCGTATCGAGGGGCGGCCAGGCGGGGTGAAGGTGCTCGGTCCAGATCGGCAAGTTCTCAAGCTCGGACGGACCGGCTTCGCCCATTTCTAGCCCAGTCGCTCCTTCTCGCTGGGTTTTGATAAATCCCAGGCCTCTGTTGCGTCCTGCCTACAACTTTGGCATTTTCCGCGCGGGCGTAAGCCACGACTCTTTCTTTGGGGGCAATCGGGCCGCAGGCACGTTAAGTGTCTGACCTTTGCGGTCCTATTCCTCCGCAATCCCAAAACGAACCGACGAGGCAGAATTTATGACCTGGGTCCTTTACCTGATTATTCTTAGCGCGGCGCTCTCGATCGCCTATGGCGTTTGGACGACGAGGGCCGTTCTCGCCTCAGACCCCGGCACGGCGCGCATGCAAGAGATCGCTGCCGCCATTCAGGAAGGCGCGCAGGCTTATCTCGCCCGCCAATACACTACGATCGCCGTTGTCGGCGTCATCATCTTCCTCATTCTTGCTTATCTGCTCGGCATCCCGCAGGCGATCGGCTTCGCAGTCGGCGCAGTGCTGTCCGGCGCGGCCGGTTACATCGGGATGAACGTGTCGGTACGCGCCAATGTGCGGACCGCTCAGGCCGCGACCAAGAGCCTGGCTGACGGTCTCAGCCTCGCCTTCCGCGCCGGCGCCATCACCGGCCTCCTCGTTGCCGGCCTCGCCCTGCTCGGTGTCTCGGTCTATTTCCTAGTTCTCACCCAAATCATGGGCCTAAGCCCAGCCTCACGCGAAGTGATTGATGCGATGGTTTCTCTCGGCTTCGGCGCGTCCCTCATCTCGATCTTCGCGCGGCTTGGCGGTGGCATCTTCACCAAGGGCGCCGACGTCGGCGGCGATCTCGTCGGCAAGGTGGAGGCCGGAATTCCCGAGGACGATCCGCGCAATCCTGCAACCATCGCCGACAACGTAGGCGACAATGTCGGCGATTGCGCCGGCATGGCTGCCGACCTGTTCGAAACCTACGTGGTGACCATCGTGGCCACCATGGTGCTCGCCTCGATCTACTTCGCGGGCGGTGATCGGGTGATGCAGATGATGCTGTACCCGCTTGCCATCGGCGCCGCGTGCGTCATCACCTCGATCATTGGCACATTCTTCGTGCGGCTTAGCAAAAGCCAGTCGATCATGGGCGCGCTCTATAAGGGCGTGATCGCGACGGGCGTACTGTCGCTGATCCTGCTTTGGCCGCTGACCGCGTGGCTGGTCGGCTGGGATACGGCGATGAAAGTGGGCGAGGTGAGCTTCACCGGCAAATCGCTGTTCTTCTGCGGCGCGGTCGGCCTCGTGGTCACCGCGCTGATCGTGGTGATCACCGAATACTACACCGGCACCAATTTCCGTCCGGTTCATTCCATCGCCCGGGCGTCAGTGACCGGCCACGGCACCAACGTGATCCAAGGCCTCGCCGTGTCGCTCGAATCGACGGCGCTGCCCGCGCTCGTGATCATGGCCGGCATCGTCGTGGCTTACGGTCTGGCTGGCCTGTTCGGGATCGCCATCGCGGTCACCACCATGCTCGCGCTCGCCGGTATGATCGTGGCGCTGGATGCCTTCGGCCCGGTCACCGACAACGCCGGCGGCATCGCTGAGATGTCGGGCATGCCTAAGGAGATCCGCAAGACCACCGACGCGCTCGACGCGGTCGGCAACACCACTAAGGCCGTGACCAAGGGTTACGCCATCGGCTCCGCCGGTCTCGGCGCGTTGGTTCTGTTTGCCGCATATACCGAGGACCTGAAATTTTTCGCGGCCAACGCCGACAAGTTTCCGTATTTCGAAGGCGTCGACCCGACCTTCACGCTGTCCAATCCTTACGTCGTGGTTGGCCTCTTCCTCGGTGGACTTCTGCCCTATCTGTTCGGCGGTATCGCCATGACTGCGGTCGGGCGCGCAGGCTCCGCCATCGTCGAGGAGGTGCGTCGCCAGTTCAGGGAGAAGCCGGGCATCATGAAGGGCACCGACCGGCCCGACTATGGCAAGGCAGTCGATCTGCTGACGCGCGCCGCGATCAAGGAGATGCTCATTCCGTCGCTTCTCCCGGTGCTGTCGCCGATCGTGTTTTTTTTCATCATCAACTGGATCGCGGGCAAAAGCGCAGCCTTCTCGGCGCTCGGCGCCATGCTGCTCGGCGTCATCGTCACCGGCCTGTTCGTCGCCATCTCGATGACGGCTGGGGGAGGGGCATGGGACAACGCCAAGAAATATATCGAGGACGGCCATTACGGCGGCAAAGGCTCTGAGGCGCACAAAGCTGCGGTGACCGGCGATACGGTCGGCGATCCCTACAAGGACACCGCGGGTCCTGCGGTGAACCCGATGATCAAGATCACGAACATCGTGGCGTTGCTGCTGCTTGCCGTCCTTGCCCACCAGTAAGGGGGGCAAGGATCGCTTATAGGCCTGATCCTGGTATCGCGCTGTTAGCGCCTGGCCTTTGATCCTTAAACAGCTTGCGGTTGGAGATATTGCCGAAGATCTGTTCGAGCACGCTCAGGTCTTTGCCGCGGGCCGGCGTCTCGCCCTTGTAGTAGTTGACCACGATGCCGTCCTTGAGCCCGTAATGGGCGACCTGATCCACGGTCTGACCTGGGTTGAAATAGACAGCCACCACCTGCCGGTCGATCTCGTAGGGCTTGAGGAAGGCGACGGTCTTTTGTGTGGTCGAGATATAGTAATAGGCGTCGCCGCCAATTGTGCTCGTGGTGTCCGGCGAGCCGAGCACGGTCTTGACCTGGTCCTTCGTCATGCCGGGTTGGACTTGGTTCAGGTCGACATCGATGAAGACATGCCCGTGCCGGTCGATCTGGGCGCCGCATGCGGTAAGCGCGCACGTGCCGAGCGAGAGCGCCACAAGCGCGGGCAGCGCTGACCTGACGGAGACCGGCTTGAGCTTGCGCAACTTTGGACGCCCCTCGATGCGAGCAAAGAACGACATTCTGCCTGACGCGGTCTTGAGCCCCACCACCTGCGAGGCCGCCTTGTTGACAGCCCTCAATGCAGCCGCAGCCAGACCGGCCGGGTCCGTTCTTTGAGCCCTCTCAATCCCCTGTTTTCGTGGCGCAATGAAGAGACAGGCGCCGGGAAACTCTATGGCGCGATTGTGGCGCAGGCGCGGCTTCCCGTTTTCTATCAGGCCTTTGGCGTTCCCGACACGCTCGAAGGGCGCTTCGTTGTGTTGTCGCTCAACCTCTTCGCTGTCCTCCGCCGGCTAAGGGCCGACGGTGCGGAGGGCCGCGATCTCGCACAAGAATTGATGGATCAATTCAGTGCCGACATGGAGACCGTGCTGCGAGAACTCGGCGTCAGCGATCTTGGCATTCCGAAGAAGATGAGGAGGCTCGCCGCCTCGAGCGGAGCCCTGCTGGCAGCTACGATGAAGCCTACGCGACAGGAGAGGGCACGCTCGCTTCGACCATAGCCGGAGCCTTGCCGCTCGAAGGATCGGCTGCCGAGGATGCAGGAACTCGCATCGCGCATTATGTGAAGGCTGTTGTCGAAGAGTTCGGCAATCAACCGTTATCTGCCTTTCGGGCGGCCAAAGTGGCATTTCCCGAAATTTCTCGTGAGAAATAATAACAAACCCGCGATAGAGAGTTGCGAATAGCTGAGAACAAGCAGTCAATTGCAATGAAACAACATATGGAACGCTCCCCTCTGTCGCGCCCGCTTAAGGTCGACGAGATCAAGGATGGGGCAGATGGCGATATCGAGGCCACGCCAGCCGAATTGGCCGCCATGGCAAAATTGCTGGAGCTGAAAGGACTTGAGCGGCTTAGCTTCGCCTATCGCTTGAACCATAGCGCAAGCGACCGTTTGCGGCTGACTGGCAGGCTCACGGCCAAAGCGACCCAGACCTGCGTTGTCTCCCTGGAGCCGGTCGAAGCCACCATCAACATACCGGTCGAGGCCGAGTTCTGGCCAGCAGAACTGATCGACCAGCTCGAAAGAAGCGCCGACGAGCCGGGAGGCCCCGGCCAGCTCGATTGGCCCGAGCCGATCGTCGACGGAAAGATCGATCTCGGACCTTTCATCTATGAGACGCTTGCGACCTCGCTCGACCCTTACCCCAGGAAACAGGGGGCGAGCTTCGATTGGTCGCAAGGCGAGCCGGAGCAAGGCGGTACCTCAAGGAGCGGCCCATTCGCGGCCCTTGCCGGACTGAAGCGCCGCTGAGCATAAGCGGCTCACGGCAAAATCAGGTTGTCAACGCGCCCCCTTTTCAGTCTATTCGGATGTCATTTCCGGGGGTTGCGGCGGCGCAAAGGCCGCATGGACAGTTTCCTGAACGGCATTGAAGAATGGGTGCTCCAGTCACCATCGCGCTCGACGCCATGGGCGGAGATCACGGTCCTAGCGTGGTCGTTCCGGCCGCCGCCATTGCGCTGATCCGTCATCCCGATATGCGGTTTCTGCTCGTGGGCGACGCTGCCCGGATCGAGCCCGAGCTCGCGAGCCATAAGGCTCTCGCTGACAAGTCGACCATCGTTCACACCGACGTGGCGGTCGCCATGGACGCGAAGCCGAGCCAGGCACTGCGCAAGGGGCGGTGGAAGTCGAGCATGTGGCTTGCACTCGAGGCGGTGCGGGACGGCCGCGCTGACGCTGCGGTGTCGGCAGGCAATACCGGCGCGCTCATGGCGATGGCGAAGTTTTGCTTGAAGACCATGGAGGGTGTCGATCGCCCGGCCATCGCTGCGATCTGGCCGACCGTGGACGCCGAATGCATCGTGCTCGACGTCGGCGCCAATGTCGGTGCCGACTCTCGCCAGCTCGTCGAGTTCGCACTGATGGGAGCCGGAATGGCGCGTGCTCTGTTCGGCATGGAGAACCCGTCCGTCGGACTTCTCAATATCGGCGTCGAGGAGATCAAAGGCCTCGATCAAATCAGGGAAGCCGCAGCCGTCCTCAAGGAAGCGCCGCTTCCTATTCGCTACCATGGCTTCGTCGAAGGCGACGATGTCGGCCAGGGGGTAGTCGATGTTGTGGTCACGGATGGCTATACCGGCAACATCGCCTTGAAGACAGCGGAAGGAACCGCTAAGCAGATCGGCGAATATTTGCGGGCCGCCATGGGGCGGTCTCTCCTTGCTCGTTTGGGCGCGATTTTGGCGCAAGGCGCTTTCCGCGCCCTCAAGGAAAAGCTGGATCCTCGCCAATTGAACGGCGGAATCTTTCTTGGGCTAAACGGCATCGTGGTCAAAAGTCACGGCGGAACCGACGCCACCGGTTTCGCCAGCGCCATCGATCTTGCCTATGACATGGCTTCAAACGGCGTGGTGAAGCGCCTGGCAAGCGATGTGGCGGGCTTCCACACCAAGCTCGAATTGGAAGGAGCCGCGTAAGTCTGGGGAGAGCACAAATCCTGGGGAGTAGGTGGTATTGGACAAAGTACGGACGGTCATCAAAGGAGTCGGCGGATATCTGCCTCAGCGGGTCGTGACCAATGACGACCTCGCCAAGATGGTCGATACATCAGACAACTGGATTACGGAGCGAACCGGCATCAAAGAGCGCCGCATCGCGGCCGACGGCGAGCTCACCTCCTTCATGGGCGCGGTAGCCGCGCGAGCGGCACTCGACGATGCCGGCATGGCGCCGGACGACATCGACCTCATCATTCTTGCCACCTCGACCCCTGACCAAACCTTTCCGGCAACCGCCGTCACCATTCAGGCCGAGCTTGGCATCACGCACGGGGCCGCCTTTGATATGCAGGCGGTCTGCTCGGGCTTCGTTTTTGCCTTAGCAACCGCAGATAGCCATCTGAAAAGCGGACTATTTGAGCGTGCCTTGGTGATTGGATCGGAGGCCTTTTCTCGGATCCTCGACTGGGATGACCGGTCAACTTGCGTGCTGTTCGGAGACGGCGCCGGGGCGGTCGTGGTCGAAGCCCAAAAGCTCAATGGTGCGCTGACCGATCGCGGCATTCTCGCCACGTGCCTCCGCTCCGACGGCCGTTATCGCGATAAGCTCTATGTCGATGGCGGGCCTTCGTCGACCGGCACAGTCGGCTATCTGCGCATGGACGGCCCCGAGGTATTTCGCCATGCCGTGACCAAGATCAGCCAAGTGATCGAGTCCACTCTGGACCAGGCCGGTTACGTTGCGTCAGACATCGACTGGTTTGTGCCGCACCAAGCGAATAAGCGCATCTTGGACGGCGCCGCACGGAAGCTTGGACTAAACCCGGAACGCATCATTGTTACGCTCGATAAGCATGCCAATACCTCAGCAGCATCAATCCCTTTAGCACTGAATGAGGCTTGCGCCGACGGCCGCATCAAGAAGGGGGATCTCGTTCTGCTCGAAGCCATGGGTGGCGGCTTTACTTGGGGGGCGGTTCTACTCCGCTGGTAGCGGTTTGCGACGGGGTGCCGCCCGAAAGCCACACCCTGATAGAAAAGAGTGCAATATCAGGAATTTGATTGCGTGACAGATTGACCATGTCGCGCTCGCTCGATTAGCATCTTGAATAGTCCCGCGACTGGGGGAGCGCTGGCACAATGAGCGGGAAAACACTGACGCGCGCCGATCTAGCGGAGGCGGTGTTTCAAAAGGTGGGTTTGCCGCGGAACGAGTCGGCCGAGATCGTCGAGCTCGTGCTGCGGGAGATCGTCGCGAGTCTCGAGCGCGGCGACACGGTGAAGTTGTCTTCGTTCGGTTCTTTCGGGATCCGCGACAAGGGTCAGCGAATTGGCCGCAACCCGAAAACGGGCCAGGAAGTTCCTATCACGCCGCGGCGAGTGCTGGTGTTCCGCGCGAGCAACATCATGAAGCAGCGCATCAACGACGCGCTCTCGCGAAGAAAGGCGGCGGAATAGCTGGCGAGATTTGACGCCGAGGAGGAGAAGCTTTGGACAAGGCGCCCGAGGCGTTTCGAACCATCAGCGAGGTTGCTGACGAGCTCGAGGTCCCGAAGCACGTACTGCGCTTCTGGGAGGCCAAATTTGCACAACTCAAGCCGATGAAGCGGGGCGGGGGCCGGCGTTACTACCGGCCCGAGGATGTGGCCTTGCTGCGCGGCATTCGCTTTCTGCTCTATAACGATGGCTACACCATTCGGGGTGTACAGAAGATCCTACGGGAGCACGGTCCACGTTTCGTCATGGAGTTTCGGCGCATGGCTGATCGCGAAGACGCTGAAGACACCATGGCGGCGCGTCACGAAATTCCCGACATCGCCGCAGAAGCAGCCCAGGGCGGGGGAGGTGGCGGAAACTTCACGCCGCCTGAGCCCGAGAAGGAAATTCCCGGGCCCGATCCCAAGGCGCTCGGCGCTCTTCTCGACGAGCTTGAGACCTGCCGGAGAATCTTAGTGGCCGCCAAGCAATAGGCGTTCGAGGCCCACGGCTTGTTTCCTAGCCTCAAGCGTGTATATCCACTTTGCCCGTCATCGCGGCATCGGAGCGTAGCGCAGCCCGGTTAGCGCACCGGTCTGGGGGACCGGGGGTCGCGAGTTCAAATCTCGCCGCTCCGACCATCCTTCTTAGACGGCTTGATCTTTGGGTTGCTCGCGATGACTCGTTGGGATTGTTGCTGAGCAGAAACGGGGACGACGTAATCCAAATCAGATTAAGGACGAAATTTTGTAGCGCCCAGGACCCGCCAAAGGAACCAAGGGCGTGCTGGCGAACACGAGAGCCCGAGGCCAAGGCAATGCGGTCGTACTCAGAACTGAAAGTAAATGAAGCTTTGTGGCTGACCTTTGCCTACCTCAAGAACACAGAATACTGCGAGCCCAACGAAAGTGACTGCTAGCGGCCAGCTCGGCCTGATGCGCATCGCAATCTCGAAAGTCGGAACCTTGATCAGCGCGATCGTGCCGGCGATTAAGATGGGCACCACTAGTGCGACCGGCCATGGCATGCCGAGTCCAGCTTGACCAGCAAGCCCGGCAAACATGCGCATGGCTATTGAGAAATCCGGCGCCCTGAAGATGACGAACAGCAGTGTGACGTAGCCCACGGTGAGCGTCCAAGTCGCCAGTGAGGGCAGAGGCCGTCCGTAACTTTGCCAAAACCGGCAAACAATTAAGCCGATGCCGTGGCCGAGTCCCCAAACGAGGAAGGTAAGGCCGGCCCCGTGCCAGAGACCGCAAATTCCCATGGTGAGTATCGTCGCCAGCAGGTAGCGGGCAACACCCTCCCTGCTTCCTCCAAGCGGAATGTAGACATAATCGCGCAGCCAACTCGAAAGGGTGATGTGCCACCTGCGCCAGAAGTCGCGCAGGTTAACCGCCCGATAAGGCACGTTGAAGTTAACTGGCAGCATCAATCCGAGCATCAGACCGATACCCATTGCCATGTCCGAATAGGCGACAAAGTCGAAAAAAATCTGGAGCGCGAAACCGACTGTACCTTGGACCGCCAGAGACAGTGGCGGGATCGTTTCCTTAGCGCCCTCAAAGGCCTGATTGACAAAGGGCGCCAGTGTGTCAACC
>JBKPSQ010000233.1:0-5031 GCA_046735075.1 Pseudomonadota bacterium
CTATCAAGAGATGTATGACCATGCCGGCGTGCAAGTTCACGTCATCCCCTGCGCGTTCGGCGGCGCCGAGGCCGGCGGATGGTTTGCCAACGAGATCAAGACGCCCGAGGACCTTAAGAGTTTGCGCATGCGCATCTTCGGTCTTGGCGGCAGGGTCATGGCGAAGCTCGGCGTCACCACGGTCATCGTGCCCGGCGGAAATCTCGCGAAAGCCTTCGACAGAGGGGATATCGACGCCGCCGAACTCTACACGCCCGCTGCCGATCGCGAGCAGGACTTCAAGTCGAAGGTCAAGCTCATCTACGTGCCGGGCTGGCACCAGCCCGAGACAGTGCTCGAGCTCCTGATCAATAAAGATCGCTGGAACGGACTGAGCGCCGAGCAGCGCACTTTGATCGAGAATGCCTGCCACACGCTGCTCGACGACACGCTTGGCGAGGAGGCGAAGCTCCAGGCCGACGCTCTCGCCGATCTTGCCGCCAAGGACAAAGTCCGAATCGCCCAATGGCCCGATCAAGTCCTTGCCGCCTTCCGCACGGCCTGGGCTGATGTCGCCAAGGACGAAAGCGAGCAGGATTATTTCTTCAAGACCGTGCTCGACGACATCGAGAAATTCCGCGCCAAGTCAAAAAGCGCGAGCGGAACCGAAGGAACGCCCGCGGCGGAGGCGCCGGCTGCTTCGCCGGCCGCGCCCACGCCACGAGCCACGCCTTGATCGGATTACTGTCCGGTTTGGGTCTGCAGATAAGCGATGATATCGGCCCGCTCTTGGGCGTCGGGAACGCCGGTGAAGGCAAGAGCCATGGGAGAGTCAGGGATCAGAGCTTTGGGATCGGCGATCCATTTGTCGATATTCTCGGGCGTCCACACCCAACCCTGCTCGCCGAGCTTCTTCATGCCGGGGGAATACATCGAGGCATAGTCGGCGACACTCGCCGCCTTGCGTCCGACCACGTTGTTGAGCTCAGGCCCGACCAAGGTCTTCGCGCCCGGCCCGACCTGATGGCAAATGGCGCATTTGGCGAAAGCCGCCTTGCCCTTGGCCGCATCGCCTGCGGCGAATGCCGGGCCACTTAGGGCGACCAGCGCCACGGCACCGAGCCAACAAAGCCCAATCATTCTCATCTAAAGTCCCTCCTTGAAAAATGCCCGCGAGCTTCTCCCCAGCCTTGCGTGCAATGCCCAACGTCCTGTCTCAGGTCTTCGGTTTCGCTCGACCTAGCAGAAACTTCAATTTGCCATGAAAACTGGGCGCCTGCGACACCATAACTCAAGCGAAATGGCGCCATTGCGGGGATGGCTTTAGCGCGGGCGGCTAGGCCTGGGCGTATTGCTCGGCGCCGTGCCGCATGCGAAAGACTAGGCCGAATTCTCGGTCTTATCGTTGCGGGTGCCTTGATGTCGCAGATTTCCATGCCGAGACCGGATCCCGCGATCGTCTCGCGCCGGGCCGACATCGCGCGGCAGCTCAAGAAGCTCGTTCCCGAAGCGGTTTTGATCGCTGATGCGGAGGGACGGCGCACCTTCGAGACAGACGCCCTCACCGCCTATCGCTGCCTACCCCTTGCCGTGGTGCTGCCAGGGTCGACGGAGGAGGTCAGCAAGATCCTCCGCTTCTGCCATGACAATCACGTCAAGGTGGTGCCGCGCGGAGCGGGAACTTCGCTCTCGGGAGGGGCCTTGCCGCTCGAAGACTCGATCGTGCTTTGCCTCTCGCGCATGAACAAGGTGCTGTCGGTGGATCTGCCCAACCGCGTGGCCCGGGTGGAAGCAGGCGTCACCAATAGCGGGATCACGCAGGCGGTGACGGAGCAGCGCTTCTTCTACGCGCCAGATCCGTCGAGCCAGATCGCCTGCACGGTTGGCGGCAATGTCGCGACAAATTCCGGTGGCGCGCATTGCCTGAAATACGGCGTCACCACCAATCATATCCTCGGCGTGCGGCTCGTGCTGATGAACGGCGAGGTCATCGATATTGGCGGCGATTATCTCGACGCGCCGGGCTACGACTTCCTCGCCCTCATCGTCGGCTCCGAGGGCCAGCTCGGCGTTGTCACCGAGGTGACGGTGCGCCTGCTCAAAGCAGCAGAAGGCGCGCGCCCAATGCTGCTTGGCTTCGACTCGAGCGACGCGGCGGGGGGCTGTGTCGCTGCCATCATCGCGGCCGGCATCATTCCCGTCGCGCTGGAATTCATGGACCGCCCGGCGATCCATGTCTGCGAGCATTTCGTGGCCGCCGGCTACCCCCTCGACGTCGAGGCGCTTCTGATCGTCGAGGTGCAGGGCTCCGAGGATGAGATCGACACGCTGCTCGAGAAGATCAGCGAGATCGCCATGGACTACAATCCGGCGGTCATGCATCGCAGCCAAAGCGCCGAGGAGAGCGCCAAGATCTGGAAAGGCCGCAAGGCTGCGTTTGGCGCCATTGGCCAGCTCTCGGACTACTACTGCATGGACGGCGTCATCCCGCTGTCGAAGCTCACCAAGGCGCTGGACGAGATCGGGTGGATTTGCCGCAAATATCGCTTCGACGTGGCCAACATCTTCCACGCCGGCGATGGCAATCTGCATCCGCTCATCCTCTATAATTCCAACGATCCGCTTCAACTCGAGCGGGTCGAAATGTGCGGCGCCGAGATCCTCAAGCTGTGCGTCGAGCTCGGTGGCTGCCTTACCGGCGAGCACGGCGTCGGCATCGAGAAACGCGAGCTGATGCGCGTGCAGTTTTCAGAGGCCGATATCGGCCAGCAAATGCATATCAAAGCGGCCTTCGATCCCGAGTGGCTGCTCAATCCCGGCAAAGTGTTTCCGCTGGAAGGAAATAGAGTTCAGTGACCGGGCATATGCGCGTCGGCTTCCACGCTCCCGACACGGTGGAGGAGCTGGCCTATCTCGTCGCCGAGGCGGCTGACACGCGCACCCCGCTCGAAGTGATGGGGCGCGGCACCAAACGCGAGATCGGGCGTCTGGTCCAATACGGCGCGGTGCTGAGCACCGAGAACCTGGTCGGCGTGCCCCTCTACGAGCCGACCGAGCTCGTGCTCGTCGCGCTCGCCGGGACGCCGGTCGCGCAGATCGAGCAGATGCTTGCCGAGAACGAGCAGGAGCTTCCCTTCGAGCCGGTCGATCTTGGACCTGTGCTCGGCTTTGGGCCAGGCCAAGCCACCATCGGCGGGGTACTTGCCACCAACATCTCGGGCAGCCGGCGCATCCTGTCAGGCTCCGCGCGCGATCACGTGCTCGGCATTCAGGCGGTGAATGGGCGGGGGGAGACCATCAGGGCAGGCGGCAGGGTGATGAAGAACGTGACCGGCTACGACCTCGGCCGGGCGCTCGCCGGATCGTGGGGGACTCTGGCTGTGGTGACAGAGCTTGCCATCAAAGTGCTCCCCGCCCAGCGCGAGGTTCGTACCCTTCTTTGCTTTGGGCTGGCCGAGCCGACCGGTGTCGAGGTTCTTGGGCTTGCGCTCGGCACTCCGTTCGAGGTGTCTGGCACGGTGCATGTCAATGGCGAGCTCGCCCGGCGCTTCTCTGATGAGGAAATTAGCAGCCCAGGCCAGTCGGTTACGGCGATCAGGGTCGAGAACTTCCCGGCCTCCGCCCGGTATCGCGCGAGCCGGCTGAAGCAGATGCTCCAGGCCTATGCGCCGGCGCTCGAGCTCGACACGGCGCGGAGCCGCACGTTCTGGGAGGACATTAAATCCCTGCGGATGTTCGAGAAGAGCGGGAGGCCGCTTTGGCGCATCTCAATGGCGCCGAGCAATGCGGCGAAGCTCGTGCATAGCCTCGGGCGCAAGATCGAGGTGCGGGCGCTCTATGACTGGTCCGGCGGGCTCATTTGGCTCGAAACGCCGCCGATATCTGACGCCGGAGCGGTTGAGATCCGCCGCACCCTTGCCGAATTTGGCGGCCATGCCACACTGATCCGCGCCGAGCCGCAGGCGCGGGCGGTGATCGACGTGTTCCAGCCGCTCGACCCGCCGCTCATGGCGCTCACCGCCAGCCTCAAGCGGGCGTTCGACCCGGTCGGAATTTTGAACCCCGGCCGCATGTATCCAGGGATATAGGCGAGACGATGCAGACCAAATTCAATGCGGTGCAGCTCGCCGATCCGACCATCGCCCGCGCCGACGCGATCCTGCGGCGCTGCGTGCATTGCGGCCTGTGCACCGCCACTTGCCCGACTTACGTGCTGACCGGCGACGAGCGCGACAGCCCGCGCGGCCGCATCTACCTCATGAAACAGATGTTCGAGGAGCGTGAGGTCACGGCGACCATGACCCACCACATCGACCGCTGCCTCTCCTGCTTTTCCTGCATGACCACGTGCCCCTCCGGTGTCGACTACATGCATCTGGTCGACATGGCGCGAGTGCGCATCGAGGCCAAGAGCCACCGTACGCCGCGCCAGCACACCAATCGCTGGCTGCTCAGCAAGATCCTGCCGAATCCGCGCCGCTTCCGCTTGGCGCTCATGGCTGCAACGTTCTTGCGTCCGTTCCGGAAGCTGCTCATCAAGATGGGCTTCGAGCACATTGCCGCCGGCGTCGCGCTGGTGCCGCAAGGCGCACTCAAGATCAAGCTGACCAAGCCGAGATCGGCCATCGGGAAAGAGCCGAAAGCGAAGCGCGTGGCGCTGATGCTCGGCTGCGTGCAGGAGGTGCTCGCGCCACAGATCAACCGCGCCGCCATCAGACTGCTCAGGCGGCACGGCGTCGATGTGGTGGTGGTCAAGGACGAGACCTGCTGCGGCGCGCTGGTGCATCATCTCGGCAAAGAGGAAGAGGCGCGCGGCTACGCCCGCCGCAATATCGATGCCTGGACCGCGGTAATGCGGGAGAAGATGGTCGATGCCATCGTCATCACCACCTCAGGCTGCGGCACCATGGTCAAGGATTACGGCAATCTGCTTGCCCGCGACCGCGGCTATGCCGAGCGCGCCGCGTATGTCGCGGGACTTGCCCGGGACATCACCGAGTTCATCGAGCAGATGGGGCTGATGCCGCCCGTGATGTGGACGGGCCTCAGGAT
>JBKPSQ010000234.1:0-8301 GCA_046735075.1 Pseudomonadota bacterium
GTCTTAGTACGCTCTCAGCCGCAGCCGCACATATCGCAGCCGTCTCTATCATAGCGTCGTAGAAGTCGTCGGTATCTTCTCGCGTCCATTTATGTGGGTCACGCAACCATCGCACGGCACACTGAGAGATGTAGGTGCTCCAGCGCCACGGGTCGTTCTTGGTGTCATCCACCTCGCGGCCCCACATCCTGTCCTGCACGGCACGAGCCCGCATGATTTGATCAAAAACGCTTGGGTCCCCGCGCAACGGGTACTCTTCGAGTTTCTTGCGAGACTCAAACAAGTCACCGCTCGCCATGTCTTTGGCGAGATTCAGCATATGGCGCATGATCTGCGCTTGCAGGGTGAGTGGATACATCCTTCTTCCTCCCAAGGGCGTGCACCCCGTTGTTCAATATTTGTTACGCCGAGGAGCGCACGCTAAATTATGATGGCCATAAGTTTAGTCAGGTTATCTTGGTTTGTGCAATTTTCGATTGGCCCATCGAAAAGTGGTGCCGCCAGACTGGATTGAACAGTCGACCCCGTCATTACCAATGACGTGCTCTACCACTGAGCTATGGCGGCTTCAGGCTTCGGTCAGGTTTCTCAAGCGGCTCAAGGTCCGCTGCGAGGCGGCCTACTGCTTTGAGCGCGCGACCCTGCCATAGCGGCAAAGCGCACGCAAGGCAGGCGTCCCACGAGCCGGCTCGAATATACGCATGATATAAAGAAAGTCGGAGTAGGGCAGGAGGCGTGGAGCGCGAAGATGACTGGCGAGCGGCAGGATAAAAAAGCGCCGAATGCAACTGAAAGCGCTGCCCGCCACGTCCGGCTGGAGCAGGAGCTCCGGGCCAACCTGTTGAAACGCAAGGCCCAAGCCAAGGCGCGGTTAAAAGATGGCCGAGGCAAGGATCGCAATGAGGGGAGACAGAGTTAGGGCCAAGGGAGTAAATTGGCCTGTTGGCTCAAGGCCCAAAAAAGGCCTTTGGCCCGCGGCGAAGACGGGGGTCTTCGGAAAGGCAGCTTAGGGGGTAGGGGCGTGAGGGAGTAACGTCACATGGACCGTATCCGCATTGTCGGCGGCCAGCGCCTGAAGGGCACCATCCCGATCAGCGGTGCCAAGAACGCTGCGTTGCCCTTGATGATTGCGAGCCTTCTTACCCGCGAGACGCTGACGCTGCACAACGTTCCGCGGCTTGCCGACGTTAATCTGCTTGCCCGCATCCTGGGCAATCACGGTGTCGATGTGACTGTCGCCGGTAAGAGGCCGGGCCAGCGTTCGAGCGACGGCCAGACCTTCAGGCTTAGCGCCAGCGAGATCGTCGACACCACCGCGCCCTATGAGATGGTGGCGCGCATGCGCGCGAGCTTCTGGGTGCTCGCGCCGCTCGTCGCGCGCTGCGGCCGGGCTAAAGTGTCGCTGCCGGGCGGTTGCGCCATCGGCACGCGTCCGGTCGACCTGCATATCGAGACGCTGCAAAATCTTGGCGCCGAAATCGACCTCGAAGGGGGTTACGTCATTGCCCGCGCGCCGCGGGGTTTGACTGGCAACCGGGTCGAGCTGTCCAAAGTCTCCGTCGGCGCGACACACAACGCGCTGATGGCCGCCGTGCTTGCTAAAGGCGAGACCCTGATCGAGGGGGCCGCGCGAGAGCCAGAGGTTGTTGACCTTGCCAACTGCCTGATCAGGATGGGCGCCCGCATCGAAGGTCTTGGCACTTCGACATTATGGATACAAGGACGCGAGGCGTTGCACAGCGCCGAGCACAGCGTGCTGCCTGACCGTATCGAGACCGGCACCTATGCCATGGCGGCAGCAATTACCGGCGGCGACGTGCTGCTTGATGGCGCCCGTCCCGAGCTCCTGCAAGAGGCGCTCGACACCTTGCGCTCGACTGGAGTCGAGATCGAGGAGCGGCCAACCGGGCTGCGCGTGGCGCGGAATGGCGGAGGCTTGAAGCCGGTCACGGTTGAGACAAAGCCCTTCCCGGGCTTCCCCACCGACTTGCAAGCCCAGCTCATGGCGCTGATGTGTATGGCAAACGGCACCTCGCAAGTGCGCGAGACCATCTTCGAGAACCGCTTCATGCATGTGCAGGAATTGGCGCGGTTTGGCGCCAAGATCGATCTCAAGGGCGATACTGCCATTGTGACCGGCGTCAACGGCTTGCGTGGGGCTCCCGTCATGGCCACGGATTTGCGCGCCTCTGTGTCGCTCATCATTGCCGGCCTTGCCGCGCAAGGAGAGACCACCATCGGCCGCGTCTACCATCTCGACCGCGGTTTTGAGCGGATCGAGGACAAGCTCAGGCAGTGCGGGGCGGAAATCGAGCGGCTGGCCAACTAGGTCCTTCCTAACTTGGCGGTTTTCTGCCATGCCGGAAGCATGGTACCCCCATGCCGAGAATAGCGGCCGACGCCATGAACCCGTTGAAACTTATTGCCCTCGACGAAGAGGACCTCGCAGTCGTGTCATCGCATCTTCAAGATGCGGTGGTGCGCGTCGGCGACCTCGCCTATCTGCCAACGCAAAAGCGTTTCGCCGCGGTGCTCAATCGCTTCGACTGGGAGAAAGCGGCAGGCAAGGGCGCCCAGGATTTCCGGCGGCGGCGGACGGCGCTCAGATTCGATCGCGTCTTTGGCGCCCAACTCAGGAACCTCAAGCAAGGAAAGAGCGACAGGATCCTGTCGCTTCTCGCGGTCCACTTCGAGCCTGACGATCCGCCTGGAGGCCATGTGACACTGACCTTCTCAGGCGATGCTTCGATTCAGCTCAAGGTCGAGTGCATCGAGGCCGAGTTGACCGACCTCGGCCCCGAATGGCGCACGCGTCTCAAGCCTGAGCACTCGGGCGGGGGCGGCCAGTCCGGCGCGGGCGGCGGCCCCGGCAAGACCGGCTCCTAAGAGCCGCGCCATGGCCCTGTGGCTCAGAAGCAGCGGCGCCGATTTCGAGGACCGCTTCAAGGCTCTGCTTGCGCTCAAGCGCGAACAATCCGCCGACGTCAACGACAAGGTCGCCACGATCATTGCCCGCGTACGCGAGGACGGCGACGCGGCACTTATCGATTTGACAAAAAGTTATGACGCCGTCGATCTCCGCATCGCGGGCATTAGGATTGCACCCGCAGAGCTTGCCGCCGCGCGTTCCCTGGTCGATGCCAAGACACTCGCGGCACTGAAACTCGCGCATGACCGCATTCTCGACCACCACCGCCGCCAAGTCCCAAAGGACGACCGCTATAAAGACTCACAGGGCGTCGAGCTCGGGTCGCGCTGGACGCCGGTTTCCTCCGTCGGGCTTTACGTTCCAGGCGGCACCGCGAGCTATCCAAGCTCGGTGCTGATGAACGCCGTGCCCGCCAAGGTCGCTGCGGTTCCGCGCATCGTCATGGTGGTGCCGGCGCCCAAAGGCGTGCTCAACCCTCTTGTCCTCGTTGCGGCGGAGCTTGCCGGCGTCAGTGAGATCTATCGCGTGGGCGGAGCACAAGCGATCGCGGCGCTCGCCTATGGCACGGAGTCGATCGCTTCGGTCGCCAAGATCGTCGGGCCCGGTAATGCCTATGTTGCCGCTGCCAAGCGCCAGGTTTTTGGTCAGGTCGGCATCGACATGATCGCCGGGCCGTCGGAGGTCGTAGTCATTGCCGATGAGGACAATGATCCTGCCTGGATCGCCTCCGACCTTCTCGCCCAAGCTGAGCACGACGAGGCGGCCCAGGCGATTCTCATTACCGACGACGAGAATTTCGCGCGTGCCGTGGAGAAGGCGGTAGAGGCCGAGCTTGCCGTGCTGCCGCGCGGCGCTACGGCGCGAGCAAGCTGGAAGGATTATGGCGCGGTGATCCTTCTCGGCAATCTTGCCGAGGCACCGGCTATCGTTGACCGACTCGCGCCGGAGCACCTTGAGATCGCTACCCGCGATCCCGACACGCTCGCCACGCACGTGCGCGACGCCGGTGCAATCTTCATCGGGCGCTATACGCCGGAGGTGATCGGAGACTATGTTGCCGGCACTAACCACGTGCTGCCGACCGCACGGAGCGCGCGCTTTGCCTCGGGCCTCTCTGTGCTCGATTTCATGAAGCGCACGTCGATTTTGAAGCTCGACTCCGAGAGCTTGGCTGCGCTCGGGCCGGCGGCGATGGTGCTCGCCGAGGCCGAGGGGCTTGACGCGCATCGCCGCTCAGTCGCGATCAGGCTCAATCCGCGGGACTGACCATGGCTGAGCCCGAAGGCGAGCAGTCATGGCCCGAGCAGGCGCGCCTCGTCGAAGTCACGCTCGATGAAGCGTCGATCGGCCGCAACAACGCCGAGGTGGAGCATGAGCGCGAGGTGGCGATCTTCGATCTCCTCGAGCGCAATGCTTTTGCCCTCGAAGGCCATGACGGCGGACCTTACACGCTCCATCTCTCGCTCGCCGACAATCGGCTCGTGTTCACCGTGGGCGACACCGAGCGCGCGCCGATCCAGCATGTGATGCTGTCGCTGTCGCCCTTCCGCCGCCTGGTGAAGGACTATTTCCTCATCTGCGAGAGCTACTACCAGGCGATCAAGACGCAGCCCGCCTCCAAGATCGAAGCGATCGACATGGGCCGGCGCGGCATCCACGATGAAGGCAGCCAACTGCTGATGGAGCGGCTCAAGGGCAAGATCGCCGTAGATCTTCCAACCGCACGCCGCCTATTCACGCTGCTCTGCGCGTTGCATTGGAAGGGCTGACCCGTTGGGCGGCGGCGCGGCCGATCTGCCGGGCGCGGTCCTCTTTGCCTGTAGCCGCAACGCCATACGCTCGCCGATGGCCGCGGCAATCTTGAAGCATCTCGCCGGCGGCCGAGTCTACGTGGCTTCTGCCGGGGTGCGCGCGGGCGAGGCAGATCCCTTTGCCGCTGCGGTGATGGAGGAACTCGGCATCGACCTATCGCGTCATAAACCTATGACGCTCGAAGAGCTCGACGACACCTCTTTCGATCTCATCGTGACCTTGGCACCGGAAGCCCACCACAAGTCGCTCGATCTCGCCCGCAACTATGCGGTGGAGGTCGAATATTGGCCGACGCCCGACCCGACACTCACGACCGGCAATCGCGAGCAGATCCTGGAAGCCTATCGAGCGGTGCGCGACCGCCTGTTCGCCCAGATCAAGACGCGCTTCCCGCTGACCGGAGCGCCAACCGTTTAATGCCTCATTTATCGACCGATTTGCCGGAACCGGGCTCGTATTGCTTGCGGGTCCGCTCTGCCAGCATTTCGTTCGGCGTGACATTGGCGATGGTGGTTTCGAGCTTGTTCGTCAGGCCCGTCACCACCTCGGCCTCGCCCTCCATCATCGCCTTGAAGCCGGCTTCAGCCACGTCGGTGGGGTTGTCCTTGGGACTCTGACCGACCTTGGTGTCTTGCAGTCCGGCCCGGTCGAAGAAGTCCGTCTCGGTCGCCCCTGGCATCAGGCAGGTCACGGTCACATCGGTGTCTTTAAGCTCGTTGCGCAGGGCATAAGAGAACGAATCGATGAAGGCCTTGGTGCCGTGATAGACGGCTTGGAATGCGCCTGGGGTATAGCCGGCGATCGAGCCCGTGATCAGGATCCGGCCCGAATTCCGGCTTCGCATATCGCGTCCGATCTTCTGGATGAGGTAGAGCGTCCCGGTCACGTTGGTGTCGATCACGCGAATCACGTCGTTGAAGTCTTCGTCGAGGAACGCTCCGCCAACCCCACGGCCCGCATTGGCAAGCAGGGCATCAACCGGTCGGCCATTGGCCGCTGCGTAAAGCTTTTCCACCCCATCGATGGTCGCGAGATCGGCCTCGACCGCTTTGACCTCTACGCCCGAGTTGCGGAAGTTCTCCGCCGCGGTCTCGATCTCCGGCTCGTCGGCGGCCACGATCAGGTCGAAGCCATTCTCGGCGCAGCAGCGCGCCAATTCATAGCCGATCCCCGTTGAGGCTCCCGTCACCACGGCCAGGGGCCGCTCATTCGCTTTTCTTCCCATTGCAAAACTCCACTTCCTTGAGGGTTGTGGGTCTGAACGCGCGAAATGGACCAAAGGTTGGATAAAAGGGCGGACCTGGGTCGGGCCTGCGTCTGAGCGGCAAGCCAAAAGACCTCGGCCGGGGATGAGCCCCGACCGAGGTTGGCAACTGCAGTGTTAGAAGATTTAGGCGCCTAGCTCGTCGTTACGATCAAGACGTCGGCGTCCGCCCAGCTATTTGAGCGGAGTCGTCGCCACGGCCTTTTCGTGATGGCCGAAGCAGCCGCCGAGTCCAACCGTCGCTGTGATTGCGATGGCGATAGCCAGTAAGACACGCATGGATCAATCCCCCGTTTCGCTCGTTTGTAGTGCCTCACTATAGAGATTTTTCCGGAAAAACCTGTGACGTTTTGGTCACTGTGGGATTTAATCGTGCAGCGCGCCGGTTGAGGCCGCCTGCGCCTCAACCCACAGCCCGAAGCTCGGCAACGAGCCGCTTATGAGGGATCTCACCGCCCGAAATTGGGGTGGTTTTCCAGCCGTCCAGAGTAGGCCTGACTTTTGGGGTCCCGGTGGATTTTGCGGCGACTGTTGCTTTAGCGCACTAGTCCCTGGGACCCTTTCCCTAGACTCGGCATTGTAGCGGTGGAATCAGGTCGCTCTGAAGCGACCGAACGCTTTTTTTGGGGGGTGAAGCGGTGGGACGTCGGCATCGGCGGCGCGAGATGCGACCGGTGTGCCCTGCGCGGCGCGATGCTGCGGCTTCCGCCAAAGTTCGACCGCGGCCGATAAGAGTGAGGTTGGCGAGGACCGATCGTAGATCGCTGCTGCTCGGCACGGCGCTTGTATCGACACTCATCCTCGGCAGCTTGCTCAGTCCTGCCCCTGCTTTAGCAGACGTGTGTGCATTGCCTATTGGCGGCGGCCCGATCAATTCGTCAACGGCCACTCCGAACACACCGCTTATCTGCATCAATACCGACGCGCGCAGTGGCGGCCCATACGCGATTCAGCTGAGCACGACCGGTGCCAACAGCTACATTTATCTCAACAATAGCGGCGCCCTGACCGCAAGTAATGCCGCCGGTGGCGCCTTGGCTATCAACACGACGACCGATGGCGCAGGCAGTCCCATCAGTGTCGTGAACAGCGCTGACCTCACTGCGGATGGCGGCTTTGCCGAGGGCGTCCATGCATTGAGCAATGGTGCGGGCAGCGCCATATCCTTGGTCAATAGCGGCGACACGACTGCTACCGGGGAATTTGACGCTATCGGCCTTTATGCACGCACCAATGGCGATACGAACAGCCCCATCAGCATCGAGAACAGCGGCGACCTCACGGTCATCGCTGGGACCACCGCTCTCGGCATTTTGGGCGAGACCCGCGGCTACTTTAGTCCTCTCAGTATTGTCAACAGCGGCGACATCACCACGAGCGCGAGCGGCAACACTCTCGAGCCGCTGAACGGCGGCATCTTCGCCGACACGTTTGGTGGCAACAGCCCACTCAGCGTCGTGAACAGCGGCAACATCACCTCGACCGGTCAATACAACCAAGTGTTCGGCATATTCGTCGACACACGGTCTTACAACTCCCCCCTCGGCGTCGTAAACAGCGGCAACATTTCGGTGGACGCCGGGGCCGGGAGTGCCTTCGGCATTCGCACCTATACGAGTTCCACGGGAAGTCCGCTCACCGTCGAGAACCACGGCGACATCTCGGCAAGTGGCGCTGACGTCGCCTTCGGCGTCTTTGCCCGCACGTATGGCTCTGCTAGTGCGATCGAGAATACGGGCAACATCACTTCCAGCAGCGTGGACGAGGCCTTTGGCATCTTCGCGCGGAGCGTTGGGAGCGGCGGCCAGATCGCCATCGAGAATAGCGGTGGCATCACCGCCAACGCTGTTACCGATGACGCCTTCGGCATTTTCGCCCGCACCGAGGCTTACAGCCCGATCGCCATCGAGAACGAGGGGGACATCTCGGCGACGACCAGCGGAGACCAGGCTTCGGGCATCTTCGCCATCACGGATGGCATAAACAGCCCGATCGCGATCTTGAACTCAGGCGATATTACCGCGATCACCACGGCACCTTATGGCAGCGCCTATGGCATTCAGGCCCGCGCGGGCTTCGCCAACAGCCCCATCGCCGTCAACAACAGCGGAAATCTCCTCGTCAAGGGTGGCCTGGATGGCTCGGGCATCTTCGCCTTGTCGGAAAGTGCCCTTGGCGGCAATGGCGTTGCGGTTGAGAACAGCGGCGACATGAACGTGACCGCGACCTATGTCTCGCGCGGCATCATAGCGACCGGCGTCGGGCCTAACAGCGCGACCAGCGTGATGAATAGTGG
>JBKPSQ010000235.1:0-13355 GCA_046735075.1 Pseudomonadota bacterium
CGAAACATGGATCAACCCATGACGACTGCAGAGAAGGCCGCAAGGCCCGCGCCGAAATGGGTCTATACCTTCGGCGCAGGCCGTGCCGATGGCTCGGCGGAAGATCGCGAGCTGCTAGGAGGCAAGGGTGCCTACCTTGCCGAAATGTCGCGGCTCGGGCTTCCTGTCCCACCCGGGTTCACCATCTCGGCCGAGCTCTGCTCCGTCTATTACGACCTTGGCGAGACGCTGCCGGAGGAGCTCAAGCCAATGGTGGATGCCGCGCTCGATGAAGTCGGCAAAATTGCCGGCTCCGAGTTCGGTGATGTCGAGAACCCGCTGCTCGTATCCGTTAGGTCGGGATCGCGAGCCTCGATGCCCGGAATGATGGACACCGTGCTCAATCTCGGGCTGAACGATCAGACCGTCGAAGGCCTCGCTGATCGCTCCAACGATCGCAGATTCGCCTACGACACCTATCGCCGCTTCATTCAGATGTACGCCGACGTGGTGCTCGGCCTCGACCACGGGCTGTTCGAGGAGATCCTCGAGAATTACAAAAATCTCAAAGGTTTTGAGCTCGACACAGACCTCAAGGCGGAAGATTGGCTGCCCATAATCGAGCGGTTCAAGTCTCTGGTCGCGACCGAGCTCGGTGAGCCTTTTCCGCAAGACCTGCATGCGCAGCTTTGGGGCGCCATTGCTGCCGTATTCGGTTCCTGGCAAAACGCCCGCGCCATTGCTTATCGCCGGCTGCATAACATCCCCGACGATTGGGGCACTGCGGTCACCATCCAGGCCATGGTGTTCGGCAATAGAGGGGAAAGAAGCGCGACCGGCGTCGTCTTCACCCGCAATCCTTCAACCGGCGACAAGGAGCTCTACGGCGAGTTCCTGGTCAATGCGCAGGGCGAGGACGTGGTTGCTGGCTTGCGTACGCCGCAAGCTCTGACCGAGGCTTCACGCGAGCATTCGGGCTCCAGCCGCCCGTCGCTCGAAGGGCTCATGCCCGATGTATTCGCGGAGCTCAAAAGCGCCTGCGCCAAGCTCGAAGCCCATTTCCGCGACATCCAGGACATCGAGTTCACGGTGCAGGAGGGACAGCTTTTCATCCTCCAAACCCGTTCCGGCAAGCGCTCCACCCAAGCCGCGCTCAAGATCGCGGTCGACATGGCGGGCGAAGGACTGATCACGCGTGAAGAAGCAGTTACAAGCATCAACGCGGCCCAGCTCGATCAACTGCTTCATCCGACGCTCGATCCCAAGGCCGAGCGCGTGGTGATGGCCAAAGGTTTGCCGGCCTCGCCGGGAGCGGCGTCTGGCGAGCTCGTGTTCGATGCCGACGAGGCGGTGCATCTCAAGGCACAAGGCCACACGGTGATCCTCGCTCGCGTCGAGACCTCGCCAGAGGATGTGCAGGGCATGCATGCCGCCGCGGGCATCCTCACTACGCGCGGCGGGATGACGAGCCACGCGGCAGTGGTTGCGCGCGGCATGGGAAGGCCGTGCGTAGTCGGCGCCTCGACGGTCGCCATCGATCTCGAGCGCGAGACACTCCAGGCCAACGGTTCGGTCCTGCACAAGGGTGATTTGATCACCATCGATGGGTCGACAGGACAGATTATCAAGGGCCGCGTGCCGATGCGTGAGCCCAAGCTCTCCGATGATTTCAATAGTTTGATGCAATGGGCGGACGGTTTTCGGCGGATGAAGGTGCGCGCCAATGCCGACAATCCTGCCGACGCGCGGCAAGCGCGTGCCTTTGGCGCGCAAGGCATCGGGCTCTGCCGCACTGAGCACATGTTTTTCGACGAGACGCGCATCCTCGCCATGCGAGAGATGATCCTTGCCGAGGACCAGGAGGGGCGCCGCCGGGCACTTGCCAGGCTTCTGCCGGCGCAGCGTCAGGACTTCATCGAGCTGTTCGAGATCATGGCCGGACTGCCGGTTACGATCCGCTTGCTCGATCCGCCGCTGCACGAGTTCCTGCCCCATGGCGAGGAGATCATCGGCGAGGTTGCAGCAAGCATGGGTGTGAGCGTTGAGAGGATCAAGCGCCGCATCACCGCGTTGAGCGAGTTCAACCCGATGCTTGGGCAACGTGGCTCGCGGCTGCTCGTGAGCTATCCCGAGATCGTGGAGATGCAGGCGCGCGCCATCTTCGAAGCGGCGATCGAGGCTGGCCAGGCACTGCATGAGCGCGTCATGCCCGAGATCATGGTGCCGCTCGTGGTCGCTAAGCCCGAGCTCGATCTCGTCAAGGAACGCATCGCCATCGTGGCGCGCGAGGTGGAGAAGGAGCGGGGAACGAACCTCGCCTACTCGGTGGGAACCATGGTCGAACTGCCACGCGCCTGCCTGATGGCCGGCGAGATTGGCAAGAGCGCCGACTTCTTCTCTTTCGGCACCAACGACCTCACCCAGACTACCTTCGGACTCAGCCGCGACGATGCTGGGCGATTCTTGGCTGAGTACGTCGAGAAGGGGATCATCCACGACGATCCCTTTGTCACTCTCGACAAAGCTGTGGCGGAGCTGATGCAGATTGGGGCAGAGCGCGGGCGAAAGGCTCGGCCCGACCTCAAGATCGGGATTTGCGGCGAGCATGGCGGCGACCCGGAAACCGTTGGTTTCTGCGAGAAGATCGCCCTGAATTACGTGTCCTGCTCGCCCTATCGGGTGCCGGTCGCCCGCCTTGCAGCAGCCCAAGCGGCGCTGCGGAACCGTAACCGATAATTAGCGTTTCTCCCCTGAAGTAGCTCGCCCGTTGCCGTTTACCACATTTTGCCCTAATTTGTCGGGCACGGTTAAGGCAATTAGACGGGAATCCGGGCCAAACCGGTGGGGGACTTACAAATTAAATCGCTGATTTCCCACCATTTTGTCCGGCTTATGGGGACGCCTTAAGCGCACGAGCCTTCGCGCGATTAGGGCAACTTAGGGGGGCTGCCGGCCGGAGCGGAGGAACGCTGCGGGTGGAGTCTCCCGAGAGGTTACGGGGTAACCTGGAGGGAACATGGGCCGACGCTTACCTCGTCGGGTGTGGCACACCGTCGCTGCGCTTGTGCCGCTTCCCCTAATAGCCTTGGGCTATGTCGCTGCCGTACCCGGCAATCCGGTTGCCTTCCATATCGAGCTTTATTTCTCCGGCCACGGCGCCGCCTATCCGCAGACGCGCACCGCCGATGCCACCCATCTTCCAGTTTCGATCCCGCGCGAGGCGGGATTTTTGTTCCGGGCTGGCGGCAAGGGGCCGAGAGCCGATCAATATCTCGCTGAAAACACGGTCTCCTATGCCGGCAAGCAGCTTATCGCGGCGAGCTTGGTAGGCGACGCGGGCGCAACCGCCTCGCTGTCAAACGGTGGCGAGGTAAGCCGCTCCCACAAGGCCGACCGCCTCATTCCGACGTCGACGCGCGTTGCCATGAAGAGGACGTCCGGAGGAGGCCCCTTGAGCGACGGGCTGCTTTCGAATGCGAGCTACGGGTCGATGTTCGAGCCGAGCCTCGACGTCGATGGCTTCAAGCCATCGCCCGAGGAGATCGCCTACCACCCAACTCCTGACGGGTTGAATTTCCGCTATAAGGGCGAGAGCCAGGCTGAGTTCGAGACACGCGAACGGCGCTGCCTTGCCACCGCCATCTATTTCGAGGCGCGCGGCGAGCCGGTGCGCGGTCAGGTCGCGGTAGGCCAGGTGATTCTCAATCGGATGAGAAGCCCGCTCTTCCCGCAGACGATTTGCGGCGTGGTCTATCAGGGCCAGATGCACCCTGGCTGTCAGTTCTCATTCACCTGCGACGGCCACACCGACAATCCGCGCAACGATGCGCAATGGGCGCTCGCCCAGAGCATCGCCAAGAAGATCATGGGCGGCGAGCTGTGGCTTCCCGAGATCGGCTACTCCACCTATTACCACGCAAATTACGTGAACCCCTATTGGACGGGTGACATGAGCAAGATCGACAAGATCGGTCGGCACATTTTCTACAAGAGGCGAAACGAGGCTCCTTACGAGGTCGAAGCTTCCGACGAAACCGTCTCCGGCAACTCGCCAAGCGTTGCCTCCAACGAGTCAGGTGAATCTTCCGGTCTGACGCTTACCCCGACGCTCTCTCTAGTGTCGACATCGCTCGCATCGGTAACTGGCACTACGAGCCCGTCCACTCCAGCGATGAGTCTAGGCTTCGCGCGGAGTGAGTAAGGGCGCCGACCGAGATCAAATCGACTCCGGTCTTTGCAATCGCCCCCACATTTTCCAGCGTCACGCCACCTGAAGCTTCGGTAACGACGCGACCCTTCACTAAAGCCACTGCCGTCTGCAGCGTCTCGGCATCCATGTTGTCGAGCAGCACGGCATCAATCGGGAAGTGCAGCGCCTCCTCGAGTTGATCGAGCACGTCGACCTCTACTTCAATTTTGACAAGATGGCCTACTCGGGCGCGAAGTTTTTGCAGCGCGTTGGCTAGTCCTCCAGCAGCCGCGATGTGGTTGTCCTTGACGAGCACCGCATCATAGAGGCCGAAGCGATGATTCATGCCGCCGCCGCACCTCACCGCGTATTTTTCGAGCGCGCGCAAGCCAGGCGTGGTCTTGCGGGTCTCGACGATCTTGGCACGGGTGCCTTGGATCGCTGCGACATAGGTCGCGGTCAGCGTAGCAATCCCGCTCAAGCGGCCGAGGAAATTGAGCGCGGTTCGCTCCCCGGTAAGCAAGGCGCGGGTCTTGCCCGACACTTTGGCGACGGTACCGCCAGCCTCGACCTTGCCGCCGTCAAGAACGACCCTGGTTAAGCGTGCCTCGGGATCGAGAGATTTGAAAGCGGCCTCGGCGAGATCCAACCCCGCGATCACGCCAGCTTTCCGCGCAACGATTGTGGCTTCGCCGTGAGACTCCGCCGGAATGACCGCGTCCGTGGTGATGTCGCCCACACTGCCGAGATCTTCTTCAAGCGCGGCGGCCACGGCCTGCTCAACGAGGAAGCGCGGTAGGCTCAAGTCAGGCGGAGAAGCCTTGCTCATGCATGAAGTACGGCGCGCAGCTTGGCACCCGCCATTTCCGCTTCGCCTGCCTCACTTGCGATCTTTTCGGCTTGAGGCAGAGTAAGGAAGGTCCGCTTGGCGAGCTGCTCATCCGGCGTCGGGTAATCGCTGCGGAAATGCGCTCCCCTGCTTTCCTGTCGCCGAAGCGCCGCGGCAGTAATTAGCTTGGCGGTGGTGAGCATGTTGGCGAGGCGCAGGTCGCCCTTATTCTCTTTTTCCAGCGTAACGATTGTCGAGAGCGCACGCGTGAGCGATTGCTCGTCGCGAATAACGCCGACCTCTGCCGTCATGGTGCGGCGTAGCGTCTGTTCGCCCGCCTCATTTGCCCCGTCGGATACGGCGCCGGCCCCCGTCATAGCGCTCGGCTTCATTGCGTCCAGATTGACGCCCAGATGCAAAGCGGCGATGTCGGTGGCGACTCGGGCGCCGAACACGACCGCCTCGAGCAGAGAGTTCGATGCAAGCCGGTTGGCGCCATGGGCGCCCGTCGAAGCAACTTCGCCGCAAGCCCATAGGCCGTTGACCGTGCTGCGCCCCTGCGCGTCGGTGAGAATGCCGCCCATGTGATAATGCGCCGCCGGGGCTACGGGGATCGGCTGGCGTCTCGGATCGATTCCGGCGGAGCGGCAGGCTGCAAACACGGTCGGGAAATGCTCGGCCAGCTTCATCCCGAAAGACCGGCAGTCGAGGAAAGCTCCGCGCCCGCTCATGACTTCGCGATAGACCGCGCGCGCTACTACATCGCGCGGCGCGAGCTCGGCATCCGCGTGGACCGCGCGCATGAAACGCTCGCCGCGCGCATTGACGAGAAGCGCCCCTTCGCCGCGTAGAGCCTCGGTGGCGAGCGGCGCAGGGTCGCGGCCGATATCGATGGCGGTGGGGTGGAATTGCACGAACTCGGCATCGGCGATCACGGCGCCGGCGCGTGCAGCTATGGCGATGCCTTCGCCGCGCGCCTCGCGCGGGTTGGTGGTAATGACGTAGATCTGGCCAGCACCGCCGGTTGCAAGAACCGCGGCACTTGCCGGCAGAATAAGCTGCCGTGAGGCGCCATTGACATATGTAAGCTCAATGCCGGCGATGCGCCCGTCATTAACTACGAGATCGCGCGCAGCATAACCTTCGAGCACGGTGATGGACGGTGTCGCCCTCACCGCTGCAAGCAGTGCATGCATGATGGCACGGCCAGCGGTGTCACCCTTGACGTGGAGGATGCGGTTTTTGCCGTGGGCTGCCTCGCGGCCGAGGCTGAAATGCCCTTCGAGGTCCTTGTCGAAGGGCACGCCGTAGCGAAGCAGATCCTCGATGCGATCGCGGGCCTCGTTGGCAAGGAGATGCGCGATCTTCTGGTCGACGATGCCGGCGCCGGCGTGGATCGTGTCTGCCGCGTGTGCGTCTGGGCTGTCACCTTCTGCCACGGCCGCGGCGATCCCTGCCTGCGCCCAGAAACTCGATGCGCCTTCGCCAAACCGCGCCGCCGAGACCACCGTGACAGGGATTGGGGCAAGCTTCAGCGCAGTGAACAGGCCAGCAAGACCGGCGCCGACAATGACGATGCTGCCCCCTGCGCGCCGTGCCGGCAAATGCTTGGTTGAATTGGTCACTTTACGCACGCCCGCTGTCCAGCGCCCCGTCAATGGTTGAGATTGATCATGCGCTCGACGGCGGCGCGTGCACGTTCCGCGACTTTTGGATCGACCGTGACTTCCTCTTTGAGGAGCACGAGCGACTCCAGAATCTTCGGGAGGGTGATGCGCTTCATGTGCGGACAAAGATTGCAGGGCCGCACGAACTCGACGTTCGGCGCCTCAACCGCGACGTTGTCGCTCATCGAGCACTCGGTCACGAGCAGCACTTTCGAGGGCTGATGGTCCTTGACCCATTTGATCATGCCCGAGGTCGAGCCGGTGAAATCGGCCTCCTCGAGCACGTCGGGTGCACATTCCGGGTGAGCGATGATTTTCACGCCGGGATCTGCCTCGCGATAGGCGCGCAGCTCATCGCCAGTGAAGCGCTCATGCACCTCGCAATGGCCCTTCCAGGTGATGATCTCGATATCAGTCTGCGTCTGCACCCATTTGGCGAGATACTCGTCGGGAATCATGATCACGCGCTTGGCCCCGAGCGACTCGACGACCTTCACGGCGTTCGACGAGGTGCAGCAGATGTCGGACTCGGCCTTAACCTCCGCCGAGGTGTTGACGTAGGTCACGACCGGCACGCCGGGGTAAGCCTCGCGAAGCGCCCGCACGTCAGCACCGTTGATCGAGGCCGCAAGCGAGCAGCCGGCTCTCAAGTCGGGAATGAGTACCATCTTGTCGGGATTGAGGAGCTTCGAGGTCTCCGCCATGAAGTGCACGCCGCCCTGCACGATGATCTCGGCGTCGGTCTTTGACGCCTCGCGGGCGAGCTGGAGCGAATCGCCCACCACGTCAGCGACGCAGTGGAAGATCTCCGGCGTCATGTAGTTGTGCGCGAGCACTACCGCGTTGCGCGAGCGCTTGAGCTCGTTGATGGCGTGGATGTAGGTCGCAAAGCCCGGCCACTCGATCGGCGGAATGACGCGGGATACGCGCTCGTAAAGCTGCGCGGTATCGCGCGCGACCTCCGGCGTGTAGGCGAGATCGGGCAGAAGGGTAGCGGGCAGCGGGGTTTGCGCTTTGAGCCCCTTGCCGGGGATTACGCTGTGAACTGACGACATCCTCTCCTCCCGTAGGCCTATAATGCTCATAGTGAGCATATATGGGTCGTTAAAACATCCGGCGCAAGGCCGGCCCCACACCTATTCTCAGTCTGAGTATAGGTGAGGGAGAGCGCAAATCCTAGGGGGACCGCTACGATCGGCCGCGTCAGCGACGGCCTCAGGATCGGCCGTTTTCTGCGGTTTCAGCCTTAAACAGCTTCACAAAAGCCTCTAGCTCCTCGGCAGCGGCGTCGGATACTGCGAAGTAAGTAACACCGCCCCGGGTCCACGACCGGGCGATGAATCCGCGCTCCTCATAGCTTCGCACGGGCGCCACGGGCTCGTTGCCAGCGGACATCTGGGTGAGGCTGATGAGATGCTTGCCGCGGGAATAGACCAGCGTCGCGGCAGGTTCCAGTCCAACCACGTCAACACGCGCGCCCACCAGCGGATAGCCCTTGCTTCCCAGGTCCGGCACCACCGGCGCAAAGGCAAGTTTGCCGTTGAACCATGGCTTGACCGTGTGGTGGTCGGAAGACGGCACGTCGGTTGGCGCTGGCGCCATGAGACTGCGGATATGCGCCGAGACAACCTCGCTCGCGACCTGGTTGCCAGCTTGGCGATGGAGCACGCCAAGGGTCATAGAACCGGCAAGGACCGCTCCTGCGAGGAAGGATGCCGCCAGCGCGCCCCAAGCCGGGGACCGACGGGATGCGCGTAAGTCGAGACTGGAGGTAACGCGGCGGCGGAGGTCGGGTGATGGCACATCTTCGGCGAGGTCGGAGCGTAGCGCTGCCCTTAGCAGACGATAGGCCTCGATCTCGGCGGCAAGTGCGGGCTCCGAGGCGAGCCGCGCCTCGAAACGACTGGCCTGTAGAGGGTCAAGCTCACCGTCGAGATAGGCATTGAGCAGGAACTCGTCGTCCTTGGAGAGGGTCATGACGCGCCTCCACCGAGGATATCAAGAAGCTTGCGGCGGGCGCGGGCGAGCCGCGACATCACCGTGCCAATCGGCAGTTCGGTAATCTCGGCAATGGCGCGGTAGTCGAGCCCGTGGATCTCGCGAAGCACCAGCACTTCGCGGAAGGGTACCGGCAAAGTCGCCATCGCCTTTCTTATCTCCTCTGCCTCGACCTTGGCGATCAAGGCCGCCTCTGGTGTTCGCTCAATACCGGCAGATTGATCGATGCGATCTCGGGCGGTCTGGTCGAGATCCTCCGTGAGCACCACAGCGGAAGGCCGGTTCTTGGTTAGCCAGCTATAGCTTGTGTTGCGCACGATGGTCAGCGCCCAGGCGCGCGAATCTCCGCCGCCAAAACCGCCAATGCCTTTGAAGGCGCGGAGCGAAGCCTCCTGCACGATATCCTCGGCGTCGGCACGGCTGCCGGCGAGCCAGCGGGCGAGCCGAAAGGCATCGACGAGGTGAGGCAGGAACACCTCGGCAAAGCGATCCTGATCTGTCGCGTCGTCCACATTCAACCGGTCGGAAGCTGCGCTCCCTTCAGTCTAGCCTTATTCACGGCGTGACGATGATCTTTCCGGTCATGTGCGGATGGATCGCGCAGAAATATTCGACGGTGCCGGCGGCCGGGAATGTCTGCGTGAAGCTTTCGTCGGTATCGAGCGCGCCCGACCGGAACGCCCCGTTCTTCTCCGAGACCACGTGAGGAATGTCGTCGGCGTTGACCCAAGTTACGGTAGTGCCCGCCTTCACTGTCAGCGTTGGCGGATCGAAGGTGAAATTGGCGATCTTTATCTTGGCATCTTCGGCGAGTCCTGGCGTAGCTCCGAGCATGAACAAGACGGCAGCAAGCGCTGAAATTTTCACACGAAGGCTGGTCATGGTTTTGATCAGCCAGCGAGCGTGGTGTCGGTAACGGCGAGAGGCTTGTCGCCGACGCGCACGGCAACGCTGGTGATGCCGAGCATTGAGCGAAGCTGATCTGCTGGCACGGTCATGGGGCCGGGCGAAGGTGCAGTGCCAGCGACCGGCTGCGGGAAGCAGGTCGAGCGCGCGGTATGGAAGGTCATGTTGCCTTCGATCTTCTGCACGATCTGATGGATATGGCCGTTGAGCACGGTCACCGAGCCGAAGCGCTTCAGCAAGTCGAGCGCCTGGAGACCGTCGTCGGTGCCCCAGCCCCAATCGGCATAGACCGTCCAGAGCGGGATGTGGGCGAACACGACGATCGGCGTCGAGTTGGACTTGTCCTTGATGTCGTCGGCAAGCCAAGCGAGCTGATCAGGCCCGAGTCTGCCGAGTCCGCCGGCTTTCAGGTCGACCACATTGACGAGCCCGATAAAGTGCACGCCGTGATCGTCGAAGGAGTACCAGCCAGAGCCTTTGGTGCCTTTGCCGTAGCGGGCGAGATAGGCTTTGCCCATGCCTTCATCGACGACGTCGAGCTCGCCTGGGACGTAATGCACGTCGAGCGCAGCCTCGCTAATGAGCTGGTTGGCATTGTCGAACTCGTCGGGCTTGGAGAGATGAGTTATGTCGCCGGTATGGATCATGAAGGCGGGCTTCGCCGGCGCCGCTTTGACCTTGGCAATGGCTTCGCGCAGCGTGCCGAGCGAATCGGGGTTGGCGGGTTTGTTGAAGCCGATATGGCTGTCACTGATCTGCAAAAAGGTAAAAGCTGGAGTTTCGGCAGCAAGCGCACCGCCAAGGACGCCGTCGCCGAGGAGGCCCAACGATTTCGGCACGCCTCCCGATAGGGTCCACAGCACGCCAGTGCCGGCCCAAACCATGCACTCAAGCGCCCCTCGGCGGCTAACTCCTCGTTCTTCCGTCTCGTTATCCTTGTTTTCGGTCTCAAGGGTTGTGTTCTCACTCATGGTGATCTCCTCGCAGCTGGGCCATGCTGAGGAGACCGGGGAACAACGTGGTTTATTCCCGGGACCATCGAAAATTTTATGCTAGCGGTTAAATGCTCAGACTGAGCAAATCGTGGAAGCTGTTGCTTCCTGGAAACACAGCCCCGCGGAAGGCCGAGAATGCGGCAATTCGCTGTGGCTCTGTTACAAGTCTCGGACTAATTTAGCGCGAGGGTAGGTGGGGTTACAGGTGATGCGAGTACGATCCCTGGTCGCCGCCTTAGGCGCGGCGTTGTGCTGCACTGTCGCGTCTGTTCCGACTTTCGCGCAGGATAATCCTGCGGGGGCACCGTCCGCAGGCGCGTCGGTCGCTACACCGGGCGGCGACTCTACTCAGCCTCCCTGGGACAATGCGCCAGCCGCGGCTCAAGCTTCTCCATCCGCCGCACCAACTCCGACCGTGGTGCAGACCACGCCCCAGCCAGTGGCAGCCACGCCGGTGGTCGAGAGCATCCGTTCCAAGCTCGCCGAGCTTGACAAGGCTTCATCCTCAAACGACGTCTCGGCATTGGTCGCCTTCTACAACGAACGGGGCGAGCCGCTATGGATGACGGATATGGGTCTTTCCGGCGAGGGCCTTGCCGTCATCGACGAGATCTTGCGGGCCGACGAATGGGGGCTTTCCAGTTCCGCCTTCGACCTTCCTCCTTCAGGCGATCTTCCTGCCTCGCCTGAGGACGCCGCAGCCAACGAAATCAAGCTCGACCTCGCTGTCCTCAAATATGCGCGCTTCGCGCGTGGTGGCCGGGCGGATCCCGCCAAGCTCAGCAAGCTCTATGGGATGAGCCCGACTTTGCGCGATCCAAAGGCGGTGATAACCGAGATCGCCGCCGCTGATGCGCCTGATGCCTATCTTCGCTCGCTGCATCCTAAGCACGAGCAGTTCCAGCAACTGCACCAAGCTTTGGTAAAGGCCCGCGCCGAGAGCGAGGCCGGCGGCAAACCAGCCAACGTCCAAAAGATCGTCGTCAACATGGAGCGCTGGCGCTGGATGCCAGAAGATCTTGGGTCGATCTATGTCTGGCTCAACATCCCGTCCTACATCGTGCACGTGGTCAAGGATGGGAAGACGATCTACACGGACAAAATTGTGGTCGGCGAACTTAAATACGCAACGCCGGTTTTTTCGGCCGATCTCAAATCCGTGGTGTTCAATCCTGAGTGGACGGTGCCCCCCACCATCGTCAGGGAGAACCTACTGCCGAACTTGCGAGGCGGCAGCGGATTCTTCAGCCGCAACACTGCGGTTCTGGATCAGCACGAGCTCAAGGTGAAATATAACGGCCGCTTCGTGGATGCCGGCAGCATCAATTGGAATAGCGTCAACATGGGCGCGATTAGTTTCGTTCAGGCGCCGGGACCTAACAACGTGCTTGGCAAGGTCAAGTTCGTTTATCCGAACCCCTATTCCGTCTACATGCACGACACCATCAAAGAAGGGCTGTTCGACAAAGAAGCGCGCTCAGAGGGGCACAATTGCCCGCGCGTCGGCAATCCCGGCAAGATCGCCGCCGTGGTGCTTGCTGCCGACCAGAACATGCCGCAGGCCGATGTCGATAAACTGCTCGCCACCGGTTACAACAGCGCCGTCAACATCACGCATCATCTTCCTGTGCATACGTCCTACTTCACCGCCGTCGTCGATGACCAAGGCAAGGTTCAGACCTTCGCCGACATCTACAAGCTCGACCCTGCCGTGGCCGCTGCCATCATCGGCAAAGAACCGAAGCCCGAGGCGGTCGCCGACAACGCCGATCCTAAGCCCAAGCCGCAGAAGTCTGGCAGTGCAGCGCCGAGCGGCTTGGCCCCGAGTATTGCCAACTCCAACTGACGCCTGGCAACGTAGCCGGATCGCAAGATATTCTTGCATTCCATGCATTATCCATGGGCCTCAGAGCCTTCTTTTGCTAGGCTTTGAGTCTGGCTCGGCACCGAACGGAAGCATTCTCTCGTGCAATCGCAATTCACCGTCGGCATCAATGTTGAAGGCAGGGGTGACCGCATCGTGGTCAAGGCCGAGGACGCCCTGATTGCCGCGTTGAAGGTCAAAGCCGAGCGGCCTCACGCCCAGATCACCTATGTGCGCCGCCTCAACCGTCGCGGCGATCAGCGTCACCCGCCGCACAGGCTCGCCGCCGAAAACCTCACCTAGCGCTTCGTGCCTCGCCGCATCAGGGCGTAGAGCGCGAGACAGCCGAGCAGAAGAACGCCGGCAAGAGCCGGCGCTCGCCAATCGCCTGTCGTAACCCTAACCACGATCAGAGCAAGGCATACGATCGCGCCCGCCGCGGGCACGAAAAGCGGCACCTCGAAACGGCCGAGTGGCTCCCCTCTTCGGCGTTTCAAGACGAAAAGTGCGCCGTTCACCACTGTGAACACGAGAAGCAGGAGAAGCACGGTTGCCGCGGCGAGCTCGGCTATCGTGCCGAGCAGCGCAAGAGGCGCGAGAATGAGAAACAGAGCGGCGATGGCGATATGCGGCGTCAGGCGGGACGCATGAACGTCGCCGAGCTTCGCGGGCAGAAGCCCTTGGCGAGCCATGCCATAGATGAGGCGCGAGGCAGTGACGTAGTTGACAAGCGCGGTATTGCTGACGGCAAACAGCGTGATTGCGGTGAATAGGACCGGTGGGATCACCGGCGCCGCACGTGTGATGATTTCGGTGATGGGTCCGGGCGCCTCGGCAAGTTCGTGCCACGGGACGACCGAAACGGCGGTAATGGCGACGGCAATATAGAGGATGGCCGCGGCGACCATGGCGCTGATCAGTCCGAGGG
>JBKPSQ010000236.1:0-16697 GCA_046735075.1 Pseudomonadota bacterium
CGGATCGCCACTTCCGGCCTGCGACAACAGGCGCGGCTTGCGACGCACTAGACGCTTGTTGCCTTGGAATTTCCACCCAAAAATCGCCGTCCGGCACCACGAGTTCCGCAGGCTGATTGGAAAGAGTGGTGCGGTCGAGAGGAATCGAACCTCCACGGGCTGAGCCCACAGCGCCCTCAACGCTGCGCGTCTACCATTTCCGCCACGACCGCAAGATCCGGAAGGTTTCCGCCCGGATATGGCTATAGGCTAACCCAGCGGCAAGCGCCGGGGCTCGCTGCCTTAGCAAACCTGCCTAGGGGGTGCAAGGTTCGCCTTGGCCACCTCGCCGGGCGTAGGATAGTCCGCATGAGCGAACATCTCATAGGTCTGAAGGAGGCGGCCTCCCCGACGACTGGAGCCGTTGAATGGCTCACGAGCGATGCGTCTGTACTCTATCCCGACGCAGTTGCCTTCATGGAGGAAAGAGCCTCCGCGATCGTTCATGGCAAGGCGACTGAATGCGTGTGGCTGCTCGAGCATCCTCCACTTTACACGGCCGGGACCAGCGCCGATCCTTCCGAGTTAATAGCGCCTGACCGCTTCCCCGTGTTCAAAACGGGCCGCGGCGGGCGTTTCACCTATCATGGTCCTGGCCAGGGGATCGCTTACGTCATGCTCGACCTGTCGCGGCGGGGGCGCGATGTAAGGGCCTTCGTCCATGCGCTAGAGGCCTGGGTCATTGCGGCGCTGGCGAGGCTCGGCGTCGAGGCTGAGCGCCGGGAAGGCGAGATCGGTGTGTTCGTCGGCGAGGCCAAGATCGCAAGCATCGGCGTCCGAGTTCGCCACTGGGTGACGATGCACGGCGTAAGCCTCAACGTCGCGCCCGACTTAGAACACTTCTCCGGGGTATTGCCGTGTGGCATAGCGAGACCGGTGACGAGCCTCGCGGCGCTCAACGTCGAGGCCGATATGGGCGCGGTAAATCAGGCTCTACGGGATAGTTTCGCAGAGGTCTTCGGCTGCGAGACGGTCAACGCCAGCGATCCGTCGCGACCACATTGAACCCGGGCGGGACCGATCCACCCTCTTTGGTGATCGTGACCTTTGTCACGCGCGCATCGGGGGGCCCTTCTTCGCAGCGCTTGATCATGTCGGCGACAACATCTGGCGGACCCGAGAAGGTGGCCTCAACGCTGCCGTCGCTCAGGTTGCGAACCATCCCGTCGAGTCCGAGCGACTGCGCAGTCTCGTAGGTCCAGGCGCGGTAATAGACGCCCTGCACCCGGCCTTCGATCTTCACCGTGACCGTACGCCTGTCCTGATCCGCCTTTTCTGTCATCATTTACCAACGTGTCATGCCCGCGAAAGCGGCCATCCAGTAAACACCGATCTCCTAATATCTTTATGTAGGTCCGAGTTTATTGATTGCCCGGTCAAGCCGGACAATGACAGCGAAAGGGCTAGGCGAACTCAAGGATCACGGCGTCGACATTGAGGCTGTCGCCGGGCTTGGCTAGCACTTTGGCGACCGTGGCATCGCGCTCGGCCTTGAGCACGTTCTCCATCTTCATCGCCTCGACCACGCAAAGCGCGTCGCCTGCAGCGACCTCCTGGCCTTCGCTTACATTGAGCGACACCACGAGCCCCGGCATCGGGCAGAGCAGGAACTTCGAGGTGTCGGGCCGAATCTTCACCGGCATCTTAGCCATGAGCTCGGTCTCGCGTTCGGTGAACACCCGCGCGGCGACCTCAACGCCCTGATAGGTGAGGTGATAGCCGTTAAGGATCGGGCGCACCTGCACCGCAACGGGCTTCGAGTTGATCATCCCGTTGAACACAGGAGTGCCGAACCACCAATCGGTCGCGAGATTGACTTTTCGCTTCGTCTCGCCGGTTCCTGCTCCTCCGAGCGTCACGGTCAGTGGACCATCAAGGCCACCTTCCATGGTCACGCGGACGCGCTCTTCGCCGATCTCAACGATGCGCGTCTCAGAAAATCTCACCGGCTCGCCATGCATCTGCTGGGTGATAGCGCGGCGGCGCTGATTTGAGAGGTGATCGATCGAGGCGGCAACCGCGACCAAAACATCGCGCACCTCGCCCTCCGGCGTGGGCGGCTTGAAGCCTTCGGGAAATTCCTCGGCGATGAACTTGGTCGAAAGGCGCCCCTCTCTCCACCGCTCGTTCCGCATCAGCACGGCAAGGAATGGAATATTGTGGCGGAAACCATCAATCGCGAAGGCGTCGAGCGCGTTGCCCATGTGCTCTATCGCGGCGAGCCGCTTCGGTGCATGGGTGATGAGCTTGGCGATCATCGGGTCGTAATAGACGCTGATCTCGCCCCCCTCCTCGACGCCAGAGTCGAGCCGGGTGGTGATGCCGTCCTCCGTTCCCAGCCGTGGCGGCTTGTAACGCACAAGCCGCCCAGTGGAAGGCAGGAAGTTTCGTGTCGGGTCCTCGGCATAGATGCGGACCTCGATGGCCGAGCCGGTCAGCTTCACGTCCTTCTGCTTGAGCGAAAGCTTCTCGCCCGCAGCGACCTTAAGCATCTTCTCAACCAAATCGAGTCCCGTAACGAGCTCGGTGACTGGATGCTCGACCTGAAGACGCGTGTTCATCTCGAGGAAGTAGAAGTTACGGTCCTTGTCGACGATGAACTCGACCGTGCCGGCGGAGTCGTATCCAACCGCTTTGGCGAGGGATACGGCCTGGGCGCCCATCGCCTCGCGTGTCTTGGGGTCGATGAACGGGCTCGGCGCCTCCTCGATCACCTTTTGATTGCGCCGCTGAATCGAGCATTCCCGCTCGCCGAGATGGATGACGTTGCCGTGCTTGTCGCCGAGCACCTGGATTTCGATGTGCCGCGGCTCCTCGATATATTTTTCGATGAACACGCGGTCGTCGCCGAAGCTCGATCGGGCTTCAGACTTCGACGAGGTGTAGCCCTCCTCCACCTCTTTGCGGCTATAGGCAATGCGCATGCCCTTGCCGCCGCCGCCGGCCGAGGCCTTGATCATCACCGGATAGCCGATCTCCTCGGCGATCTTCACCGCTTCCTTGGCGTCTTTGATCACGCCGAGATGGCCGGGCACGGTCGAGACCTTCGCCTTGGCAGCGAGCTTCTTCGACTCGATCTTGTCGCCCATCGCCTCGATGGCCTTGACGTTCGGCCCCACGAACACGATGCCGGCATCGTCCAGGGCCTCGGCGAAGGACGGGTTCTCGGAGAGGAAACCATAGCCGGGATGGACCGCGTCAGCTCCCGTGGACTTGGCTGCGGCGACGATCTTGCCGATGTCGAGATAGGACTGGGTGGCCTGCGCGGGCCCGATGGGCACCGCCTCGTCGGCCATGTCCACATGCAACGCGTCCCGGTCGGCCTCGGAATAGACCGCAACCGTCGTGATGCCAAGCAGACGCGCGGTCTTGATGATGCGGCAGGCGATCTCGCCTCTGTTGGCGATGAGAAGCTTTGAGAACATACGGTCCCCGGCCCTGATGGTCCCGAATTACTAGAGGCTTGATTGAGGCGAGTAAACTGGCCGGAGTGGCGTTAACTGCTCTTGCCTATTCTGCCGCAGTCGGCAAGCGCTTCCGCCGCCGCTCCCGCCTTGAGCGGCGCCGCTCTGGAGTAGGTCCCGCCGCAGAGCTTGGTGAGGCGAAGGCGAGGGCCTCAGGTGGCACCATAGCTTCGGCCGGCTCAGGCGCGGCGTCAACCTCCGCCGGGAACAATACTCCCGCCTTGGACTCCTCGTCGGCCTCCTCGAGTCTTTCAACCTGCATGGCGGTCGCTTCAGCCGCAGGCGTGGCCGGGAGGACGATCGGCTCACCATGGGCTTCGGCCCGGACGCGCGGCCTCTGATGGTCGCGCGCGAGATAGGTGTAGACCGCAGGGGTCACGAACAGGGTGAACATCGTGCCGATGGTCATGCCGGCTGCGATCACGAGGCCAATATCGAAGCGGCTGGCGGCGCCGGCACCCTTCGCAATGAGGAGCGGCACCATAGCTACCACCATGGCCGCGGTGGTCATCAGGATTGGCCTCAACCTGATCGCCGCAGCATGCTCGATCGCCTCGCGCCGGCTATAGCCCTGCTCCTCCTGGAGCTTGTTGGCAAAATCCACCATGAGGATGCCGTGCTTCGAGATTAGGCCGATCAGAGTGACTAGACCGATCTGCGTATAGATGTTGATCGAGGCTAGGCCGGCATTGAGCGGGATGAGCGCACCAAACATCGAGCATGGTAGCGCAATCAGGATGATGAGGGGATCGCGGAAGCTCTCATACTGAGCGGCAAGCACGAGGAAGATCACGATCAGCGCGAAGATGAAGGTATAGACCAGCGTGTTGCCTTCCTGCACGAACTGCCGGCTCTCCCCCTGGAAATCATGGGTGAAACCTTCTGGGAAGCTCTCCGCCTTCTTTTTCAAGAAGTCGATGGCCTCGCCGACAGTCCGCCCCGGGAACGGCACGGCTGACAACGTCGCCGAGTTGAGCTGCTGGAAATTGGTGAGCGAGTTCGGCTGCACCACCTTGTTTACCGTCGCAACGTTCGACAGTGGCACGAGCGTGCCGGCGCTGGTGCGGATCTGATAGCGCGTGAGCCAATCCTCGTTCAGACGATATTCGCGCGGCACTTGTGGAATGACCTGATAGCTCCGGCCGTACAGATCGAACAGGTTGATGTAGTTGCCGCCGAGCAGCGTCGCCAGCGAATTACCGATATCAGCCATGGTGATGCCGAGCCGGTTGGCCTTGTCGTGGTCGATGTGGAACTCGATCTGCGGCGTCTCGAAGCGGAGGTCGGAGTCCGAGAAAATGAACATCCCGCTCTCGCGCGCGGCCTTCTCGACATCGGCCAGTACGTCGGCAAGCTGGCGGAAGTCATGCGTCGTGGTGATCACGAACTGCACGGGGGGGCCGCCAATCGACCCGGGCAGAGGCGGCGGAGAGAACGAGAGCGCGAGCGCCGGCGCGATGCTCGCGATCTTGGGCTGAAGATCCTGCAACACCGCTTTGTGATTGCGCGCCCGCTCGCCCCATGGCTTGAGCAGGACGCCGGCAAAGCCCTGATGCACGTCGCCCATGCCGTTGATGGCGAACACATGCTCCTTCTCGGGTACCGTGCTGAATATCTGATTGAGCTGTTGGGTGGACTCCTCGAGGTAGTCGAGATTCGCGTATTGCGGCGTCTTCACTAGGGTGAACAAGATGCCCTGGTCTTCCTCTGGCGCAAGCTCCCGCTGCGTGGTCATATAGAGGAGGCCGGTCGCAGCCATCACCCCGGCGAGCACAAGCAGTGTCACCGGCCGGTAGTTGAGAGTGCGGCCGAGTCTGCGCTGATAACGCCGCTTAAGTCCCTCGAACATCCGGTCGAGATGCCGGGTGAGCCAGCCCTGGTCGTGTTCGCTTTCAGCTTTGAACAGCTTCGAGCACATCATCGGCGACAGCGTGATGGCGATGACGCCCGACACGATCACCGCGCCGGCGAGCGTCAGCGCGAACTCGCGGAATAGCGTGCCGGTCAGCCCGGAGACGAAGGCGATCGGCGCATAGACCGCAGCGAGCGTGATGGTCATGGCGATGATCGGATAGAGGATTTCCCGCGCACCGCTCAGCGCCGCATCGAGCGGCCGCATGCCATGCTCGATATGGCGGTGGATGTTCTCCACCACCACGATGGCGTCGTCGACGACAAGCCCGATGGCGAGCACGAGCGCGAGCAGCGTCATCAAATTGATCGAGTAGCCGAGCGCCATGAGCAGAGCGAGCACGCCGATCAGCGACAGCGGAATGGTGACGATGGGGATGATGGTCGAGCGGAGATTGCCGAGGAACAGGAAGATCACCACGATCACGATGATCGCAGCTTCCCCTAAGGTCTTCACCACTTCCCAGATCGAGGCGCGGATGAAGTTGGTGGCATCATAGGCAATCGCCGCCTCAAGCCCCGGCGGAAGTTCCTTCTGAATCTCCGGGAAGATCTTGCGCACATCGGTGATCACGGTGAGCGGGTTTGCCGTCGGGGTGGCATAGACGCCGATGAATACGGCCTTTTGCCCGTCGAACGCTGAGGAGGAATCGGCGCTTTGCGGCCCAAGCTCGATTTCTGAGATATCGCCGAGCCTGACCAACGAATCCCCGCGCGCAAGCACCACGAGCTTGCCGAACGACTCTGGCGTCTCCAGCGAAGTCTTGGCGTCGATATTGGTCTGCACGAAATCGCCCTTCACCTGCCCGGGCGCAGAGGTGAAGTTGTTGTTGGCGAGCGCCAAGCGCACATCGAGCGGCGTCACGCCAAGCTTTGCCATGCGGTCCGGATCCAGCCAAATGCGCATGGCGAACACCTGGCCGCCGAGGATCTGCGCGTTGGCCACGCCGTTGACGGTCTGCAGCTTCGGCTGCACCACCCGCGTGATGTAGTCGGTGATCTGCGAGGCGGTCATCACGTTGGAGTTGAAGGAGAGGTACATCAGCGCGTAGCCCTCTCCCGTCTGCTTGGTGACGACGGAATCGTTCGCCTCGCGCGGCAGAATGCTCTTGACCTGCGCCACCTTGGATAGGACGTCGGTCATGGCGCGGTCAGGGTCAGCATCGAGCTTCAGGTTGAGCGTCACCGTGCTCACGTTCTGGGTCGAGGAGGCGGTAAGCGTGTCGATGCCTTCGGCGCTCGCCACCTGCTGCTGGATCGGCACGGTGATGAAACCCTGGATCAGATCCGCATTGGCGCCTGGATAAGTCGTGGTGATGGTGATCGTGGTGTTCGACAGCTCGGGATATTGGCGGATGGGCAGCTTGAAGCCTGCCTGCGCACCGACCAGCAAGATCAGCAGGCTGACCACGGTCGCCAGCACTGGCCGCTTGATGAAGATGTCGGTGAAGCGCATGGGCTTACTGCTTCGGCAGCTCCGCCGGAGCTTTTAGCGCGCCTGAATTGTCGACCTTGATGGTGGCGCCTGGCTGCAATTTCAGCTGGCCGCTGGTCACGACCTTCTCTCCCGCCGTGACGCCTTCGAGGATAGCCACTCGGTCACCTTCAGTCGGACCAACGCGCACGAAACGACGCTCCACGGTAAGTTTAGGCTCTGCCGGGATGGCGCCGGTCGGCGCGGCATCGGCCGCTGCGGGCGTGACGACCGGCTCGGCCGCCGCAGTCGGCGTCGGAGTTGGCGTAGGTGCGGGCTCTGGCGCGCTCTCCTTCACCACCCAGACGCTGTCGCCGTAAAGCCCGTAGGTCACGGCCGTGCGCGGAACAGTCACGAACTCCTTGGCGCTACCGGCAAGCACCGCAACATTGGCGAACATGCCCGGCAGCAGCCTGCGCTCAGGATTCGGCACGCGCGCTCTTACCATGAGCATGCGCGCGTCTGAGCTCAACTTGGCATCGAAAGACTCGACTTCGCCTTTGAACCTCTGGCCTGGATAGGCGTCGGCCGCCAGCTCGATCGTGGAGCCCTTAGTGAACTTGGCGACGCTCACTTCGGGCACAGGGAAATCGACCCAGATCGGATCGAGCGATTGCAGCCACACCAGCGACTGACCCGGGGATACGTACTGCCCCCTCTCCACGTGGCGCAGCCCGAGCCTACCGGCGAAAGGCGCGGTGATGGTCTTCTGCGTTATTACGGCTTCCATATGCTGCACGGAGGCAGCAGCAGAATCACGCTTGGCGATGGTCTGGTCGAGCGTCGACTGCGATACCACGCTGGTCTTCACGAGCTTCGACTGGCGGTCGTAGTCGAGAAGAGTCTGCTGGAGGGTTGCCTTCTTGTCGGCAAGGTCAGCCTCCTCGACCGACGTATCGAGCTTGACCAGCTTCGCACCTTTGCCGACGTCCATCCCGCTGTCGAAGAAGTAGTCGGTGACCATGCCTCCAAGCTGCGGGGCGACATCGACGCCCTCGATGGCCACCAGGGTGCCGATGGCGCGCACCTTGTCGATCCAGGGCTCGGTCTTGGCCGGCTCCGCCGTGACGGTAGCCGGCGGCGGAACCATCTTGGCCATGAACTCGCCGATCATCTTCGGCTTGAAGACGAGGTTGAAATAGGCAACCCCGCCCAGGAACAGGCCGACGATGACCGCCGCAATGACAAAGCGCTTAATCATGTTGTTGTCGCCTTGAGCCCCTCACGCCGGAGCGACATCGTCGATCCTAGCCATGGGAGAAGGCCAAATTGCGCCCCCCGTTGGACGCAAGGCCTAAACGGGATAGCAGCCTCTTGGCCGTTTGCAAATCAGTTCGGGAGCTCCCCTAAGCCAAGAGATATGCTCAAGATTCGCGGCTGAATTTGGACTACCCCAACGGCCTCGGTTTGTGCCTAGTCATGCTCCCGCCGCATCTCTCGGCTCTATGATCGCCCGCTATGACCATCACCCTTTACGACATGCAGCTTTCTCCTCACGCGCGGAAGGTGCGCCTGCTCGCGGCCGAGCTCGACATTCCGCTCAACAAGGTCACGCGCGATCCCCGCACCGGCGAGACTCGCACGCCCGAATATCTCGCCAAAAACCCCAACGGACGCGTGCCGACACTTGAGGAGGACGGCTTTGTCCTGTGGGAATCTCCGGCGATCCTCAAATATCTCGCGGCCAAGCGTCCCGACCGGGCCCTATGCGGTGGAGATCCGAAAACTCAGGCGCTCGTTGACCAATGGATGTGCTGGTGGATCGGCGGGCCGGAAGCCGCCATCGACACGCTTGCCTGGGAGGTACTGATCAAGCCAAGGGTGTTCAACCAACCCGGCAACGATCCCGGTATCATCGCCGATGCACACTGGCGGATCGATCGCTACCTGCCCGTGCTGGACAAGCAGCTAGAGGCTCGTGACTATGTGTTGGGTCCGCTCACCATTGTCGATTTTCTGATCGGGCCGCGCCTCGATACGGCTCCCGCCATCCTCAAATTCGACACGAGCGGATACGCCAATATCGGCGCCTGGCAGGAACGGCTGAAAGCAAAGCCTTATTGGGGCACGGCCTAACTTCGTCGCCACACCGACGGAGTTTACGAACAGCCCTTCTGCGCCTCGATCTTCTTGATCGCGGCCACGTTAGAGCGCTCGACGTCGTTGAGCGGCACGAGAGTAACGTCGTCATATTGGCAGCCGGCATTACCGAAGAACTTGATGCCCTTCTGCGTATGGAAGCAGTAGCCGCGCTCCTTGTAGATGGTGTTGCGCACCTCCCATAGGATCTGGCAGCTCAGCTGCTTCAGCTGGCTGGTCTTGAAATAATCCGAGTTGGTGCAGCCGATGAGCTCGTAGCAATTGGCCCAGGTTGGCGAGGACGTGAAAAGCATAAGCAGACCAAGACCAGCCGCCGTGATCAGACTTTGGGTCAGTGGTCGTCGCCCGGTATGTTCAGACGAATGCCCAATCGTCATGTCCACCTCCCATGAGGTTCGCTACGGCGTTTGATAGAAATACGAGGCGCATAGTCCGCCGGTGCCGGTTGGGGCCTTCGAGCCCGAATAGACATTTAATCCAAGCTCGCCCTCGCCCGGCGACCAGATGACCACATAGGTCGCGGGCGTCGCGCACAGCTTGTTGCCGTTGAGTAGCTTGGGATCTGACGACGAATCCGCGGTGAAGACATCGCCAGCCACATTCTTGCCCGACCCTGACCAGTCTCCAACACGGCCTGCCTCATAAGGCTCAATAGCCAGGCTTTTCCCGTTGGCGAAAGTGATGCTGTAATCCTCAACCACGATGTCCCCGGTGATGGCCACAGCCGTATTGCTGGTTGCGGCCCAGTTCACTGGATCGGCGCGCAAGGGCGAGACGGCAAGAACCGCGAGCAGCGCGGCAAGCGCCGAGGCAGGCGCAGTGATAGAGCGCATGTATTCCTCCCCGCGGCGATAATACGTGATTTTCCGCATCGCCGCAGCAGACGCTAGTCGCCGAGGAACGCCCCGAGCGAACCGGCAATATCGTTATGGCTCGCAGCAGGCCGACCCGCGCTCGACGGTGAGGCGCTAGCGCTAACCTGCTCCTCAGGCCCGCTATTGTCGGGAGGAGGCGGCGGAAAGCCTGTTGGGTTGCCGAACAGCGCGTTGGCGACCTTTCGGTCGAAGCCGTAAAGGTCGGCGAAGGTCGAGACCTTGCCGTTGTCGTCAACCACAACTGTGAAATAGGTCATGTGCACGGGAATTGGCCGGTCGAGCGTCGCGGTGCTGTTAACACCGTTATCCCACTGGTCCTTCACTTGAGCCGCCGACCAGCCTTTGCCTTCGGCGAGAAGCACGGCGGCAAAGTTCTCGGGCCGCTCCATTCGCACGCAGTCATGTCCGATCGCGCGCACCGGCTTGCCGAAGTATTTCTTCCGATAGGCTAGCGTGTCGTGCATGTAGACGGTGTGCTTGTTTGGGTACCAGAATTTCACCTTCCCGAGCACGTTGTCGGGCCCGCTCTTCTGAGTAAAGGTGAAAGCCTTGATGTTCACCCGGCCCCAATCGATGCTGCGCGGGTCGATCGGCTTGCCGTTGTAGCTTACCGACAGTTTGTGAACCTTGAGGATCGAGTAGTTTCCGTCGCGGGAGCGGCGGCAGCAGATTCTCGACCAGCACCGTCTCCGGCGCGACCCAGTCCGGATTGAAGATGATGCTGGTCATGTCGGCATCGAACACTGGTGTCGCGTATTTGCTCGTCCCCACTAGAGTCTTGTCGGAATAGATGGTCTTTCCATCCTTGACGATGTAAAGCATGAATTCGGGCGAGTTATTCCAGACATAGACGCTGCCGAGATCCTCGGGCATCCAGCGCCAGCGCTCCATGTTCACGATGATGCGCTTGACGTCCTTGTCGCTGGCGGGCTTCGCATTCGCTTCATCCTGAACGCCATCCTCGTCCTTGCCGCGCGCCTTGAGTAGCGCCTGACGCAACCGCGCGAACTGCTCGTGCTTCGGGTGAAGCGACTGAAGATAGGTATCCGGCGCGACGGAGGCGGCAATTTCGGTCAAGACCTGTTTCGGATCGCGCAGCGGGGGCAGCTGATCGAGTTTGTCGTCAAGGTCGAGCGGGGTGAGTCGCCCCCCACGGGCAAAGCGCGCATATTTCAGAATCGCGAGGTCGAGCTTGAGCTCGGCGGTCGCGGCGGCTTCAGGGCTTGCCGGCAGGTCGTTGCCCAAAGGCAGATCGAAGGCCGACGCATCAAGGCCCCAATCGTCAGCCTTGGAGATCTCGGAGATGGCGCGCTCTCCCCTCGCCGAGAACCCCATGTCAGTCATCCATAACGGGCCACCGGTCCTCGCCTTGTAGAAGCCCTCGAGCGCAGCGAGGTCATCGGGATTGGCGCCCTTGCGCAAGGCTGGATCCGTCAGCTTGGTGCGAATCAGCGTGATCATCGGATCGATTGCCGACGACGGCTGCGCGGCAGACATATCAGACGATATTGGGGCCGGTAAGCTTGCCTCGGCTGCGGCTGGCTGGGAACCGGAGGACGCCGGTTGGTCCTCGGCGCGCGCCGCCGGGCCCACCAAGCCGAAGGCGGCACATAGAAGTGCGGCGATAAGGTAGACCCCGCGCATCCCCTACCCTCTTGATCCGGGCAACGTTAGCCCGAGAGGCGGCCTTTCGGCCACCCTGATCTCACAGGTGAGAGGAAGCAGAGATAGAGTTGAATCGGCGTCGAAAATGAGGCCTAGGAGCCGCTTTTCTTCGGAGAAGCATTGGCCTCGATGTCGTGAACCTTGCTGACGAGATCGTTCAGAGAGCCACGACAGAATTCGCGCGCATCGATCTTGGAGGTCTCCTTCATCATCTTGAAGGCCTGATTCTTGTTGGATACCGCCTGTTTCACGAGCTTGTCCTTGTTGATCGAGGTATCGCGCTGCATGTAATAGGCCTCGATCTTGGCCATGGCATCCTTCGCCTTGGCTGCGTCCTCAGCCGAGAGCTGCTCGCGTTCGGTGCAGTCCTTAACCACCTGATATTCGGTGTAGTAGTTCCGCAAATAGACTGAGAGGCCGGCATGAGCGGCCATCGGCAACAGGACGCCGCAGCAGGCGAGCAGCAGGCGAGCAGTGAATCGAACCATGTCAATTTCCCCGGGGCCGGCATCGTGAAGACGCCGCTATCAGCGCCTTGGCCGAGGCGCCTCAACGGCATTATCGCCCGGCCAGGTTAAGAAAAGACGGTGCGGTTAAACGCCGCCGTCGTTTTGCCCGCCTCATCTAGCCGGTTCTCGCGCAGGTTTCGAGTCCCAAGCGTGGCTCTTTTATCGAAAAGGGCGGCTGAGGTTCAAAAAAGCCACAGCGGCATGATGTCCCGCTACTTGATCCGGTAGACGAAATTGTAAGCGTCGCCTTTCGTGCCCCGCGCGCTCAGTGCCATCTCGCCAAGCGCCCCCGCAAACTCGCCGGTGCCGCCGGTGATGGCAAGCACCGAGTCACCGCTATCGAAGAATGGGCCCTCGACCGTCAACTGCCCCTTGTCGAGCGTCAGGGTCCAGAAGCACTCCCAGGCCTTGCCGGGAACTGTGCGAAAGCAGATGCCCTGATCGGTGCCAACCTTGTTCTTGTCGTCGGCGTCGTAGACCTCGTTCGAGAAGGTAAGGATGTCGCCGGCGCTGTCGCCCGAAGCGCCCGTATCGGTCACCGCGTCAGTCGTAGCGTGCTCGACCAGCTTGATCTCCTGCGCGGCAAAGGCCCCCGGAAGCGCAACCATGAGCCCCGCCGCCGCGACCGGAATGATAGCGAGCGAGCGAAAGGACGGCAGCTTTGAGCAGTTTGGCATGACAACCTCCCCTAATGCGGAACTGAAACCCAGTTGCGGCAACGCCAGGCGGCCGCGGATGGGCAGTATGCCACGTTTTCCGCCGAAACGGTGAGGTGAGCCTCGTGCTAATGCGCTGCCGCCCTCTCGCGCGGCCGGGCACGCTCGTCGTGAAGATCGGTCCTGATGCGCGGCAGCGCGTCAGGGTAGCGCTGCTGGACGAAGGCGATCATCTTCTCCCTGACCTCGCAGCGAAGGTCGAACGCCCTTCCCGCAGTGCTCGCGCTGACCAGCATCCTGATCTCCATCGCGGTTTCCTTGAAATCGGTGACCTGGAGGGCGACGACCCGACGATCCCAAAGCTTCGATGCGCGGGCAATCTCCTCGAGCTTCTTCCTGAGCTCGATAACCGGGACGGTGAAATCGACATAAAGGAAGACGGTGCCGATCAGGGCGGAGCTTTCCCGCGTCCAGTTCTGGAAGGGCTGTTCGATGAAAAAACTGAGCGGCACGATCATGCGCCGCCAATCCCACAGGCGAATGACCACGTAGCTCGAGGTGATCTCCTCGACATTGCCCCACTCGTCGTTGACGAGCAGGGCATCGTCAATACGTATCGGCTGAGTGATGGCAAGCTGCACGCCGGCAATGAGATTCTTGAGCATCGGCTGAAGCGCGAGGCCGACGACGATGCTAGCGGCGCCGGCAGAGGCGAGCAGCCCGACGCCATATTGGCGAACGCTGTCGAAAGTCATTAGCGCGGCGGCGAGCGTGAGGATAACGATGAGCGTGCGCGCTATACGCTCGAGGATACGCGACTGGGTAACGTGCTTGCGCGCGAGAAGATTATCCTCCGAATCGAGCTTGAAGCGGCGGAGATAGATGACGAGCCAGACGTGCTGGGCGGTGAGCAGGAACCACCCCGCGACGAGGACGATGCCGACGACGGTGCATTGACGCACTGCCGCCGCTTCGTCGCTCGTGAGCGGAGCCACCGGCCCCGCTGACCGCACGCTCCAGCGCAACGTAGACCACGCTGTGCAGCCACAAGGCGAACACCACCGCCGCAACCAGCACGATCAGACTCGTCGCCCAATCCGGCAGCCAGTCGATGCGAAGATTATACGATGAAAGAAATTCGGTGATACCGTGCATGCACTATCGCGAGGCCCCGTCGCGGGCCGATTCTGAATGCGGTCCTATCGGCTAACGGATGTCGGCAGGCGAAGGTTGCACGGCGTTGCATTGGTTCTGCCCTGATTGAGGCAGAGTGTCGCGTCACTAGAATAATTTTCTGGTGACGAGACGCCGCTGGTCGCGGCGAAATCGCCTATGTATTGTGCGTCACGAAAGTGAAAACGGTTTAGAGGCAGGCAGTTGCGAATACAGATCGTGGGGAGGATCTGGACGAGTCTCGCGCTCGCCATATTGAGGCATCTGCCGGCCGAGCAACGCGCCGGCCTGGTCGACGGCCTGCTGAGCCGTCCAGTAATTGTTAAGACGCCGCACGGCCTGATACGCTTCCTCAATCATGGCCGTATCAGCTGCGGGCGAGCGCTGTCGATTCTCACTAAAGAGCCGGACTCGCTCAAGTGGATCGATGCAATGCTTCCAGGCTCCGTGGTCTGGGATATCGGCGCCAATGTGGGCGTGCTCACGCTTTATGCTGCAACGCGCGGCGATCTCCGGGTTTGGGCGTTCGAGCCTGCCGCGGTCAATTACTACAACCTAGTGGCCAACTGCGAACTGAATGGACTCGAGCAGCGGGTGCGATGTCTTCAGATCGGCTTCAGTGACAAGTCCGGCATCGAGGACCTGAATGTCTCGCAGTTGATGTCAGGCGCTTCCTTCAGTTTCAAGGAGAAGTCGCGCCAGGAACAGACGGGGCATAACTCGCTCCAAGCCGTCGAGCTTTGGTCGATCGACGACTTCATCGCGCGCTATGATGCGCCTTGCCCGAACTACATCAAGATCGACGTGCCTGGCCTGACGCGCGCGATCATAGCCGGGGCCCCGCAGACGCTGGCACGACCCGAACTCAGGGAAATTCAAGTGGAGGTCAGGGAGCACGGCTCCGGCGGCAGGTACGTTATCGAATCTCTAGCAAAGCATGGTTTCAAGATCGCTCGTCGCGGCATGAAACGTGGCGGCCAGATCCAGGGCGATCTGGTGTTCGCTCGCGACGATGCGGCAAGGACAGATGGCGAATCGGACAGCGGCTCGCCTCATTTCGGCGGCAACACATGAATGTCCGAACACAATTGATTGCTGGATGATGTCTCCCTTGCCGACGAGCCAGAGAAAGGACAATGGCCTGTTTGCCAGGCTCGCATCTTTTGCCGGCGCGATCGCTGCGGCTGCACTGATCTTAGGCCACGCTCTGGCTCAGGGGGCAAAGGCTCCGCCTCCTGTCACCGCGAAATCCATTTATGTCGTCAATGCCGATACCGGACAGCCGCTTTACCGCAGGAACGAAGACGAGGTTTTCAGGATCCTCAGCATAACGAAGCTGGTCACGGCCTATGTCCTGATGCAGCGCATGGGCGGACAACTTTCCGACACCGTGATCGTGACCCAGAGTGATCTGACTAGCGGGGCCACTGCCGGGTTGCGCAAGGGCGACGTGTGGACCTTGCAGGATTTGCTTTACGGCATGCTGCTGGTGTCCGGGAACGACGCCGCGCTTGCCATTGCAGATGATGTCGGCCGTTCCCTCCTTGCTGAGGAAAAGAAGAAAGGGAGCGCGATCAAGCGTTTCGTGCAGGAGATGCAAACGACCGCCGCCGCGCTTGGTGCCAAGCATACCCAATTTGCCGACCCTTACGGCCTCTCCCCGTCGAATGTCTCGACGGCGCGCGACGTGGCGACGATCGGGAGCACCGTGTTTCGCGACCAGCGATTGCTGCCGTTCTGGCAATGCGCCCAGCGGACACTGAAGATCGGCGGCCCGAATGCGCGGACCATTCCGCTCGTCAGCACCGTCGAGATGATCGGGCAGGACGATATTCTCGGCGCCAAGACGGGATCGTATTTCGGCAAGAACATCTACCATCTCGTGGCGGGCTGGCGCGCCTGGAACGGCCAGCCCATCGTCGCCGCGCTTTTGGGGAGCACAAGCGACTCCGCCCGTTACGACGATATGCGGGCCATCATCGCGGCATTGCCGCAGGATTTTCCCGAGTTGGCGGGGCCAGCTGAGGCGTCCGCGCAACAGACCGCCAGAGGCTGCCAATAATCGCCGCCCCAAAAAGCGATGATCAGTCGTCGAACTTCGGCGGCGCGGAGTTGACGCGCTTGTAGGTTCCAGAACCTGATACGTTGAGGCCCATGCCGCACGTCCCATCCTGCGCGACATCAAGCTTGCCGGCGGCGAATTTGAACGACAGCGTGCAGTCCGCGTCTCGATCGACATACTTTGCACTGTCCCCAGTCAGCGGAACGTCGCCTGACACTTCGCCGGTATTCTGGCCGTACGTCGCATTGATCGAGAACTTTATCTTTCCGGCTGTTTGCTGAATCAGCGCTTCGCCGCCCTTCATCTTATATGTGCCCGTGAGGTTTCCTGCCGCCGAAGGAACGGCTGCGGGCCCGCTGAGCGCGGCGATACGATCGGCATAGGCTTTCTTGAGGCAAGCGGCATCGGTGCATTGATCGCGCGAGGACAGCCAAGCCTTTTGTTCTGCCTCAAGTGCTGCATTGCTGGCCGCGCCACGCGCCGTCTTGTAGAGGCGCGCCAGTTGATCGTCCATGCCGGACAGTTGCTTATCCGAGCAGATTGCCTTCTCGACGAAGCTCGAGGCCTTCGCGCAGTCGAAGCTCGCAGCTCGCGCCGAGGGTACTAGAACGAGGCACATAGCTGCCGTCCCGATCACCGCCCGCATAGCGTGTTCCTCCCCTCTTCCTCGCCAAAACCCATAGCGGAGTTTCAATGACCAAGCGCGATGCCCGCAGGGCGTCAAAATTCGAGAAAGTAGGCAAATTTTCATGTATTCGAGGGTCTAATT
>JBKPSQ010000237.1:0-15699 GCA_046735075.1 Pseudomonadota bacterium
GTGCTCAACCTGCGCCGCCCGCAATTTCAGGACCGCCGCGTACGCCAGGCCTTCAACCTCGCTTTTGATTTCGAGTGGGCCAACAAGAATCTGTTCTACGGCCAGTATTCGCGTGTCGGCAGCTTCTTCCAGAATGGGGAGCTCGCCGCTCCGCAAGACCTGCCGCAAGGACGCGAGCTCGAGATCCTGAACGAGGTTAAGGACGGCGTGCCGCCCGAAGTTTTCACCGAGGCGCACAAGAATCCGGTGAACGCCACGCCTGACGATATTCGCGCCAATCTGCGCAAAGCCGCTATGCTCCTCAAGGACGCGGGCTGGGAGATCAAGAACGGCGTCCTCACCAACACCAAGACGGGACAGCAGATGACGGTCGAATTTCTGCTCGTCTCCCCGTTGTTCGAGCGGATCGTTCAGCCTTATCTGCAAAATCTCGCTCGACTCGGCATCAAGGGCACGATCCGCATGGTCGATTCGGCGCAATATACGCGCCGCCTCAACGGCTTCGATTACGACATCGTGGTGAGCACGTTCGCCCAGTCTGACTCGCCGGGCAATGAGCAGCGGGATTTCTGGGGTTCTGATGCCGCGAGCCGCGAAGGCAGCATGAACCTGATTGGGATCAAGGACCCTGCGATCGACAAGCTGATCGACCACGTCATCTTTTCCAAGGACCGCGGCGATCTCGTGTCCGCCACCCACGCGCTCGACCGGGTGCTGCAATGGAACGAGCTCGTGGTGCCGCAATGGTACTCGCCAAACGTGCGCATCGCCTATTGGGACCGCTACGGCCAGCCCAAAGTGCTTCCCGGCTTGACGCCTGGGTTCATGCAGGTGTGGTGGTTCGACCAAAAGCTCGCCGATAAGTTGCCGGGGCCATCGAAGCTTTGATGCAGCGCCGCGCGCCATGGCGATTAGTCGGTTGCGGTGCGCTTCTTGTTTTTCTGGCGCTAAACGCGCTGGCAGAAGCCTCCGAGCGCAAGCACGGGCTCTCAGCCTTCGGCGATCTCGCCTACCCCGCCGACTTCGACCATTTCAAATATGCCGACCCAAATGCGCCGAAGGGAGGGACCTTCTCGCTTGTCGGCTGGGGCGGCGTTGCGACTTTCAACAGCCTCAACAACTACATCCTCAAGGGTGACGCGGCACAGGGGCTCGAGCTTCTGTTCGACACGCTGATGACGCCAGCGGCCGACGAGCCGGACGCTGTCTATGGGCTCGCGGCCGAAAGCGCGGAGGTGGCCGACGACAAGATGTCGGTGACCTTCCATCTCAGGCCCGAGGCGAAGTTTGCCGATGGCAGTCCGCTTACCGCCGACGATGTCGTCTATTCCTTCGAAGCCCTCAGGACCAAGGGCCATCCGATCTATCACCAGATGCTCGAGGATGTGGTGAAGGCGGAAGCCCTCGATCACCACACTGTGCGCTACACGTTCAAGGGCAGCCTCGTGCGCGACCTGCCGCTCACCGTCGCCGGCCTGCCGATCCTGTCCAAAGCCTATTACGCGAAGCACCCCTTCGACCAAACGACGCTCGACCCGCCGCTCGGCTCCGGTCCTTACGTTGTGGACAGCCTGGCGCAGGGGCGCACCATCATCTATCGCCGCAACCCCGACTATTGGGCCAAGGACCTGCCGGTCAATCGCGGGCGGTGGAACTTCGACAAAATCCGTTTCGAATATTTTCGCGACCGCACTGCCGGCATGGAGGCCTTCAAGGCCGGCGCCTACGATTTTCGCGAGGAGTTCACCTCGAAGGTGTGGGCCACCGAATACGACTTTCCGGCCATCCGCGATGGAAGGGTGAAGAAGGAAGTGCTGCCCGATGAGACGCCGTCAGGCACGCAAGGCTTCTTCCTCAATACGCGGCGCGATGCGCTGAAAGATCCGCGGGTGCGCAAAGCGCTCGATCTTGCCTTCGACTTCGAGTGGACCAACCGCAATGTGTTCTATGGGCTCTATACGCGCACCGTGAGCTTCTTCGAGAACTCGCCGATGAAGGCCGAAGGCACGCCATCTGAAGCCGAGCGAGCGCTTCTGACAAATCTCGGCGTGCCGGTGTCAGACGAGGCGCTTGGGGCTGCTTACGTCCCTCCGAAAAGTGATGGCTCGGGCCAGGATCGCAACAAGCTGGTCGAGGCCGGCAAGCTCCTCGACGAAGCAGGCTGGACCATCAAGAACGGCGTGCGCGTCAACGACAAAGGCGAGCCACTCAAGCTCGAGATCCTGTTCTTCGAGGACGTGTTCCAGCGGCTCGTCACGCCCTATGTGAAGAACCTCAAGCTGCTCGGCATCGACGCCCGCATGCGCATGGTCGACCCGGCGCAATATCAGCAGCGCCTCAAGGGTTTCGACTTCGACATCACCACCGAGCGCTATCAAATGCGCAACACGCCCGGAGTGGAGCTCAGGAGCTATTTCGGCTCGCAAGCGGCCCAGCTGAGCGGCTCACTCAACCTCGCTGGCATCTCCGATCCCGCCGTCGACGCGCTGATCGAGCGCGTCATCGCAGCGAAAAGCCGGGATGAGCTCAATACCGCAGCCCGCTCGCTCGACCGTGTGCTTCGCGCGGGCCATTACTGGGTGCCACACTGGTACAAGCCGTCGTTCAACGTCGCCTATTGGGACAAATTTTCCAGGCCTGAGGTGAAACCGCGCTTCGACCGAGGCATTCTCGATACTTGGTGGTATGACGAGGCCAAAGCTGCCAAACTGGCCCGAAAAGTTGCTGCGAGCCCGGACGATTCGACGCAATCGGGCTCGCGGAGTCCGCTTCTGATCTTCGCCGCCCTGAGTGGATTGTTGCTCGTAGGGCTGTTCATCTGGCGATCGAGAAGGCAAACCAGACCCCAATGACCGGTTATATTCTTCGCCGCATCCTGCTTATCATTCCCACAATGCTCGGCATCATGCTGGTGACCTTCGTCATCATCCAGTTCGCGCCGGGGGGGCCGGTCGAGCGCCTGATCGCGCAGCTCAGCGGGACCGACGTTGGGGCTACGTCCACATTTAGCGGTGGCGGCGGCGATATGATGGGTCGTCCCGGCCAGGGCGCCACCCCGGGTGATGTGTCGGCGCCCTCGAAATATCGCGGCGCCCAAGGCCTCGATCCCGAGTTCATCAAGAGCCTCGAGAAGCAGTTCGGCTTCGACAAGCCGGCCTATGAGCGCTTCCTCCTGATGATCAAGAATTATCTGCTGTTTGATTTCGGCCAGAGCTATTTCCGCGACACGAGCGTGCTCAAGCTAATCGGCGAGAAGATGCCGGTGTCGATCTCGCTAGGCCTATGGATGACTCTGCTCTCCTACGCCATCTCGATTCCGCTCGGCATCCGCAAGGCGGTGCGGGACGGCTCGAAATTCGACGTGTGGACGAGCACGGTGATTGTGATCAGCTACGCCGTTCCCGGGTTTCTGGTCGCCGTGTTCTTGATCGTGCTGTTCGCCGGCGGTTCATTCCTGCAGATCTTCCCGTTGCGTGGACTCGTCTCGGAGAATTGGTGGTCACTCCCCTGGTATTCGAAGATCCTCGATTACTTCTGGCACCTCGTGTTGCCAATGATCGCCATGACGCTCTCGGCTTTCGCCACTACCACGTTCCTCACCAAGAACTCGTTCCTCGAGGAAATCAGGAAGCAATATGTGATGACGGCGCGGGCCAAGGGCCTGCCGGAGCACAAAGTGCTGTACGGGCATGTGTTCCGGAACGCGATGCTGATCGTAATCGCCGGTTTCCCCGGCGCGTTCATCGGCGCCTTCTTCGCCGGCTCCCTTCTGATCGAGACCATCTTCAGCCTCGATGGCCTCGGGCTGCTCGGCTTCGAGTCGATCGTGAACCGCGATTATCCCGTGGTGTTCGCCACGGTCTATATCTTCTCGCTGCTCGGCCTCGTCATCAATCTCATCTCCGACCTCACCTATACCTGGGTCGATCCGCGCATCGATTTCGAGACGCGCGAGGTGTGACGCCGATGGATGCCCCCACTGACACCGCAATCGTCGAGGAGATAGCGGCGCAAGGACTGCCGGTGCGGCGGCCATGGCTGTCGGCACTGCAACGCCGCCGCTGGGAAACCTTCAAGGCCAATCGGCGTGGCTTCTGGTCATTGTGGATCTTTCTTGCGCTGTTCATCGTGAGCCTGTTCGCGGAGTTCATCGCGAACGACAAGCCGATCCTGATCAAATACGACAACCACTATTATTGGCCGATCTTCCAGTCCTACCCTGAGACCACGTTCGGCGGCATCTTCGAGACGGAAGCCGAATATCGCGATCCCGCCGTCAAAGAGATGATCGCCAAGGGCGGAGGCTGGGTGGTGTGGCCTCCGATCCGCTTCTCCTACAACACGCAGAATAAGACTCCCCCGATGGCCTTCCCGGTGAAGCCGACCTGGGCCCTGACGGAGAAGGATTGCAAGGCGGCGGTCGAGCAGGGCTTCCACCCCTGCAACGCCGAGCTCGAATGGAACTGGCTCGGCACCGACGATCAGGGCCGCGACGTGGTTGCTCGCGTCATCTACGGTTTCCGCATCTCGGTCTTGTTCGGGCTCGTGCTCACCCTGTTCTCCTCCATTATCGGCGTGGGGGCCGGAGCGGTGCAGGGCTATTTCGGCGGCTGGACCGACCTCCTGTTCCAGCGCTTCATCGAGATCTGGACGAGCATTCCCCAGCTCTATCTGCTCATCATTGTTGCCGCGGTCATCGAGCCGAATTTCTGGATCCTGCTCGGCATCCTGCTCGCCTTTTCATGGGTGGCTTTGGTCGGCGTGGTACGCGCCGAGTTCCTGCGCGCGCGGAATTTCGAGTATGTCACCGCCGCGCGCGCGCTCGGCCTCTCCAACACGCGGATCATCTTCAAGCACCTCCTGCCGAACGCCATGGTGGCGACGCTGACCTTTATGCCGTTCATCTTGAACGGCTCGATCACGACCCTCACATCCTTGGATTTTCTGGGCTTTGGTCTACCCGTAGGATCGCCATCGCTCGGCGAACTGCTCGCGCAAGGGAAGGACAATCTCCAGGCGCCGTGGCTCGGACTGACCGCATTCTTCGTCATCGCGATAATGCTGAGCCTGCTCATTTTCGTCGGCGAGGCGGTGCGCGACGCTCTGGACCCGCGCAAGACTTTGATGTGAGCCTCCATGGGATCGCATTTGCATCACCGACACGCACATGCCCACGGCGGGCTTAGCCAGGCGCATGGCGCAGCTCACGCCAACAACGAGCGGCGCATGGGGCTGGCTGCGCTCATCACCGGCGCCTTCATGTTTGCCGAGGTCGCGGGCGGCATCGCCGCCGGATCGCTGGCGCTGCTCGCCGACGCCGGCCACATGCTCACCGACTTCGCCTCGCTTTCGCTTGCCTGGTTCGGCTTCAGGCTGTCGCGCCGACCGGCGGATTGGAAGCGAACCTTCGGCTTCGACCGCTTCCAGGTGCTGGTCGCCTTTGCCAACGGCCTCGCGCTGTTCGCGATCGCCGCCTGGATTGTCTATGAGGCCGCCGAGCGGCTGATGACCAAGCCGGTAGTCTCAGGCGGCATCATGGTGGTCATCGCCCTGCTCGGGCTGCTCGTCAACATCGCGGCGTTCTGGCTGCTGCAAGGCGCCGACCGCGAGAATCTCAACGTGCGCGGTGCCGCAGTGCATGTCCTCGGCGATCTGTTCGGCTCGGTGGCTGCGCTGATTGCCGGCGGGGTAATCCTCGCGACCGGCTGGACGCCGATCGATCCCCTGCTGTCGGTGCTGGTCGCAATCATCATCGTGCGGAGCGGCTGGCAGGTGGTGGCGGAGGCGGGCCACATCCTTCTCGAAGGCGCGCCGGGCGAGCTCGACACGCGCGCGATCGGGCCTGATCTCGTTGCCAATGTGAAAGGCGTCGAGGGCATCCACCACGTGCACGTCTGGTCGATCACCCAATCGCGCCGCATGGTGACGCTGCACGCCTGCATCGGCGAACGGCAGAATTCCGACGAGGCCGTACGCAATATCAAAGCCCGCCTCAAGGAGCGCTTCGGACTCGATCACGCCACGGTCGAGATCGAGCGCGGCATCTGTGCCGATGCTGAAGCTGCACCGGCCACGGGGAAGGTCGCTTGATGGAAGCAAGAAACGCCCAAGCCCAGAGCGACCTGATCAAGGTCGAGGATTTGTCGGTCGACTTTCGTGGCGGCGGCAAGGTCACCCATGCCGTCAAGCACGTGTCCTTCGATATCGGTAGAGCCGAGACGGTAGCGCTGGTCGGCGAGTCCGGTTCTGGCAAGACAGTCACCGCGCTCTCGGTCTTGAAGCTCCTCCCTTACCCTTCGGCTTCTCACCCTTCGGGCAAGATCTGGTTCAAGGGCCAGAACCTGATGTCGCTCCGCGAAGCCGCGCTGCGTGCGATCCGCGGCAACAAGATCTCCATGATCTTCCAGGAGCCCATGACCTCGCTCAACCCGTTGCACACCGTCGAGCAGCAGGTCGGCGAAGTGCTGAAAATTCACCGCGGGCTATCGGACCGCGCGGCACGCGAGCGCGTGCTCGACCTGCTCGACAAGGTCGGCATCGACGACCCCAAGGGGCGACTCGCCTCCTATCCGCATCAGCTCTCTGGAGGCCAGCGGCAGCGCGTAATGATCGCCATGGCGCTCGCTAACGAGCCCGACCTGCTCATCGCCGATGAACCTACCACCGCGCTCGACGTCACTATCCAGGCGCAAATCCTTGCCCTGCTCGCCAAGCTCAAGGACGAGTTCCACATGGCCATGTTGCTCATCACGCATGACCTCGGCATCGTGCGGAAGATGGCGGATAGAGTGTGCGTCATGAACAACGGCGAGATCGTCGAGCGGGGTGCCACTCCGCAGATCTTCGCCTCGCCACAGCATCCTTACACGAAACACCTGCTTGCCTCTGAGCCTAAGGGTGCTCCGCCAGCCGCCAACGCCAAAGCTCAGACCATCCTAGAAGCCAAGGACTTGAAGGTGTGGTTTCCCATCAAGCGCGGCTTCTTGCGCAGCATCGTCGGCTACATCAAGGCAGTCGATGGCATCGACCTTGCCGTCAAGGAAGGTCAGACCCTTGGCGTGGTGGGCGAGTCTGGCTCAGGCAAGACGACGCTCGGCCTTGCGCTGCTCAGGCTCGTGTCGAGCGACGGACCGATCGTCTATCTCGGCAATCGCATCGACAGCTATGATTCAAAACGCATGCGGCCGCTCAGGCGCCACATGCAGATCGTGTTCCAGGATCCTTATGGCTCATTGTCCCCCCGCCTTTCCGTGGGGCAGATCATCGAGGAAGGCTTGGTGATCCAAAATCCTGGATTGAGCCAAGACGAGCGGAACGCGCGCGTTGCCCGCGCACTGAAAGAGGTCGGCTTAGATCCCGCCTGGCGCGACCGCTACCCGCACGAATTCTCCGGCGGACAGCGCCAGCGCATCGCCATTGCCCGCGCGCTCGTGCTGGAGCCGAAATTCCTCATTCTCGACGAGCCGACCTCTGCGCTCGACGTGTCGGTGCAGGCGCAGATCGTCGATCTGTTGCGCGAGTTGCAGAAGAAGCACAAGCTCGCCTACCTCTTCATCAGCCATGACCTCAAGGTGGTGCGCGCGCTCGCCAACTCGATCATCGTGCTCCGCCACGGCAAGGTCGTCGAGCAAGGACCGGCGCGCACTGTCTTTGCCGAACCGAAGACCGACTACACCAAAGCGCTACTTGCCGCCGCCTTCGAGCTAGAAGCGCGACGCGGGGGCGCAGTCGCCACCTAGCGAATTGGAACTCCGTACTGAGCCGCACGTTGCTCCGCCGCATCATCCCCGTAAGAAGCGGAGACACGGACCATGCGCGGAATTTTGTTATGGCTGATCGGCATTCCAATCCCGATCATCATCTTGCTTTGGCTGGTCGGCGTCCTGCACTAGCCCAGCCTAACGCGTCCCGGCTGCCGCTAGTTGCGGCAGCCGTCGCACACCAATCACATCAGAGCCTGTTGCCATCCTGATGCGCTCCCTCGCCTCGGTGAGCGGCTCGATCTCGACTGCCATGTGATAGGCGTTGGCGTGGATGACCTCGGTTGGGCTGGTCATGATGCCGACGTGGCCCTCCCAAAACACGAGATCGCTGCGAAGAAGCTTTGCGCCTTGCTTCCACGCAATCGGCTCGCCCAGCTCTTCAGCCTGCATGTCGGCGTCGCGCGGGGCGTTGTATCCTGCCGCTTCAAGCGCAAGTTGGACGAGGCCAGAGCAGTCGAGCCCGACGCTGGTGCGGCCGCCCCAAAGATACGGCGTGCCAATAAACTTCTCGGCGACGGCCACGGCATCCGCCACCGCTTCCCCTGCCGCAAGCGCGTGCCGCGCAAAGACATAGCCGCCATCTTCGAGCGCGAGGAACTTGCCGTCTTCAGCCTTTGCGGTGAACAGCGCATTGAGGCTGAGTAAAGCAAGCGGCGGCGATTTGGCGTCAGGCTCGGGGAAGATGTAGGTGCGGAGCGCAGCGATCCGATGGGTCGGCTCGATGATGGAAGCGCTCAAACCCTCGCTCGGCATGTAGCCGACATAGAGGTCGCGGTCGATCTGCACCCAGGCCCATCCTTCGCTCTCGGCAAAGACGGTCACGGTCTCGCCTTTGAGGGCCTCGGTCTCTAGGACCGAGTCGGGGCGCGGCTCACGCCGCAAGGAAAGCGATGGTGCCACAACCTGGCGTGGCTCGCCCGGCACGTAGCGCTCGGCCTCGATCAGGCCTCTGAGCCTCGCATCGGCGAGATCCGCGCGGTAAGCGTGGCGCCGCGGATCGGGAAGCTCTCCGTCGCTCACGATTGCCCGAGCTCTTGACAGAAATAGTGGTAGAGCGCCCGGGCGCCTTGCGGCTCGCCACCTTGCGGACGCCCGGGCTGATCGCGCGGCACCCATCCGAAAATGTCGAGATGCACGAAGCGCTTCGATTGCCGCACGAAGCGCTTGAGGAACAAGGCGGCGATCACCGAGCCGGCAAAGGCGCCCTCGGCGATGTGGCTCACATCTGCGACTGAGCTTTTGAGCAGCTTGTCGTAAGGCGACCAGAACGGCATGCGCCAGAATGGATCGCCAACGGCGTGGCCTGAGGCGAGCAGTCCCTCCGCAAGCTCTTCGTCATCGGTGTAAAGCGGCGGCAGGTCCGGGCCGAGCGCCACCCGCGCTGCGCCCGTCAATGTGGCGATGGTGACAAGATAGTCGGGAGCTTCCTCTTCGGCGAGGCTGATGGCGTCGGCGAGCACGAGCCGTCCCTCGGCGTCGGTGTTGCCAACCTCAACCGTCATGCCGTTCCGGCTCGGGAGCACGTCGCCAGGCCTGAACGCGTTGCTGCCGATGCTGTTCTCTGCCGCTGGAATCAGCACACGGAGCCGCAGGGGCAACTTCGCCCGCATGACGAGAAGCGCGAAAGCGAGCGCAGACGCGGCTCCCCCCATGTCCTTCTTCATCAGCGCCATGGCGCTGCTCGGTTTGATGTCGAGACCGCCCGAGTCGAAGCAGATGCCCTTGCCGACAATGGTGACTTTAGGGGCGTGTTCGGAGCCCCAGCGAAGGTCGATCAGCCGCGGTGGCCGGTCGCTCGCCCGGCCCACGGCATGGATCATGGGGAAATTGTCCGAGAGCAGCCCTGAACCTTCCGTCACCTTGACGCTGCCGCCATGGACGTTGGCAAGCTCGCGCGCGGCGGCCTCCAGCTCGGCAGGCCCGAGATCGTTGGCCGGCGTATTGATGAGGTCCCGGCCGAAATAAAGGGACTCAGCAAGCGCAAGGACTTGCTCTCTGTTTGCGCCTTCAGGCAGGACGAGCCGCTTCGGCTTCGGCCCGTTGGCGGCCTTATAACGGGTGAAACGATAGCTGCCGGCGAGAAAGGCGACTGCCGCGAGCTCGGGATCGGGAAGCGGCGAGGCAAAGCGATAATCGCCGCGCGGCAGCACTCCGGGCAGAACTCCAGGCAGCAACGGTGCCTGCGCTGCCCATTCCTTACCGCCGGTCCCGAGGAGGACGCCGCCGATGCCCTGCCCATTCGGCAAGAGCAGCACGGAGCCCTGCTTGCCGGTCCAACCTTGCGCCTCGACCCAAGCCCGTTCGGCATTGCTCAAGCTCTGAAGCGCGGCATCGTCCTGAGCGAGCCGGATCGGAATGGCCTCGGTTCCGGCGGGCAATAGTAGGTCTTCAAGTCCGCGGCGCGTGGTCTCAAGCGTCATCGCTTAGCCGTATTGATCGAGATTCTGAGCTTGCTGGGGCCGCGCATTAATGGCAGGGGAGCGCGGACATGACAATGGCGGAAGGGCCGCATGGCAGAGACCAATTACACGCTGGTAATCGGCGACAAGAACTGGTCGTCCTGGAGCTTAAGACCTTGGATCGCACTGAAGGTCTGCGGCATTCCATTCACCGAAGAGCGCGTCAGGCTCAGGCAGCCTGACAGCAGAGCCGAAATCCTGCGTCACACGCCATCCGGCAAGGTGCCGGCGCTCAAGACGCGCGCCGGCGTCGTGTGGGACAGCCTCGCCATCCTCGAATATCTCGCTGAGCACCATTCCGAGCACCACCTGTGGCCGCATGGGACGGAAGCGCGCGCCGCGGCTCGCTGTGTCTCGGCCGAGATGCATTCCGGCTTTGTCACGCTGCGCAACGACATGTCCATAGAGCTTCTGGCAACGTTGCCGTGCCCGCCGGTCAGCGAAGCTCTCGAATTTGACATCCGGCGGATCGTGGCGATCTGGCATGATGCCCGGTCGCGCTTCGGGAAAGGTGGTGAGTTCTTGTTCGGCAGCTTCTCCAACGCTGACGCCATGTTCGCGCCGGTCGCCACCCGCTTCCGTACCTATGGCGTCGACCTTTCGGAATTCGGCGATGACGGCGCAGCTCAAGCCTACTGCGAAAGGCTGCTCGCGCTTCCCGCGATGGCCGAATGGACTGAAGGGGCGAAGGAGGAAGTCAAGGCAAGGGCAGCCAGCGTCGCCTAATCCGGCGACTAGGCGGACGCGCCGATTGGCTGGCGCGCGGTCACCCGATCAGCCCACAAATCGTATTCGTCGGACGCTTCGACGCGGACCGTCACCCGTTCTCCCGGCTTGAGGCCCGTCTCGCCGTTCAGATACACATTCCCGTCGATCTCCGGCGCGTCCCAATACGAGCGGGCGATAGCGCCTTCATCGTCAACCTCATCGACCATCACCTCGATCGTCTTGCCGACGCGGCTCGCGAGCAACTCGGCGCTGATCGCTTGCTGGCGTTCCATCAATCGCCCGTAGCGTTCTGCTTTGACCTCCTCGGGCACATGGCCATCGAGCGCATTGGCAGCGGCACCATCGACGTTCTCGTATTTGAAGCAGCCGACGCGTGTGAGCTTCACCTCACCGAGCCAATCGAGTAGAAGCTCGAAATCCTCGTCGGTCTCGCCGGGAAAGCCGACGATGAAGGTCGAGCGGATGGCAAGTTCTGGGCAGAGGTCGCGCCAATGCGCGATGCGCTCCGACGTCTTCTCCTGATGCGCTGGCCGCCGCATCGCCTTCAGTACTTTGGGGCTCGCATGCTGGAAGGGAATGTCGAGATAAGGCAGCACGCGCCCATCCGCCATGAGCGGTAGAACCTGATCGACGTGCGGATAAGGATAGACGTAATGGAGTCGCACCCAGGCGCCGAGCGAGCCAAGCGCCTCGGCAAGAGCGATGAAGCGCGTATCGCGCTCCTCTCCGCGCCACGCGCTCTGGGCATAGCGAAGATCGAGCCCGTAGGCGCTCGTGTCTTGCGAGATGACGAGCAGCTCCTTGACGCCGGCTGCCACCAGTTTCTCGGCCTCGCGCATTACCTCGCCAAGTGGGCGGCTCTTGAGCTTGCCGCGCAGCGCCGGGATGATGCAGAAGCTGCAGGCGTTGTTGCAGCCTTCCGAGATCTTCAAATAGGCATAGTGGCGCGGCGTAAGCTTGATGCCTTGCGGCGGCAATAGATCGAGGAAAGGGTCGTGCGGACGGGGCACGGCCTTGTGCACCTCCTCGACGACCGCCTCGTACTGATGCGGCCCGGTAATGGCGAGCACATCGGGATAACGGGCACGGATGCGGTCAGATTCGACACCGAGGCAACCGGTGACGATGACGCGGCCGTTCTTTCCCAGCGCCTCCCCGATGGCCTCGAGCGACTCCTCCTTGGCGCTGTTGAGGAAGCCGCAAGTGTTGACCACGACCGCGTCCGCCCCCTCATAGCTCGACGACAGCTCATAGCCCTCGGCGCGCAGCTTTGTGATGATGCGCTCTGAGTCGACCAGAGCCTTGGGACAACCCAAGCTGACAAAGCCGATTTTCGGGAAGGTGACTGGCATGGCGGGCTTATAGGCGAGGTGCGGGCGGCGGTCGATGGAATGTTTTTGCCTAAGAGTTGGATGCACTTGCACTTACGGCGGTTATTTTGCTGTCTATACTCGCCGGCGCTTACCCATTCCGGCAGGAGGTGAATGCATGCGGGAATACAACAAGAAGGGTCAGGCATGATGCGGTGGCGCCTCGCTCTGACGCTCGTCTCCGGACTTGCACTTATCGCCGGCGGGCTGGCCCTGGCCCAAACCGGTGGCAATGTTACGCCCGGCGGCTCTGTAGCTAAGCCTGCTGCACCAGCCAAACCACAAGGTGAGCCTGCAAAGCAGCCTGAGATGACGGTCGCCGGCAATTTCGGCCAATGGGCGCTCGTCTGCGGAAAGGACAAGGACAAGGACGGCAAGGAGCCCTGCTCTCTCGTCCAGGCGCTGGTCCAACGCGAATCCAATAAACTCGTCTTTCGTGTGACCGTGGCTTATGGGCCTAAAGGCAACCTCGTACTCAGGATCGACGGACCGACCGGGGTCGCATTGCAAAAGGGCCTCGAATTCTCGCCCGACGCGGTAAAGGTCTACCGGATGCCTTACCAGGCCTGCGTCCCGCAACAATGCAGCGCGGTTCTCCTTGTGCCCGACGATCTCAAGCAGGAACTCGCCAAGTCGCAGAAGGGCACGATTACCGTCTATGCGCTGAACGGACAGGCGCTGCAGGCGGTCGCACAGCTCACCGGATTTTCCGATGGGCTCGCCGCGCTCGATAAGCGACAGCCCAAGCAATAATCTTGAAGCGGCATCAGTCGATCTGCTCGGCGAGACGCTCGGCGATGAGCGACTGGCTCTCGGCGCGATAGTGATATTCGTCGATGAAGCGGAGTTCTCCAGGTTGGGGAAAGCTCACCAGCCTGAGGCGGCAGGTCTCGGCAAGCTTGCGACGCGCGGCGAAGGATGCCGCAAAGTGACGCCGATGCAAGGTGAACCGCTTGGTTTGCAGCTCGCCGCGCGGCACGCCAAGCTCGCACGCCGCCTCAGTCGCATCGGGATTTGACTTCTCGAAGAAGGTGACGTCTTCGGCAAGGCTGAGGGGAACGCCAGCCTCTTTCGCCAGCTCGCCGCAAGCCCTGGTCCAGAAGCAGGTGAAGTGAATGAAGCTTGCGAACTCGGTATCCGATCCCGCGGCCTGCTTTGAGCGGGCATCGCTCGCCAGCATAGGCGGGCCGAACAAAGGATCGGCGCTTTCGACATAGCAATAGCGGGTGAAGTCGCCACCGGTGATGAGAATCACGTTCGCAATACGCGTTCCTGCTTGGCGAAGGAGGCGGAATAGCGTGGCATAGGGTCCGCGTATCGGCTTCAGGATAGACAATGCCGAGAAAGGGATAGCCGAAGCGCTCGGAAAGGCGCGAGGGCAGCGTCTCAGCATTTGCCTTGAGCCCGAAACCGAACAGATGCGACGAACCGAGAACGAGCCCTAGGCGGCCGTAGTCTTCTATGTTGGCGATGCCGATATCGCGGCCTTCGAAATTGGTATGGCGAAAGCCCAAGGCATCGGTGCTGAACGACGGCGCGTGCACGCCCGGCGCGTAGGCCAGCACATCGCCGCGCCGGACCCATTTGCGCTGTTGCAGGTAGTGGAGCGCCGGAGGGAAATAGCGGACGACGGTGCGGTAATTCGCCATGCCTATGCTTATAGGCTGAAACAGGTGATTGGGAGCACTCAGCAGGAAGTGCGTCAGGGAAAGCCGAAACTATGTCCAAAGCCCTCCTCGACCCTGGTCATGCGATTTCCGCCCAGTGTGGCCCGGCTGCACTAGATTGCTAGTGGCTGATTTCCCTAAGATTTGCCTGTTGGGCAGGAAAAGCGCTCCCTGAAGCGCGCCTGATGGGGGGATTTTTGGGGGACCGGTGTTACCGGCGACGCACGTCGTCTGCCCGCAGGTTGCGGCGCGCCGGGTATCCACACCGCCGGCATCCGCAACGTTCGGCGCTGTGGTTTGGGGTGGGAGTAAGCGACCGCCGCGCGCTGCTACTTGGCACAGCGCTCGCCTCGACGCTTCTCCTCGGCACGATCGCAGCGCCAAGGTCGGCCCATGCGGTGGTCGGCTGCGCTACGCCGCCTGGAAGCGCAATCTACGTTCAAGCAGACGATTCGATCGTCTGTATCAACACCGAGACGCGCCCAGCGGAGCCGGTGGTCAATCCGCCCGGCTCGAGTGTTGCCATATTTCTCGAGACGCCGGCCGATCCATCCAATTTCGGCCCCTACAGCATCTACCTGAACAACAGCGGGGCGTTAACTACGGCGCCGGCATCCATAGGATCCCTTTATGGGATCTACGCGCAGACCCTGAACGACTCGAGCCCAATCACCATCCTTAACAGCGGCGACGTCACGCTTAGCACCGAGGAATCCCTTACGCTTGCCCTTGGAATTCGCGCACGCTCTTTCGGTGACGACAGTCCCATCTCCATCGAGAACAGCGGCGATATCAGTGTTAGCGCCGGTGAAAACGCTTTCGGCATCCGTGCCGAAGCATTTGGTGTTGGTGGTCCCATCAGCATCGAAAACAGCGGCGACATCGCAGCGACAGCCCTGGACGGCGGGGCAGCCGGCATTTCCGCGGTCACTCTTTGCTGCTACTCGCCGATTGCCATCACCAATAGCGGCAACATCGCCGTTAATGCGCGCGGGGATGCGCGCGGGATCGATGCGCAAGGCATTGCTGTTTTCAGCGATCTCGGCATCAAGAACAGCGGGGCACTCACTGTTTCTGCGAAATATTTCGCCTACGGCATCTACACAGAAACAAACCAGACCGACAGCGACATCTCGATCAGCAATAGCGGCGCCATCAATGTAAGCGCCTCTTCCGGTTCTGCTTTTGGTATTCGCGCGCGCACCTACGGCGAACAGAGCTCGATCGCCATCGAGAACAGCGGTCCGATTACGGTAACCGGCAACGACGCTAACGGCATCTATGCCGTGACTGATTGCTGCGACGCCCCGATCAGCATCGCCAACAGCGGCGACCTCATGGTTGTAGGCGATTTCAACGCTAGGGGCATTCTGGCGGCAAGCTCAGGTCCCGCAAGTCCTATCGCGATCTATAACAGCGGCACTATCACGGCTCTGGCTTACGTCTATCAAGTTGGCGACGGCATTAGCGCCCGATCGGCTGGGGTCGGCAGCGACATCGCCATCGTCAACAAAGGCACCGTAATCGCCAGTACGTACGCGATCGACGCGTTCAGTCTCTCGAGCAATATCGCGATCACCAATAGCGGCCCTCTCTATGGCGGAGTCGACGGGATTTTTGCGACGGGCGTCTACGGCAACATCGCCATCGCCAATGAGGGTTCGATCACTGCCGCCTATCACGGCATCCATGTTTGGCGACTGTGAAGGTC
>JBKPSQ010000238.1:0-5817 GCA_046735075.1 Pseudomonadota bacterium
ACCATAGGATTTGTGCCGTGGAATTCGACGAGCCGCGCGGGCAGAGAGCGCCAATCGACATGTTCTTCCGCTCGCTCGCCGAACGGCTCGGCGATGGCTTCGCTGTCATTCTCAGTGGAGCAGGATCAGACGGCGCTATCGGCGTGCGTGCGGTGAAGGAATCCGGCGGCATCATTCTGGTGCAGGACCCGGAGGAGGCTGAGTATTCCTCCATGCCGCGCAGCGCGATCGCCACGGGAGTTGCCGATTTCATATTGCCCGCTCAGGACCTCGGTCATCGCCTGGCGGATCTCATCGCCATCAAGCAAAGCGCAACCGAGGCCGCCACCGTCAAATTCGATCAAGAGGTGTTGCGGAAAATTCTGTCACATCTGCGCGTTCGCACCGGACACGATTTTTCAAAGTACAAACAATCGACGGTACTGCGTCGCATCGCGCGGCGCATGCAAGTGTCCCGCACGGAGAGCCTGCAAGATTATTACGAGTTCCTGCGAGACAATACGGAGGAAGCGCAAGCGCTGCTTGGCGACCTCCTCATCTCGGTCACCACCTTCTTTCGCGACGGCGAGGCGTTCGACAAGATTGCAAAAGATGTCGTGCCTGGACTGTTCAAGGACAGAGATCCGAGCGAACCGATTCGGGTCTGGGTTTGCGGCTGTGCTACCGGCGAGGAAGCCTATTCGATCGCGATTCTGCTGCTCGAAGAGGCCGCGCGCCACGAGCTGCGGCCACCAATCCAGATCTTCGGATCAGATCTCGACTCGCGTGCTCTCGCGGCCGCGCGCGAAGGACGCTTCCCGGCGGCGATCGAAGCCGATGTCAGCGAGGAGCGGTTGCGGCGGTTCTTCGTGCAGGAAGGCGACCATTATCGCGTCAGGCAGGACGTGCGCGACATCGTGTTGTTCGCTATCCACGATCTTCTCAAGGATCCCCCCTTCTCCCACGTCGACGTCATCTCCTGTCGCAATGTGCTTATCTATCTCGACCGTGATTTGCAGGAACAGGTCTGCACCACCTTTCATTACGCCCTGAACCCGGCCGGCTATCTTCTGCTAGGCTCCTCCGAAACCGCCGATCATCCGCCAGGGCTGTTTCGTACGATCGACCGCAGCGCTCGGCTCTACCAGTCGACCACGCAAGCGGGCGACAGACCGCGGATGCTGCCACGCCTGCTAGGACCGGTGCGCGTACGCGAGCAAGTGACGCAACTTTCCCGCACAATGAGTCCCACCGCTGCATTGGGAGAAGCCGCGCTGCACCGCCGCGCTATCGAGCAAGTCGCCCCTCCCAGCATTCTGGTCGATGAGGGACATCGCGTCATCCATCTCTCCGACAACGCCGGCCGTTATCTCATGCCCTCTGGCGGGCCATTGACTGGCGACATTGCCGATCTGTCACGACCGGAGCTTCGCTTCGAGCTGCGCTCCTCGCTGCACCGCGTGTTTGAGCTGAACCAGCCGGTGCTTAGCCTGCCGATCCCCGTGCATTTCAATGGCGCCGCGCGCCGCGTGCATCTGCTGGTGAGACCGGCAAAAGAGGATGGTTCGTCTCGTTATGCGCTGGTCATGTTCATCGAAGGCGACGCCATTGACGAGAGCGCCCTCGCGAGCGGCACGCACAGCAACGATGAGACGGTGCGACGCCTGGCCGAGGAGCTTGAGCTGACCCAGAGCCGGCTCAGAACGGTTCGCGAGGAATCAGACGCTGCGAATGAGGAGCTGCGCGCCGCGAACGAAGAGCTGCAATCGATCAATGAGGAATATCGCTCGACTTCGGAGGAATTGGAGACCAGCAAAGAGGAGCTGCAATCGATCAACGAGGAGCTGCAGACCGTCAATAGCGAGCTGAAGCTGAAGCTCGAGGCCATCTCGCGCGCCCATAGCGATCTACAGAATCTCATGGCGGCAACCGATTTCGGCACGCTGTTCCTCGACCGGGGCTCAGGATCAAGCGCTTCACCGACAAGGTTACCGAGCTGTTCAGCCTCACGCCGAGCGACGAGGGCCGTCCCATCACCGACTTTTCGCACCAGCTCGACTATCCGGATCTCACCAATGATGCGAAAGCGGTGCTAACCAAACTTGCTCCGGTTCGGCGCGAGGTCAAAAGCCGGAATGGCAATTGGTATGACGTCCGCATGCGGCCTTATCGCACGGTGGACGACAGGATCGACGGCGTCGTGATCACCTTTGTCGACGTCACCGAGCGCCGGAACGTGGAGGAAGCGCTACCGAAAGCCAGCGTAACCTGTTGCAGCAGAAACTACTGGTCGATCTTTCCCGCGACCCGATCTTCGTGTGGGATTTCGACGGCGGGATCATCGAATGGAATCGCGGCAGCGAAGAGCTGTACGGCTATACGCGGGCCGAAGCACTGGGCGAGCAAAAGGAGAAACTGCTAAGAACGGTCGTGCCGAACTCGTCATTTGACAAGTTGCGGGCCGCATTGCTTGCCGACGGCAATTGGGCCGGCGAGCTACGGCAAGAGACCAAAGACGGAAAAGATCTGATTGTCGAGAGCCGTCTCCAGCTCGAAGCCTTAGACGCCGCCGCTTGGTGATGGAAAGCACGCGGGACATCACCGAGCGCAAGCTCTGGGAGCAGCGCCAGCAATTGCTGCTCGGCGAATTGGCGCACCGGGTCAAGAACACGCTGTCGGTGGTTCAGTCGATCGCGCATCAGACTCTGCGCAGCAGCGCTTCCGCCGACGATTTCATAGAGCGCTTCGGCGGCCGGCTGCTTGCACTTGGTACGGCACACAGCCTGCTCGTTCAATCGGACTGGCACGGAGCGGACCTGGGCGCTTTGGCGCGAATCCAGCTCGAGCCGTATATCTCGGACAATCCCGATCGGCTCCGCATCGAAGGCGAGCCTGTATTGCTGCCGGCGGACCTCGCCACGCCTTTTAGCCTCGTACTGCACGAGCTCGCGACCAATACCTCCAAATATGGCTGGCTCGCTCGCCCACAGCAAAGGGACCGTCACTGTTTCATGGAGCACGAAGTTACGGAACGACCGTTGCATCCTGACGGTTATCTGGCGAGAGAAGGACGGCCCCGCGGTGAAGGTGCCTGGGAAAACTGGATTCGGAAGCACGCTGATTGAGAAGGGAATTCCCGATGCCTCAGTTGCGCGTGAATATCGGCAGGATGGTCTCGTCTGCACCATCGAATTTCCACTGCCGGAGCCAAAGCATGGATCAATTCCCTCAACGTAAATCGGCTCCTTGTCTGAGTGGCTGCCGGGTGCTCATCGTTGAGGACGATTTCTTCATAAGGATCGATCTTGAATCGATTCTGCGCGAAGCAGGTGCCGAGATCATCGGCCCATGCTGCGGGATCGCCGATGCTATGGAAGCCCTGGCCGACGGGCAGGTGGCGGCAGCGATCCTCGATGTGCGACTCGGCTCGGAAACCGTGGCGCCGGTTGCGCGCGAGCTTACCAAGCACGGCACGCCATTCGTCTTTTACTCCGGCCAGCTCGACGCCGATCCCGCGCTTGCCGAATGGCCGAATTGTCGAATTTTGACCAAGCCTGCCTTGCCCAAGACGATCGTTGCCGCGGTCGCCGCGTTGATGCAGCCGTAGTCGCGAAGTGGCACTGACCTGACAAAAAGAACCCCGGCAGTTCATCGCCGGGGTTCTCGCGATTTGGGTGCTCGTCCGTTTATGGGCAGTACCAAACGGGGCCGACCACGATGCAGCCGCGGCCGTACCATCCGAGCGGACGGGCTTGATACCGGCGCCAGCCATGTGGCGCGTATTTGTAGTGGTAACCGGCCCGATAGTGGCTGTGGCCGTGATGATGATGGCCATGTCCGTGCCCCTTGCCCTTACCCTTGCCGGCGAAGGCGGCAGGTGCGAGCGCAAGCGCAATAGCCACGATGACGAGAAAGCAAACATTTCGAAACATAAGCGGTCCTCCAAAAAAGAGCGCCGGCCAAAGCCGGCGCCCTCATTGCTTTTTGAGACGACTACATACTGCCCTTTGTGCAGGTCTTCGTCGAGTCATCCCACTTCATGTGGGCCTTCTCGCAACCCGCTTTGGTTGTGGGCACTTTGGCAGCAGCAAAGCTCGGCCCCGCGAAAGCAACAGCCAGCCCAACAGCCATGACGACAGAAAGAATTTTCTTCATTTGGATCTCCTCCTCCTAGGTGGACACTACCTTTTGGTAGCTTGGAGAAACGCCCGTGCGGCGCGATGAGGGGCTGTGACAAAATGACTGCCTAAAGCAAAAAGCCCGGCCAGTTGGCCGGGCTTTCGAGCTTTCTTACGGGCTTGCGACCTAAAAGCCGAACAGGGCGCGCGTGAAGTCGTTATCGATCGTTTCGCGGCGGGTTCGCTTGTTCCACGGCTTGTACTGGCCCGCGACCACCTCATCGTCGCTGCCCGCCGGCTGATACGGCACATATTTGCCGTTGAGTGCGGCAATCATCCTCGAGTCGTGGCCGTAAATATCGTTGAACGTCGATAGCGTGCCGTCGTCGTTCACCCTCACGGTGAAATAGGTGATGTAGACCGGGATCTTGTGATCGAGTGCGACGTGATAATCGCCGCCGGCGTCGAAGTTGGAGTCGACGCGGGCCTGGCTCCAACCTTTGTCGTGACTCAAGATGAGCTCGGCGAGCTTCTCGGGATATTGCACGCGCATGCAGCCGTGACTCTCGGCCCGCACCGTTTGCGCGAAAAGGTTCTTCTGCGTCGTATCGTGCATGTAGACGTCGTGCTTGTTCGGGAACAAGAACTTCACGCGGCCAAGCACGTTGCTCGGTCCCGGCGGCTGAACCAGATCGAAATTGCGGATATCGTTGCGGCTCCAATCGATCGTATCGGGATCGACGTCGCGGCCAGCATATCTGATTAGCAAACCATGTCGTTGCAGGATGGACGTATCGTAGCCGCCGAAAAAGCCGCCGCCGCCCCCGAAATAAGGTGCGATCTCTTCCATCTTGATGGAGTTCGGGACGTTCCAATAGGGATTGAAGACGATCTCTTCCATGTCGTCGGAGAGCACCGGCGTCTGCTTGTCCGGCTTCCCGGTGACGACGCGTGTTGAATGGATCACCTTGCCATCTTCGAACACGCGCAGCATGAACTCAGGGATGTTGACGTTCACGTAGTAGGGGCCCTGGTCGTGCGGCAGCCAGCGCCAGCGCTCCATGTTGACGAGGATCGCATCGATTTTCGCCTGGCCGCCGAGATTGCGCTGCGGCTGTTGCTGTTGGCCGTTGAGCATGCGGCGAGTGCCGGCGCCGACCAATCCATCGGGGATGGTGCCATGCGCGTATTGGAACCGTCGCACGGCCTCGAACACCGCCTTGTCGTACAGCTTCTCGTTGGCGCCCGACTCTGACGGAACGTTGAGCCGTTTGCGAAGGAGCGCGACCTGCTCGTCTTCCATGCCGAACTTAAGCACCGGTCCGTCGGGGATGATGACCACGTCGGGCTTCGCGGTCTCGACCGTCTTGCCGCCGCGGAGTTCAAGCAGCTTCTGCCTCAGCGCCTCGAATTGCGGCTGGTCGGGCTGGAAGCTGCGGAGATAGGCGGCGGGGTCGGAGCGGAAGGCGATCGAGGCGATCACTTCCGACGGATCGGGCAGGGCAAGCGTCGGATCGAGATTCTGGCTCAACCGCTGCGGATCGATGCGGCCGCCCCGCGCGTCGTTGGCGTAGTCGAGCACGGCATAGCTGAGCTTGACTTCGGCATCGGCGAGCCAATCGGTGGCTTTCGGGTCGTTGGGATCGAAGCCATCCGTGTTGGGCACGGCGTAGTCCGATGCTTTGAGACCGTAATCGTCGGCCTTGGCGATCTCGGCAAT
>JBKPSQ010000239.1:0-21923 GCA_046735075.1 Pseudomonadota bacterium
CACCTGGTTGAGCGCATTCTGACCGGTGGTAGCGTCGAGCACGAGCACGACGCCGTGCGGCGCGGTCTGATCGAGCTTCTTCAACACGCGCACGATCTTGGCGAGCTCGGCCATGAGGTCAGACTTGTTCTGCAAGCGGCCCGCCGTGTCGATGAGAAGCACATCTTTGTTTTCAGCGCGCGCACGTTCGAGCGCCTCATAGGCGACGCCGGCGGGATCTGCGCCGACGTCCTTGGCCACGACTTCGGCGCCCACACGCCCGCCCCACGCTTTGAGCTGGTCGATGGCCGCGGCGCGAAAGGTGTCGGCTGCCCCCAGCATGACGCTCAAGCCCTGCTGCTTGAACAGGCGCGCCATCTTGGCTGCCGTGGTGGTCTTTCCGGTGCCGTTCACGCCAACGACGAGAAGGACGTGGGGACGCGCACCTTGCGAGAGAGCGAAAGGCTGCGCCACAGGCTCGAGCACGCGAGCGACCTCGGCAGCCAAGATCCCCTGCACTGCATCGGCGTCGATCCCGCGGTCGTAGCGGTCTTTCGCCAGCGCATCTCTGATGCGTGAGGCCATGGCGACGCCGAGATCGGCCTTGATCAAGACCTCCTCCAGCTGATCCAGCACTCCCTCATCGAGCTTCCGTTTGGTCAGAACGCCGGCAAGATTCTCCGACAGCGCATTCGAGGTGCGGGTCAGGCCCTTGCGCAGCTCGGCGAGCCAGCTTCGCTTCGGCTCAGCGCCCTTTGGCCGTTCCTTAGGACCAGGAACCGGCGTGGAGGGCCGCTTCTCGCCGGGAAGAGGACTGACTTGGCCCGCCTCCTCGGACGGTGCTGCATCAGGCGTGCCCTTTTCTCGAGTGCCCGGCGCGCGCTCGTGCGGCGGGGTGGCGTGAGGCTTGGTCGCCGGCGCGGCCGGCGGTGGCGCTCCCTCAGGTGATGCAGGTTTTTCGCTTTCGTCAGGCGCGGGGTGGGGAGCGTGAGGGGGCGGTCCCTTAGGCTTGGCCGGCGTCTTTGGCTTGCCCGAGCCGGTTTTGGGCGAGCGCTTCTCCTCTGGCGGCTCCTTTTTGGCGGGGCCTTTGGCCGGCGGCTTGCGCTTCGGCGCATCGGACGGGGGCTCTCTCTTTGCGGGAGCGCTCGGCTCGGATGGCTTAGGCGTGCCTCCGCCGAACAACCGCTCGAAGAAACCTGGCTTCTTGCCTTGATTCACCGCGCCCTCGCGGCCAAGAGAGAGGCCCCGTCATCTCCCGTTACGACGGCATCGAGCAGTGTGCCCGCGCCCTCCCGCGCCTCGAGCATGACCGGCGTGAAATCCGACGCCCGGCCCTGTCCGGACCTTTCCATGAGCACTTGAATGCGGCGCCCCTTGGCTGAAGCGAGGTGCGACTTGAGCGCCGCGACGCCCTTCTCGCGGAGTTCGCTCGCGCGGCGCGCGATGGTGCGCCCATTGACCTGCGGCATGCGCGCAGCAGGCGTGCCCTCCCGCGCCGAGAAGGGGAACACGTGGAGGAAGGTCAGCCCGCAGTCGTCGACCAGCGATAGCGAATTGCGGAACATGCCTTCTGTCTCGGTGGGGAAACCGGCGATTAGGTCGGCGCCGAACACCATGTCGGGCCGGACACGCCGCATCGTTTCGCAAAACGCAACAGAGTCGGCGCGGGCATGGCGGCGCTTCATGCGCTTGAGCGTAAGGTCATCGCCCGATTGCAGCGAGAGATGGAGGTGCGGCATCAGCCGCTCCTCTTCGGCGATCGCCGTGAGCAGCGCCGGATCGGCCTCGACAGAATCGATCGACGAGAGTCGGAGCCGCGGCAGCTCAGGCACGAGCTTGAGCAACTTGCGCACGAGCTTGCCGAGCGTCAGCTCGCCGGGGAGATCGGCGCCATAGGCGGTGATATCCACGCCGGTCAGCACGATCTCGGCATAGCCGTTCTCGACCAGCCGCCGCACCTGCGCCACAACTTCGCCGGCTGGCACCGACCGCGACGGTCCACGGCCGAAGGGGATGATGCAGAACGTGCAGCGATGGTCGCAGCCGTTCTGGATCTGCACATAGGCGCGGGCGCGATTGCCAAAGCCGTCGATCAGATGGCCCGCGGTTTCGCGCACCGACATGATGTCGTTGACCACGACGCGCTCGCTTGCGTCGCCGCTGAGGCCAACGAACGTCCCGCACTCGGTTTTTTCTTGATTGCCAATGACGTGATCGACCTCGACCATCGCGGCGAAGCGGGACGGATCGACCTGAGCGGCGCAGCCCGTAACAACGATCTTGGCGTTTGGGCGCTGGCGTCGCGCTTTCCTGATCGCCTGCCGCGCCTGGCGCACGGCCTCCGCCGTCACCGCGCAAGTGTTGACGATCACCGCGTCGCCCAATCCGGCGGCGTTGGCATGCTCCCGCATGACCTCCGATTCATAGGCATTGAGCCTGCAGCCGAAGGTGATGATTTCGATATCCGACATTCGCGGCTTCTAACACGAAACTTTCGAGAAGCTAAACACTTGCGGGTTGGAATAGCTCCGAAGGCAGAGTGCCCTCATAGTCGAGTGCGTAAGGACCGGTCATGAGGATGTGGCCATCCGCCTCCCGCCATTCGATCAGGAGATCGCCGCCTGGCAGAGTGACCTTAACCTTCCGCCCGGTCAGCCCCCGCCGCGCAGAAGCGACAGCTGCCGCGCAGGCTGCGGTCCCGCAAGCGCGCGTAAGGCCCGCGCCCCGCTCCCAAGTGCGAACCTTGATTGCTTCAGGCGCTAGCACTTGCACGAGCGAGATATTGGCGCGCTCGGGAAAGAGCGGATGGTGCTCAAGCGTCGGACCGAGGCGCGCGAGGTCATGTGCGGCCGCATCGTCGACGAAGAACAGGCAATGCGGATTGCCGACATTGACGACGGACGGCGAATGCAGCGCCGGATCATCAACTTGAATCTCGACGCTGCGTGTATCGCCGAACGGCTTCGACAGCGGGATCTCGTTCCAAGCAAAACGCGGCACGCCCAGGTCGATGGTGACGCTGCCGTCCCGGTTGACCGCCGCATCGAGAACCCCGCTCTCGGTCTCGATGCTCACATGCGGCTCGCCCCGCTCGGCGGCCACCAACGAAGCCACACAGCGCGCAGCATTGCCGCAGGCTCCCACTTCCCCACCATCGGCATTCCAGATGCGCATGAACACGTCGGCCCGCGCAGAGGGTTCGAGGGCGATGAGTTGATCGCACCCGATGCCTTCCTTGCGGTCGGCAATGGCGCGCACCGCGTCTTCGCCGAGCACAAGAGAGCGCACCCGGGCGTCGAGCACGACGAAGTCGTTGCCGAGCCCGTTCATCTTGCGGAATGGTATGGACTGAGTTTGCATCAGCGCCGCCTGAGTTTGCAGGCTCTATATAGGGCGAGCAGGTCCTTGACTTCCAGCAAGGTCGGTCGGGCCGCGCCTCACAAGCAGGAAAGCAATGAATGCCATGGCCGCGAAGCTCGCGCCGGCGAGGAAAGTGGCGGAGGCACCTATCCTGTCCCAAAACAGACCCGCCAAGATGCTGGCGACCAGAGCGGCAAGCCCGGTGATGAGGCCGAACAGGCCGAAGGCGGTGCCGCGCAGGCGCATTGGCGCTGTCTCGGCAATCAGGGCTGCAAGCACGCCTTGGGTCAGGCCCATATGCAGTCCCCACAGACAGATGCCGACAAAGAAGGCGAAAAGCGTCGGGCCGTAAGCTAGCAGCAGGTCCGCAGCAATGAGGGCAATGAGGCCAGCCAACAGCAGGGGCCGCGCGCCAATCTTGTCCTGGAGCCTGCCTGCTGGATAAGCGCTTGCCGCATAGACCAGGCTCATAACGGCGATGACGGCAGGGGCCCAGGCAAGAGCGAGGCCGCCGTCGCGTGCCCGGATCACGAGGAAGGCTTCGCTGAATCGCGCGAGCGTAAAGACTGTGCCGGCAATGATGACGAGCCAGTAGGCGTGAGGAAGTTGTCCGATCTCTTTCGCATGTAGCGGCGCCCGCTCTTTGCCTCGCCTGTGCGCCGGCTCCTTCACGCCAATCACCAGAACGAGGACCGCCAGCACCGCGGGGATGACGGCGAACCACAGCACGGTGCGGATGTCGTCATTGAAGAGATACATCAATCCGATGGCGATAGCGGGGCCAAGCGTTGCGCCTATCGTGTCGAGCGACTGTCGAAGTCCGAAAGCCTCGCCTCGCTTCGCAGACGGCGTGAGGTCGGCGACCAAAGCATCACGCGGCGCGCTTCTGATGCCTTTGCCGATGCGGTCGAGAAAGCGAGCGATGAGCACTAGCCCGATAGAGTTGGCAAGCGGGAACAGCGGCTTGGTGGCTGCAGCGAGGCCGTAGCCAGCTACAGTTAGAGCTTTCCGCCGCCCAAGCGCGTCCGACAGCCAGCCAGAGAACACGCGGGTGATCTGCGCGGTGGCTTCGGCGATGCCCTCGATTACACCGAGCGCAGTCGCGCTTGCGCCAAGGGTGACGACGAGGAACACGGGCAGCAGCCCGTGGACCAGCTCAGACGAGGTGTCCATGAAGAGCGAGGTGAACCCGAGCGCCCACACCGCCCGTGGCAAGCCCTGTCCCGTTGCGTGCCCAGCCTGCACGGGTGTTCTCCCTTTCGAGCATTGAGAGAAGGCCGCCCGTGTTATATGGCCTTTCCGCCCGAGTCCATGCGGCTAGAAGCGAGGGGCAAGAATGATCTCGGTTCCGTCCGCCGATCCGGTCGGTGCGCTTGTCCCCCACACGCTGAAAGAGCCGCTCCGGGGCGTCAACTCTGGCCCTCTCGCCGGAACGAGCTTCATGGTGAAGGACCTGTTCGCCGTCAAAGGGCGCAAGGTCTCTAACGGCAATCCTGACTTCTACGAGCACGCGACGCCCTCGCGCGAAACAGCGCCAGTCATCACGCGACTGCTAGAGGCGGGCGCCTCGTGCACCGGCGTCACCGTCTGTGACGAGTTCTTCTACAGCGTGCTCGGCACCAATGTTCATTACGGCCAGCCCGTCAACGCGCGCGCGCCGAAGCATGTAACCGGCGGCTCTTCGTGCGGGGCGGCCGCGGCGGTTGCCGGTTCTATGTGCGACTTCGCGCTCGGCACCGATACGGCCGGATCGATACGCGTCCCGGCTTCGTTCTGCGGCCTGTATGGCTTGCGTCCGACGTTCGGTCGCATCGACACGGCCGGCGCGACGGCAATGGCGCCGAGCTATGACACGGTCGGCTTCCTTGCGCGTGACCCAGAGCTGTTTCGCAAAGTTGGTCATGTGCTGCTGCAAGGAGCAAAGGTCGAAGCCAAGGTCGAGCGGCTCATTCTCGCCGAAAACTTCTTCGGTCATGCTGAGGCGAGCATGGATCAGGCACTGTGGGACGCGATTGGGAAACTCAAGAGCGCTTTGCCCGAACCCGAGCACAGGGAGATAGCCGACGAGGAGGAGATTACCGCCTGGCGCAATGCCTTCCGCCTCATTCAAGGCTTCGAGATCCAATCGACACTGCTGCCCTTCCTTCAGTCGCACAATGTCGAACTTGGTCCCGGGATCAAAGAGCGCTTCGAGATGGCGGCGGAAGTTACCCGCGCCGAAGCCGAAGCAGCGCGTGCCTTGCGTGCCGAAATCGCCGACCGCGTGCTTGCCCTGATCTCGCCCTGCACTCTGATCGTGCTGCCGACGACGCCAACACTGCCGCCCGAGCGCGGCATTCCTGACGGCGCCTCCTTTTCGGAATTCCGCGCGCAAACCCTTGGCTTTACCTGCCTCGCCGGCCATGCAGGCCTGCCGCAGGTCTCGCTCCCTGCCGCACTGGCCGCCGGCTATCCCGTCGGACTTTCTTTCATCGGCTGGCCGGGCTGCGACGAGACCCTGCTCGACCTCGCCGTCCATCTTGAGCCGCTTTTGGGGAGCACTGTCTAGTTCTCGGCTTCGCGAGGGTGCCAGATGCTGGAGAAGACCTCGTTCCCGTACGGCGCAGGCTTTCGCTCGCTGACGCAAGAGACGCCGGAGCCGATGCCGCTCAAGGTGGATGGTACGTTGCCGTCCTGGCTCGAAGGAGCGCTGCTGCGGACGGGACCTTCCAAATTCGAGGTCGGTGCCCGCACCTATAATCATTGGTTCGACGGGCTGGCGATGCTGCACAGATTCGCCTTCGCGCAAGGCCGCGTGAGCTACACGAGCCGCTTCCTCAAGGGCAAGGCGTTCTCCGCGGCGGAAGCGACCGGCAAGATCTCCTACGGCGAATTTGCCACCGACCCGTGCCGCACGCTGTTCGGCCGCGTCGCGGCGCTGTTCAATCCCAAGCTCACCGACAATTGCTGCGTGAATGTCTCGGATTATGCGCGCGACCTCGTAGCGTTTACCGAGACCTCAATCCCGATGCGCTTTCAGCCAGAGACGCTGAAGACGCTCGGCGTATTCGGCTATCGCAGAGCCTCAGCGGTCAAGTCTCGACAGCGCACCCGCACTATGACGCGGCAAGACGCTGCCACTACAACTATATCGTCGATTTCGGCATGAAGAGCCTCTACCGCCTCTGCCGCATAACCGCAGAGGGGCGTTGCAAGACTGCCGGTCGAACGGCCGTCTTATATGCACAGCTTCGGCATGAGCCAGGACCATCTCGTGCTCACCGAGTTTCCGCTGGTGGTGAATCCGATCGAGCTCAGGCTCTCGGGCAGGCCTTTCATCCGCAACTATCGCTGGGAGCCAGAGCGCGGACTGGTATTCCACATCGTCGCGAAGGATACGGGAGAAATCGTGCGCACCGCGACGGTGGAAGCGTGCTTCGCATTCCACCACGTCAATGCATTCCTGGACCATGACCGGCTGACGGTCGACGTCATCGTCTATCCCGATGCCGCCATCATCGATCAGCTTTACCTCGCGCCACTGCGCGCAGGCGCCCCAATCACGGCGACCGGCACCTTGACGCGGTTCCACGTTCCACTAGGCGCGAATGAGCCGGTCACACGGCGGGCTTTGTCCGAGGTTCCGCTCGAGCTGCCGCAGATCAACTACACGGTTCATGCCGGCAGGCCCTATCGCTACGTGTGGGGGACAAGCGTTCAGACTCATGGCGATTTTCTCGACTCGATCGTCAAGATCGATACGGAGACCGGCACGGTGGCCAGATGGCATGTGGCGGGCCTCTATCCCGGCGAGCCGGTATTCGTGCCCACCCCGTCAGCCGGCGCAGAGGACGACGGCGTGCTGCTGTCGATCGTGCTGGACACCGCCAAGCAGCGCTCCTTCCTGCTCGTACTCGACGCGGCAACCCTCGTAGAAAAGGCGCGGGCCGAAGCGCCCCACGCCATTCCCTTCCACTTTCACGGCAATTACTTTCCGACCGCAGCCAAGGCTTGACTTAGCCGGCTGCGTCGCCGACATTCCGGCCGAAATTCAAGGGCAGCTCAAGTTACGAGCCGCCGCCCTGCACATCGTTGATTTGTTGCGCTACCGGCCTCTGGCCCACTTGAGCGCAACGAATAAATGGGGAGGCAGGGGGGTCAACACCCGACAGCGCGATGCGCCCTCGGGTGCGTTTTTGGTTTGGAAGCAACCGATGTTTGAAACGCTATCGGAACGGCTTGGCGCCATCCTCGACAAGCTCACCCGAAAAGGGGCGCTGACCGAGGCAGACGTCAATGAGGCGATGCGCGAGGTGCGCCGCGCGCTGCTCGAAGCCGATGTCGCACTTGATGTAGTGCGCGACTTCACCGAGGCCGTGAAGGCCAAGGCCGTCGGGCAGGAGGTGGTGAAATCGATCACCCCGGGCCAGATGGTCATCAAGATCATGCATGACGAGCTCGTGCGCGTGCTTGGGCATGATGCCCAAGGAATCGATCTCGCCGCTACGCCGCCGGTGGTGATGATGCTGGTCGGTCTGCAAGGCTCGGGCAAGACCACGACCACCGCCAAGCTCGGCAAGCGGCTCGAGGCGAGAGACAAGCAGAAGGTGCTGATGGCCTCGCTCGATACGCGGCGACCGGCCGCGCAAGAGCAGCTTCGCGTCCTCGGCGAGCAGACTGGCGTCGCCACGCTCGCGATTGTCCCCGGTGAGGGGCCGACAACCATAACCGAGCGCGCGCTGAAAGCAGCAAAGCTCGGCGGCTATGACGTGCTCCTGCTCGACACCGCGGGCCGCACCCATATCGATGAAGAGCTGATGGCCGAGACGACGGCCATCGAGAAGATTGCCAAGCCGCACGAGACATTGCTCGTTGCCGACGCGCTGACCGGCCAGGATGCTGTCAACCTCGCCAAGAATTTCAACGAGCGCGTAGCTCTCACCGGTATCGTGCTCACCCGTGTCGACGGCGATGGGCGTGGCGGTGCTGCGCTTTCGATGCGCGCCGTCACCGGCAAGCCGATCAAGCTGATTGGCGTCGGCGAGAAGCTCGACGCGCTCGAGGACTTTTATCCCGACCGTATTGCCGGCCGCATCCTCGGCATGGTCGATGTGGTCGGCCTGGTCGAGAAGGCCATCGAAACTGTCGAGCTCGACAAGGCGCAGAAGATTGCGGCTAAGGTCAAGAAGGGCGCCTTCGATCTCAACGACCTCTCCGAGCAATTGCAGCAGATGCAGAAGCTCGGCGGCATGGGCGGCGTGCTCGCCATGCTGCCTGGCGTAGGCAAGATCAAGAAGCAGCTCGACGCCGCCAATCTCGACGACAAGATCCTGAAGCGCCAGCAGGCAATGATCGGCTCGATGACCAAGGCCGAGCGCAGGAACCCTAAGCTACTCAATGCCTCGCGGAAGAAGCGCGTTGCCGCAGGCTCGGGCACCAGTGTGCAGGACATCAACAAGCTCGTGAAAATGCACCGGCAGATGGCGGACATGATGAAGGCCATGGGGAAGAAGCGCGGCATTTTCAGTCAGATGTTTGGCTCTGGTCCGCCCCCGGAGATGCCGGCCGAGCTGCCGCAAGGCGCGAGCCTGCCACCAGGCGGCCTGCCACCGCTTCCGCCCGGCACATTCCCGGGTCTTGGCGGACCCCTTCCGCGCGGGCTGCCTGGTCTTCCCGGCGTCCCACGCGGGCTACCCGGCCTGCCCGGATCGAAGAAGCGATGAGTTCAAACGCATTAGGAGAATGAAACCATGTCACTGAAGATCAGACTGGCGCGGGCCGGCGCTAAGAAGCGGCCCTATTACCGCATCGTCATCGCAGACTCGAAGAGCCCGCGCGACGGCCGCTATATCGAGAAGATCGGCACCTACGACCCGCTCCTGCCGAAGGACCACGGCGAGAGAGTGCGGCTCGACAAAGAGCGGGCGCAACATTGGCTGTCACACGGCGCGCAGCCGACCGACCGCGTGCTCAGGTTCCTTGACGCGGCCGGCATGCGCAAGCGCGACGCGCGCTCGAACCCGCAGAAGGGCCAGCCCGGCAAGAAGCGCGTCGAGCGCGAGGAGGCGAAGCGCGCGGCTGCCGAGGAGAAAGCCAAGGCCGCTGCCGAAGCTGCCGCGGCTCCGCCACCGGAGCCCGCTCCGGCTGAGCCCGAGCCGTCCGCCGCCGAATAGCCTTGGCCGATCAGGAGGCGCTGGTGCTGCTTGGCGAGATCGGCGCGGCGCAAGGGCTCAAAGGCGAGGTCCGGATTCGCTCTTATACCGAGGACCCCGCAAGCATCGTGAGCTACGGCCCGCTTCAGGACGAGAGCGGGCGGCAGATCGAGATCGAGAGCCTGCGCGCCACGCCTAAGGCTCTGATCGCACGCATCAAGGGCGTCACCACGCGCTCCGCCGCAGAGTCACTCGTCAACACCAAACTCTATGTGCCGCGCGAGCGGTTGCCCGCGCGTGGTGAGGAAGAGTGGTATCACGCCGACCTGGTCGGGCTTCGGGCTCTAAGCCGAGACGGCGGGCAACTTGGCGAGATCGTGTCGATTCAGAATTTCGGCGCGGGCGACCTGCTCGAGGTGAAACCCGCAAGTAGCGGCGCGACGGTGCTCGTGCCCTTCACCCGCGATACAGTGCCTGAAATCGACGTCGAGGGCGGTTGCATCACCATCGTCCCGCCCGGAGGCTTGTTCGAGTAGCCCTATGACCTGGCGCGCCACGGTGCTCACCATTTTCCCGGAGATGTTCCCCGGGCCGCTCGGCTCGAGCCTCGCAGGGAAGGCTCTCTCCGAAGGCAAGTGGGCGCTCGAGGCCATCGATATTCGCGACTTCGCCACCGATAAGCATCGTTCGGTCGACGATACGCCGTCAGGTGGCGGTGCCGGCATGGTGATGCGGGCAGATATCGCCGCCGCCGCGATCGACGCCGCGCGCGCTTCAATGCCCGTAGGAACGCCCACGATCTATCTGTCCCCGCGTGGATACCCGTTCATGCAAGAGCAGGCGCGCGAGCTTGCAGACGGACCCGGTATCATCCTTCTGTGCGGCCGCTTCGAGGGGATCGATGAACGCGTGCTCCAGGCACGGAACGTCGAGGAGATCTCGATCGGAGATTATGTGCTCTCGGGGGGTGAGCTTGCGGCACAGGTGGTCATCGATGCCGTGGTGCGGCTCCTGCCAGGTGTCGCCGGCAATGAAAGCTCGCTCGCCGAGGAAAGCTTCGCGCAAGGGCTTCTCGAATATCCCCACTACACGCGCCCACGCGAATGGGAGGGACGGGTAATCCCGGACGTGTTGCTGTCAGGCGACCACAAGGAGATTGCCAAATGGCGGCGCGAGCAGGCGGAAAAGCTGACCAAAGCCCGCCGGCCAGATCTGTGGCAGACCCACCCGCACCGTAAGTCCTGACCGCCCGCGATTTCTGGTCCAAATCCATCGACAAGGCGGGAAAGCTAAGGTAGGAAACCTCGCGAGCGTTCCCGCTCGCAATCAACTTAAGGATCAATCAAAAAGAATGGCGTTCGCCGGAAGGCCACAAGCCAGGCAGGCGCCCACCGAAAGGTATTAGTCATGAACATCATCGAGCAGCTCGAAAAAGAGCAGGTTGCCGCGATCGCCAAGAAGCGGAAGGTGCCGGATTTTGGTCCCGGCGATACCCTCCGCGTCAACGTCAAGGTGGTCGAGGGCGAGCGCACGCGCGTGCAGGCCTATGAGGGCGTGTGCATCGGTCGCGCTGGCGGCGGGATCAACGAGAATTTCACTGTGCGCAAGATCTCGTACGGCGAGGGCGTCGAGCGTGTCTTCCCGGTTCATTCGCCGCTGATCGACTCGATCGAGGTGGTGCGCCGCGGCCGGGTGCGCCGCGCGAAGCTCTATTATTTGCGCGGCCGCCGCGGCAAGTCGGCCCGTATCGTCGAGCGCCAGGAGGTCCGGGGCAAGAAGAAGGCCGAGGCCTTCAAAGGCTTCACCAGGCCAAAGGGTGAGCCTGACGATCTCAAGCTTATCAAGGGCCTCAACTCGGACACCGAGAAGAGTCTCAACAAGCTTGGCATCATCAAATACGAGCAGATCGCCAACCTCACGGACGACGAGATCTCAAGGCTCGATGAGGCGCTCAGCCTGAACCGCGCCATCGAGAACCAGGACTGGATCTCTCAGGCGCGCGATCTGATGGCCTCGACCACGGTCGAGGAGGTCCCTGCCGGGGAAGAGGAAGGCGCCGAGGGAGCCGAGGCGGCTGCCCCCGCAGAACCGAAGGCCAAGAGCGAGAAGGCCGCCAAGGAAAAGCCCGCCAAGCAGCCCAAGAAAAGCTAGGGTCGCAGGGCAACTCCATCGGAGAGCGATGCCACTGTCGATTTAGCAACCGGCACGGATCCCTTCCGCTGTCGGGCCTGTTCGTAGACTGGCGTTCACTCCGCGGGCTTTTTCTCGTTCGGCATGCGTTGGATTGCCGCGGGCCCAACAACAACACTTCCCAAAGCGCTGCGGCCGAAGGCTGGAATGCGCTTCTGGGCGCCGCGAGTAAAATTTCCGCGCGGGGAAACATGCTTGGCGGCAGGCGTTGTCAAAAGGGTAGCCTCTCAATTCTCAAGGAGGAAACCCATGCATAAGAAGACCATAACTCTGCTTACCACTACGGCTGCATTCGCCCTCGGCGCCGCTGCATTGGCGCCAACCGGCGCTGTCGCGGGTTACCCGATGTGCGTCGAACAGCCCGGCTCCGATGCCTGCACGAAGGAATCGCAATTTACTGCTGTGAAAAACGGACGAAGCGCACCGGCGCCGCAGGAACAGACGGCCGCAGGCGCGCAACCGGCAGGCAAGGCGACAGCGGGGAAACCGCCGAGCAGGACCGCAATGCATCAGGCGCCGAAACCCAAGACCCGCGCGTATTGATGCAGACAACCGATCGCATTAGCGCCTAGACCGACGCCGGATTTGGCGGCTCAAGTCTGAGAGTGGGCGGGAAGTGTTCCCGCCCACTCTTTTGCGCCTGGCTGAGGCTCCGCGAGATGGTTGAAGCCTGGGCAGCACAAAGAGTTGGCAAGCGGCTTCGTAATCGCTATTTGACGCCTAAATCTGTCCTCAAAAGACCAGCAATGACCAAGCCCCGCAGCCTTTACGACAAGATCTGGGACGCGCACCTCGTGCACGAGGCGCCTGACGGCACATGCCTTATCTACATCGACCGCCATCTCGTCCATGAGGTCACCAGTCCGCAAGCCTTCGAAGGCCTACGTATGGCGGGGCGGAAAGTACGTGCGCCGGAGAAGACGCTCGCCGTGGTCGACCACAACGTGCCGACCACCGACCGCTCCAAGGGCATCGACGATCCGGAGTCGGCGCTGCAGGTCGCGACCCTTGCCGAGAACGCCAAGGAGTTCGGTATCGAGTATTACCACGAGCGCGACCGCCGCCAGGGCATCGTGCACGTGGTCGGCCCCGAGCAAGGCTTCACTCTGCCCGGTACTACAATTGTATGCGGCGATAGTCACACCTCGACCCACGGCGCATTCGGCGCGCTCGCCCACGGCATCGGTACCTCCGAGGTCGAGCACGTGCTTGCCACGCAGACGCTGATCCAGCAAAAGGCCAAAAACATGCGCGTGCGCGTCGATGGCGCGCTCAAGGATGGCGTCACCGCCAAGGACATCATCCTCGCCATCATCGGCGAGATCGGCACGGCTGGCGGCAACGGCCATGTCATCGAATATGCCGGCGATGCGGTCCGCGCGCTCTCCATGGAAGGACGCATGACCATCTGCAACATGTCGATCGAGGGCGGCGCTCGCGCGGGCCTGATCGCGCCCGACGAAACCACCTTCGAATACATCAAGGGCCGCCCGCGCGCGCCGAAAGGTGGCGCCTTCGAGGTGGCAAAACATCATTGGGAGAAGCTCTACTCCGATGACGGCGCGGAGTTCGACCGGGAGGTCGTGCTGCATGCCGAGAAGCTGCCGCCGCTCGTCACCTGGGGCACGAGTCCCGAACAAGTAGTGTCGGTCCAAGGCCGCGTGCCGGTGCCGTCGGAGATCGCCGACGAGACCAAGCGCCGCGCCGCCGAGCGCTCACTCGACTATATGGGGCTGAAGGGCGGCGAGAAGGTCACCGACATCAAGCTCGACCGCGTGTTCATTGGCTCCTGCACCAATGGCCGGATCGAGGATCTGCGTGAGGTCGCGCGCATCGTGAACGGCCGGCACATTAACGAGAATATCCGCGCCATGATCGTGCCCGGCTCAGGCCTGGTGAAGGCCCAGGCCGAGGCCGAGGGGCTCGACCAGATCTTCAAGAATGCCGGCTTCGAGTGGCGCGAGCCCGGCTGCTCGATGTGCCTCGGCATGAACCCCGATCAGCTCTCCCCACGCGAGCGCTGCGCCTCGACGTCCAACCGCAATTTCGAGGGGCGGCAGGGGCGGCTCGGCCGCACGCATCTCGTCTCGCCGGTCATGGCGGCTGCGGCGGCGCTTGCCGGCCGCTTCGTCGACATCCGCGACTTCCACTAGGCGTGGCTTCACTCGTTCAGCAGAAATTTGGTGAGGCTGCCGCCGACTATGCGGCGTCGTCCGTGCACGCCAAGGGCGAGAGCCTCGGCCGGCTCATTGAGCTCATTCAGCCAAAATCCTCCTGGCGCCTGCTCGATGTCGCGACCGGCGCTGGCCACACCGCGCTTGCCTTCGCCCCCTTCGTCGCCAAGGTCACCGCGAGTGACATCACCGATCAGATGCTGGCGGAAGCGAAGCGGCTTGCGGCCGAGCGCGGCCTCGGCAACCTCAAGACGGTACGGGCGAGGGCTGAGGATCTCCCCTTCCCCGACATGAGTTTCGACCTCGTGACATGCCGGCTTGCGGCTCATCATTTCGGCCAGCCGCGCGCCTTCGTCGCTGAAGCCTTTCGCGTGCTGATGCCGGGCGGCACATTTGCCATCGTCGACAACATCTCGCCGGACGAGCAAGAGCTCGCCGATGCCTACAATCACTTCGAGAAGCTACGCGATCCGAGTCACGGCCGCTGCCTCAGTGTCTCAGAGTGGAGGGCGCTGCTCGATGCCGCAGGCTTCACTGCCGAGCATAGCGAGCAGATGGACCAAGACATCGAGTTCGGCCCTTGGGTGCAGCGCATGCGCTGCGCCGACTCGGCGATCGCGCGGCTCAAGACCATGCTGGCAGATGAGTCGTTGAAGGCCTTGCTGAAGCCCCGCGAGGCAGATGGCAGCCTTGTGTTCACGCTTCAGGAGGCGATCATCGTCGCGCGCAAGCCGCGCTAAGTCCTGCTTTTCACGGAAACCAAAGGCCCCGCCGAGCGAGCGGGGCCTTGTCGGTTACAAGCCGCGGCGCGCCTCAGTTCGGGCGCCGGCCGTAGATGTTGATGCCGGAATTGCCGCCATTGCCGTTGTTGTTCCCATTGTTGTTGTTCTTATTATTGTTGTTGTCATTGTCGTGGTCGTCCTTCTTGGCCTGCTTCTTCTTGTTGTCCTTGCCGCTGCCGTTATGCGGGCCGTTGTCATTGTCGTTATCGTTGGGGCCCCTTTGATTGTAGCCATTATTGTTGTTGTTGCCGTCGTGGCGTCCCTTGCCGTTGTGATGGTCGTGGCCGTTGTCCCAATCGTTGTCTCGGTTATAGCGGCCGTAGTCGCGGCCATATCCTCCGCCTCCGCCACCACCCCAGCCTTGACCTCTTCGGTAGTAATCACCAGGGCCGCGCCATCCCGGACCGCCCCACCCCGGAGCCCAGCCGGTGCCCGGGCCATAGGCATATTGTGAGCACCAGCCATTCCATGGGCCGCACGCGCCACGGCACCAGTTATTCCACGCCCCGCATTGGGCGAGGCACCAGTTGTTCCACGGCCCGCACTCGTTCTGGCACCAGTTGTTCCATTCGCCGCATTGCGGCATGCACCAGTTATTCCATGGGCCACAGCCCTGTGCCGAAGCGGACGTCGCGCCTAGAGCGCCGGCGAATAGGAAGCCGGCCAAGGCCAACGCGGCGATATAGGTTTTTCGCAACATCTTGATCCCTCGTCTCTTGGGTCCGCGCCAACCGCGGTTCGTCATCGCTCACTAGAGTAAAGACATGGCCTGAATGCGACTTGAGCGGGAAATTCAGGTCCTATTCAGAAATTCCTGCCCGGCGTGGTAGCAAGGACCATGAAAGGCAAGGACGGAGGCTTGGACTGGGCGGCCCGCGAGGCTCCAAGCCTCACCGAGCTCGAAGCCATTGCCCAATCGGCCTATCGTCAGCTCCCTGCCCGTTTCCGCAAGCTGACCGGCGAGGTCCTGATCAGGGTCGAGGATCTGCCTACCGATGACGTCCTCGATTCGCTCGGACTCGAATCGCCCTTCGACTTGCTCGGTCTCTATTCCGGCGTCGATCTCGCCCGAAAGAGTGTGAGCGACGTGACCTCCCTCCCCGACATGGTGTTTCTCTACCGGCGGCCGATCCTCGATTATTGGGCCGAGCACGAGGAGACGCTTGGCGCTATCGTCACCCACGTTCTGGTGCACGAGATCGGCCACCATTTCGGCCTGTCCGACGACGACATGGAGCGCATCGAGCAGGACGCCGCAACGTAGAGTTTTGCCGTTGACGAGGGCTCTTGCGCGCCCGCAGACTGCAAAAGGAATCACAAAGGGCAGCAGGGGGAATAGCAATGCTGTCAGCTGCCCGGCTCGGGATCTTGCTCGCGCTTTGCCTCGCTCTTGTCGCGGCCAACCCCACGGAGGATGTCGCCGCGTACGATCAGGGCAAGCTCGTCGCGCCCGGCAGGCTGGTCATCGCTGGCCGCCGGCTCTCCTGCGGTGCGACCGCGACCTTAGTGCGGGACTTCGAGGGTTTCGCCGTCTCCTCGACCGTGATCATGCTCAACATGCAGGCGATGAAGGAGCTGCCGCGCCCGGTGCAGTGGCTGATCTACTATCATGAATGCGGGCATATCCTTTACGGGCCGAGCGAGACAGCGGCCGATTGCTATGCCGTGCGGCGCGCCCGGCGCGAGGGATGGCTCGATCAGAAAGCGCTCGATGACGTCTGCGCGGTGTTCAACATCGCCGGCCACGGACCGCTCCATCCGGACCCTGAGGCGCGCTGTAATCAACTCCGCCAATGCTTTGCCAAGAAAGGCGGCATAACCGCGCAAGACGGCTCGCGCTAACCTGCCGCAATTGCGCAATTTTTGTCACCGCCGTAGAGTACGATTCGTCATGCTGGCTAGACGGGCACGTTTGGGATGGGCGCTTGGTTGCGCCCTGGGATTAGCGGTCTGCGCTGGGCACCCCAGCTCCGTGGCGGCGCAGGAATGGTCGGGTAACGAAGGCTCGACCACCTCAGGCCCGAGCCTCGATCAATATCTGAAAGAAGCGGGCCCGGACGCCAAGGTCGTGGAACACGGCGCGCTCAAGATCGACGGCAAGGCGGTCAATTGCGGCAAGCGGCCGACGGTGATGAATTCCAATTTCGACAGCTGGGGGGGCGCCTTTCCCGGTTTCCTGATCCTCAACACCAAGAAGATCCAGGGTCTCTCCACTCAGGTGAAGCTCTACGTCTACAGCCACGAATGCGGACATCAGTTCGTCGGCGCCGACGAGACCCAGGCCGACCTGTTCGCCATCAGGCGCGGCGTGAAATGGGGGTGGCTCGATGCCCAGGGCATGGAGGACATCTGCACCTTCATCTCGCAGCTCAAGGGCGACTCGGTACACCCGCCGGGACCGGAGCGCTGCGAGACCATGCGCAAATATTACCAGCAGCTCGTCGGACGCCCGGCGCAGCAGAACGCCGGCACCTCAAGCTCCACGCCGCAGCCGAACACTCTCGGCCCCGCCGAGTAATCTCGCCTAGAAGATCCAGGCGATCATCAGCGAGAAGATCACGAAGAAGATCAGAAAGCCGGCGATGGTGAACGGCAGCTCGCCGAAAATGGCGTCGCCGCCCGAGACGACGGCCATGACCAGGATCACCGCAAGCGAAACGCCGAAGGCGATCAGCGCCGCATTCTTGAGCCCAAGGCCCGCGGCGAACGGGTCGGTGAAATTCGCAGTTTCGAACAGGTAATAAAGGCCGCCCCACACGATCGCGACCAGCAGAATGAGCGCGACCGCAGCGGCGAGTAGCAGCCGCAGAGAGTCCTTGCGATCGCGATCGTCGTGAGCGCTCGGCATTGCCGGTCTAATCCGCTCCCTGGTTCTGCGCCCTCGAGATCGCCTCTCTGATCATGCCAGGGTCAGGCATGTCGGCTACCGTGAATTCGGGCTGATCGCCAGCGGTCGAGATCTGAATCGTTCCCATTCCCAGGATGCGGTTCAGGAAGCCTTGCGTCACGTGCACGGCACGGACGTGTTTGAGCGACACGGAGGTGCGGTCCTTGCTGAGGATGCCGCGCTCGTAGAGAAGTTCGGCGTCGGTGACGGTGAGCGCGGTCTGCCGGGTATGGATGTACCAATAGAGCAGCAGCAAAACCCCGAGGCCGAATACTGGAATGAGGATGATGCAGCCGATGAACCACCACGGATGCGCGCGGAACATCGCCGGATGCGCCTCGTAGATCACCGTTCCAGCCATCGCGCTGTTCCCTCTCGCCGCAGTCGGAGGGGGACCTTATTCTGTGGCCTTGCGGCTGAAAAGCGGCATGTCGCGAGACTTCATGTGACTGGAAATGGCGAATGCGCGGCGCTACATAGCCTGCACCAGCACGAGGACTTGGAATGGAAAAATTCACCACGCTGACCGGGATCGCAGCTCATCTGCCCATGATCAATGTCGACACCGACATGATCATCCCCAAGCAGTACCTCAAGACCATCAAGCGCACCGGGCTCGGCAAAGGCCTGTTCGCCGAGCTTCGCTACGACGAGAAGGGCGCGGCGCTGCCCGACTTCGTGCTGCACAAGCCGCCTTACACGCAAGCTAAGATATTGATTACCGGACAAAATTTCGGCTGTGGCTCTAGCCGCGAGCACGCGCCGTGGGCGCTGCTCGATTTCGGCTTCCGCTGCATCATCGCGCCGTCCTTCGCCGACATTTTCTACAACAACTGCTTCAAGAACGGCATTTTGCCCATCACGTTGCCGCAGCAAGAGATCGACAAGCTCATCGACGACGCGTCCCGCGGGGACAACGCGCGGCTCACCATCGACCTTGAGGCGCAGGAGATCAGAGGCCCAGATGGCGGCGTGATCAAGTTCGACATCGACCCGTTCCGCAAGCGCTGCCTGATGGAAGGGCTCGACGATATTGGGCTCACGCTCGAGAAGGCGGAGCACATCGAAACCTTTGAGGGGAAGTCGCGCCACGAACGCCCCTGGGCGTAGCGCCGTCGCGAGTTACTTGGCGAGATAGCCTGGATAAGGATGCTCGCTGAGGAGCTTGGCGAGATGCACCGTGTTGCTTGCGACCATCGCCGTGGCGGTCGCGACTTCCTCAGGCGTTTCCTCTAAGTCGATATAGTTCGTCTGCTGCATCGCCCGCCCTACCCAGTAGCTTGTCGCGTTGGCGGGGATGGAGAAGCCGACATCGGCAAGCGCCTGGTAGAGCTCGGCGGTGACGTGATGCGCGCCGTCCTCGTTTCCGACTACGGCCACGCAAGCAACCCTCCCATAGGAGACCATCCGACCCGCATCGTCGGTCTCGCTCAAGAAGGCATCCATTCTTTCGAGCACGCGCTTGCACAGGCTCGACGGCTGGCCGAGCCAGATCGGCGTGCCGAGCAGGAAGATCTGCGCCTCGAGGATCTTCTTCCGCAGCGCGGGCCAAGCATCGCCGCTGCCTTCGTCGGAGGTGACGCCAGGCTTGATGTCATGGTCTACGACGCGGATGACCGTCGAACTTCTTCATCGCCTCGATGATCTGGCCAAGCAGAAGCTCGGTGGACGAAGGCTCATTTCCGTGCTTCAGCGTGCAGTTGAACGATCGCTTTTAACGTCATGCCGGAATAACGCCGGCCGCTCCGGGCGCGTTCAAATCGCGATCGCGCCTCAATCGAATGTGATCGGGGTCGAGCTCTGCTCGATCAGAGGCTTGCCGTCGCGCGTGACTTTGAGCGTGGCGTGGTAGTTGCCCTCGGGCCAACCGCCGGCAGGGACGCCGCGCTTGCCTGCTTGCAGCAGCGAATTCGGCTCGTCCTCGGTAAGCGTCTCGCTGTTATGCATGAGCGGCGTGTCACCATTGACAAGCGCGATCTCGATTTCGTCGCCCTTCTTCAAGTTGGTGACCCACGCATAGGCGATGGCCGGCGTATTGAAGTGCGGCTGAGGCAACGCAGTTCCCTTTTCGAGTTCCTCAGGGGTCACCTGATGGTCGGTGATCCCGAGCGCCTTCACCTGGGCTTCCTCGGCCCACGCCGGCGCCGATACGCCGAGCAACATCAAGGCAAACAGCGCTCTTGTCAGCATCAGGCTCTCCCGCTACCCAACTCGCCGGCGAGGTCTTAGCAAGCGGGCAGGCATCAATCCATGGCGGTTCACAAGCTTTTGCTGCTCCCGGGCGACGGGATCGGCCCGGAGGTGATGGGCGAGGTTTCGCGCCTGATCGATTGGATCGACGCCCAAGGGCTCGCCTCGATCGAGACCGAGACCGACCTCGTCGGCGGCTGCGCCTACGACGCTCATGGGCAGGCGATCTCCAACGCCACCATGCAGCGTGCGCTTGCCGCCGATGCCGTCATGCTCGGCGCCGTCGGCGGCCCGAAATGGGATGGCGTGCCTTACGATCAGCGGCCCGAGGCAGGGCTGCTCCGTTTGCGCAAGGACCTCGAGCTGTTCGCCAATTTGCGCCCCGCCATCTGCTACCCGGCGCTCGCCGACGCCTCCTCGCTCAAGCGAGATCGCGTCGAGGGACTCGACATCATGATCGTGCGCGAGCTGACCGGCGGCGTCTATTTCGGCGAGCCCAAGACCATCACCGACATCGGTAATGGGCAAAAGCGAGCTGTCGATACTCAGGTCTACGATACCTACGAGATCGAGCGCATCGCCGCCGTCGCCTTCGATCTTGCGCGCGAGCGGAAGCGGCTGGTGCATTCCGCGGAGAAGCGCAACGTGATGAAGACCGGCGTGCTGTGGAACGAGGTCGTTACCAAGCTGCACAAGGAGCGCTACGGTGACGTCAATCTCCAGCACATCCTCGCCGACAATTGCGCCATGCAACTCGTGCGCGCGCCGAAGCAGTTCGATGTGATCGTCACCGACAATCTGTTCGGCGACATCTTGTCGGACGAAGCAGCCATGCTCACCGGGTCTCTCGGCATGCTGCCCTCCGCTTCCCTCGGCGCGGCCAACGAGAAGGGCCACCGCCGTGCACTGTACGAGCCGGTGCATGGTTCGGCACCGGATATTGCCGGCAAGGGAATTGCCAACCCTATCGCCACCATCGCCAGTCTCGCCATGTGCCTGCGCTACTCGTTCTACTGCGGCGATGCCGCCGACCGCATCGAGCGCGCCATCGCCACTGTGCTCGACCAAGGCTTGCGCACCGCCGATATCGCACAAGAAGGCTGCCGCACCATCGGCACGCGCGAGATGGGTGACGCAATTATCAAAGCCCTCGACAGCACGACTTAGGGGACTGATGAAGCAAATGCTCCGTCTCGCTGCTTCTGTCGTGGCACTGTTGTCGGTCTGCCTTCCGGTCTCTGCGGCCGAAGACACGAATCACGAGACGCCGCCGCCTCAGGCTGGCGCAGCGGCAGCCGAAAAGCCGCCGGAGCTGACGCCGGACGAGAAAGCCGAGAAGGAAGCGCGCAAGGCCTGCAAGGCCAAGATCTGCGAGACCATCGCCACACGCGATCCGACAGGGGAAGACGTCTCCTGCGACATCACGAAGACCTGGCGCGAGGAGGACATCTCCAAGATGCTCGGCGGCAAGATCTCTTGGCAATGGGGCAAGGCGATCTGCCAGTCGAAGCTCGAGCTTCCGCGCGCGTCTCTGGCCAAGGCCATGAGCGAGCCGGAATACCAAATCGTCATGCCGCAGCAGAAGGTGCGCTGCACGCTCGCGCAGAAGGACAAAGCCGAGCCTTACGCGGTCGAGATCACCATGTCGCCCAAGGTCAAGTTCAAGGGCGGCAAGGCAACCGAAGCCACCGTCAATTGGGGTCCTGCGACCGCGCCGCTTCTCATTTATCCGCTGATCTATGCCGGCACCGGGCTGGACAACTCGACCAATGTGCTCGGCCCGGAGGTGGTTCGGCTGGTCAATACGTTCGCCACCAAGAAGTGCGCCGAGGTGAAGGCCGAAGCTCAAGCCCCTAACGCCAATTAGCGGCTTGTCTCACGCGCCTGAATCAAGCTTCATGATTGGGGCTTATAGTTTTCGCGGGGGCGCGGAGCATGACACGGTGTGATGGACGACATCAGCACGGATCAGGACCAATGGCGCGTCCCACCGGCGCCTAGCAGCCGGCGAACATCGCAGCTCCTGCGCGATTTCGTGGCACGCCATGGCGAGCCGCGGATAACTCTGGGTGCCCTCCGCGACGCTCTCGACGATCGCGGGTTTGGAGTGCTGCTTTTCATCTTCGCCCTGCCGAACCTCGTGCCGGTCAACATTCCGCTTCTGTCGGCAGTCCTCGGTCTCCCCCTCGTCCTGCTTGCCGCGCAACTCTCCTATGGCCGGCACAAGCCG
>JBKPSQ010000240.1:0-3277 GCA_046735075.1 Pseudomonadota bacterium
CGTGGGCGTCGCCGCAGCGGCGCCTGCGACCTATCTGATCGAGCTATTCGACGCTGACAAATCGAGTCCCGCGGGCAAGGAACTGACCGCCATGGCCCTACGCCTGGTCGGCGCTCTACCACGATCCGGCGACGAGCCTAATCGATGCCGTCGCGATGCCGGTCTACGAGCAGCTGGCGCATGACTGCATCGAGTCGATCGCCGAGTTCGCGGCAATCGAGAGGGCCGAGAAGCCGCTCAATCGGGAGCAATTCCTGAAGGCTGATCCAACCGAGATTGAGCCATGGAAGGGAATCATGCAGAGGAACACGCCGGGCCAGGCGCCGGCCGGTGCGCCTGTGTTCCTGGCGCAGGGAAGTGCTGACACTACGGTGAGGCCCGAGATCACCAAGCAATTCGGCGAGCAACTCTGCAAGCAGGGTACGCGCGTGACCTTCATCATGCTGAATGGCGTGACTCACACCTTTGCTGCAAAGGACAGCGTCAATCAGGCGCTCGCCTGGATCGACGAACGCTTCCGCGGAGCGCCCGCCCCTTCGGCCTGCGAGTAGAACCTTGCCGGCTGACTAGAACACAAGCTGACCGGCCACGATCGCCAAAATCACGATCACCAGGAAAGCGACCAGGAAAATGAAGAACAGGATCTTAGAGATCTTGGCCGCTCCTGCAGCCACACCTGTATAGCCGAGCGCGCCGGCGACGAGCGAGATCAAGAGACAAATTAGTGCCCATTTCAGAAGAGTCATGCCCCTCTCCTTCAATCCGGGATCATCTGAATTCCCGCCGCGCGCCCTATAAGCGCGGAAACCCTGCGCGGGTTCCGGGTGCGACCTGAGGACGGCGGCAAGCTGAGGCAAAAAGAGGCGAAGGCTAATAGCTGATGCGAATCACCGTGTTCGACGGGCCATAAGTCTTGACCAGCAAATAGAGCGCCGCGGCATTGGCGGGATGCAGTCGAACGCAGCCATGCGAGGCGGGACGACCGAGAAATTTCGTCTCGTAGGAGCCGTGGATGGCGTAACCGCGCAAGAAGAAGATCGAATAGGGCATCGGCGAGCCGCTATAGATGGTCGAGGCGTGGTAGCGTAACAGCGCGGTCGGCTTGAAGGTGCCGGTCGGCGTGCGATAGCCCGGCCGGGCAGTCGAGACTGCCCAATTGTAGCGCGGCACTCCGTCGACGAAGACATTCATGCGCTGGCTGGATAGGCTGATATGGGCCACGACCTGCGCCCTGGCCAAAGCGGGCAAGGCAAAGGCGAGCAGGCTCGACAGGGCGGCCAGCAGCACGACACGTCTCATCGATGATCTCCCTCTCCCCGTGGGAAGGCCGCGGGCTGCGGCTCGTTCTGTGATGTGGTAGGGATAAATCACCCCGCCAACACCGTGCGAGATTAGGGCGCGGCCTCTGAATATCTCCTGAACGGGGGCCCAAGGGGCGGGATTGGAAAGACTCTGGCAATGCGGCCAGACTTCTAATTCCCGCCATCATTTGTGCTAGGGTCTTTTGCTTCGAGGGCCTCACGGGGGATCTCAAAGTCGAGGATAGATGCGAAGGCTCGTTTTAAGCCTCATCCTTACCTTGTGTTGCGGCGCGGTCGCGGCGGAGCAGGTCACGCCTCGCAAGACTGTGGCGACCGCGGTGCCTCCGAAGCCTACGGCAAAGCCTGCTGCCAAGAAGCCGGCACCGAAGTCACCGATCGCCCGTGAAATGTTCGGGGCGGCCACAGCTCCCGCCCCGCTTGCCGCCCGTGCCATCGGTTCATACGCCAAAGGCTGCTTAGCAGGCGGCGTGTCACTCCCGATCAACGGCCCCGACTGGCAGGTCATGCGGCTCTCGCGCAATCGCAATTGGGGCACGCCGCAACTGCTCGATTTTCTCGAGAAGTTGGCGAGCGACTCACGCGCCCTTGATGGCTGGCCGGGGCTTCTTATCGGCGACATGTCGCAGCCGCGCGGCGGGCCCATGCTCACCGGCCATACTAGCCATCAGGTCGGGCTCGACGCCGATATCTGGCTCACCCCAATGCCAGATCATATCCTGTCGCCGCAGGAGCGCGAGGACATGACGGCGGCCTCGATGCTCAAGGATCCGTTTAGCGTCGATCCCAACGTATTCACCATGCAGCAGGTGAAACTCATCAGACGCGCGGCGCTCTCGCCTCAAGTGGCACGCATCTTCGTGCATCCCGCGATCAAGAAAGCGCTGTGCCAGCAGGCGTCTCAGACCGGCAACGACACGTCCTGGCTTGGCAAGGTGCGGCCCTGGTGGAACCATCACTATCATTTCCATGTGCGCCTCTACTGCCCACCGGGGATGGACGGCTGCGAGAACCAGAAGGACGTGTCCGGTGACAATGGCTGCGGCCAGGAGCTCACCAATTGGTACGCGATGCTGAAGAAAGCGGCGATCGAGGCGGCCAAGCCGGCGGTGCCGGGGGCCAAGCCTTGGGTCGGCAAGCCGCCGCTGACGATGGCGCAGTTGCCAAAGGAATGTGGGACGGTGCTGAGCGCCGGCGGCTTCACGCCGGAGCCGCCCGCCGAGTCACCCGCGGCCATCGCTGCGCTTGCGACCAAGGACGCCGGCCCTCCGATTCCGAGACTGACGGCTGCGCAACTGCAAACCTTGATCGGTGCCGACCCAATCGGGATGCCGTTGCCTGACCGCAATCCGATGCGCTGAGGGCGCGACTACCAGGAGACGCGCATGCCGGCCTTGCCGCCGACGCCGTCGAGGTCGTCGCCGAAGGTGACGTCGACTTTGGCGAAGACTGAGGTGTTGGCGGAGGGATTGAAGAAGTTCACCCCGGCAGAAACCTCGCCCCACACGTCTTGCAGGTCGTCCTCGAGCTTGAAGGTGGTGCCGGTCGAGACCAGCGTCGCTTGATTGTCGTCGGTGAGGTTGCCCCACAGGCTGCCGATCACGAACGGCTCCATGGTGGTGCCGGTCCACACCGGCATCGAGGTGCCGACTCTGAGGCCTAGTCTTCCTCTGACATTGGGATCGTCGTCGAAGGACACCTTGTTGCCGCCAAGGGTGAAGCCGTTGATGTCGGCCCAGTTCACCGAGATGGTGGCCAGAGGCTCGATGAAGGCCCCGCCATTGAACGAACCGAAGCGATAGCCTGAGTCGGTTCTGACACCGATCGTGGTGGCATCGAGCGAGTTGGGGAAGCCAAGCGTCCTGGTGTCGACCTCCATGAGATGAACATTGACCAGGGTGTCGACGAAGAGCCCGCCTCTCAAATAGGTGGCATAGCCTCCGACCTGCCCGCCATCG
>JBKPSQ010000241.1:0-8448 GCA_046735075.1 Pseudomonadota bacterium
GCTGGCGGCTTGCTCCTTGAAACCGCCGACCTCTGAAGCCTCGAATTTACTCGGCTTAACCCAGAAGCAAATTTTCTCGTGCTTGGGCACTCCTGCTCAAAAGACCACAGAAGGCGCCGCGGAGGTGTGGTCATATGCGCCGAGCCAATCTTGCTTTGTAAAGATTTCCTTTGCTTACGGGAGAGCGAGTCATGTGGATTATATTGGACGCAATGGTGAGCCACTGTCGCCAGGAGAGGAATGCCCGATAGTCGGGGAAAAATGTGTGATGCGCTGAGGATTCGTGAAAAGTTCCCTTCAGCCGAGCGCCTGGAATGGCACATGCGCCACTCCAAATGGCCAAACATTTCGTCAGGCTCGTTGCGCGACAGACTTTAAGGGGCCCGTCCTGGCTGGAATCAGAAGCCAAGAAACTGAAGCATCAATCACGGTCGCGTAGGCCGGTCACGCCTTCCTGATTAGCGCAATGGGCGCAGCAGAAGATGTTTCCGTTGTGCTCCACGCCATGCCCGATAACGCGGCATCCGCAATGAGGGCAGGTGGGCGCAAGAGCCTGAATCGCGCATTCAAAGCTGTCGAACGCCATCGTACGCCCGCCCATAGTGACTTCGAAGCTCTTGTCGTAATCATTGCCGCATTGCTCGCATCTAGCCATGCTTTACTCCTTCATGGAACCCATTACGTGCTTCGTTCGCACTCCCAATCATACCTACGAACGATCAGTCTGCAGCCACCCCAATCGGAGGGCGATGAGGTAAGCTGCTATTAGCACCGCTGCGGTGCCTATGATGGCTAGCGGAATGATCCAACGCTTATAAAAGTGTGAGGCCCTTTCTCTCTCGCGAAGCCAAAGATGGGCGAATTCGCGCTTAGGTCCAGGAAAGCCGCTGACTTGGTGATATACCGCCCAATATCCTTTGACCCTGAACTCTCGGCGCAGCTTGCGTTTTTCTTTTGCCGTGAGAGGTGGCGGGGATGGCAGTGGCATTACTCCTTCGCGTCAAAGGGATTGCGCGATTAGGCGAATGATGAAGCTCTTGCGCTTTTTGAGCCTGATCTAAACGACTCTCCAAGCGTTACATCGGCGTAACATTTGACGGACGACCGGCAAGACGAGAGCTAGCGATCCATCACACCGAGCTTTCGGCAACAACGCAAGAGTCGTTCGATGTGACGCCGTTTGATCGAGGTAGATCCTCGCTCCTGCTCGATGAAGGCAATGTCGTCTTCGTAGTCGAGATCTCGTCGTCTGAGCCAACATTTGTCGAGCAGAGCCGAGACATCGACTCCTTCGATCGTTGAGACGTATTCCGCACCTTCCCGGAGCTCAAGAAGCTTTTCGCGCTGTCGCGTGGTCAGGGCATCGCTGCCGTACTCAACTACTAGACCCTCCAAAAAGTCGCGCTCCCACTCCGTCCAGTCCTCTGCGCTCGCCACAGCGCGCACGCGCACTGGACCGCGACCAAGTGCCAGCAAATCCTTGTATGACGTCATTAATCCCGAACCTCTAATGTATGGCGGTGCGCCACGCAGCGGGCTCATTCTTTCCGTGGCAAAGGCCGTCAAGCTCATCAGTGACCGTTAGGCGTGCGTCCTGGTCCAGGAAATTGCCGCAGCGTGCTAATAGCGAGCCCTAGTCTGAATCCTGCTTGAGATTGTTCATCTCCTCTGTCCACTAGTAAAAATCGCTACGGCGGTCCAGGCTTTGCAGCAGTGGGATCCCTCGTGACGGGACTCGATGGCCGGCGGTCCCCTTGAGGTCCGCCCGCAACATGGTCGGCAACGAAAGCACCGCGCCGTCCCATCGGCTTCGCACGGCCTATGGTCGTGTCCACCGCCGTTTGCAGCTCGAGCTCGGCATTTATCTCAGCACCCAGGAGGATGATGTAGAAGGAGATATAAAGCCACAATAGCAAGATGATCACGGCTCCAAGCGAGCCATAGGTCTTGTCGTAGTTGGCAAAATACGACACGTAGATCGAGAAGGCTGCAGAGGCGAGCAGCCACACGGTCGTCGCGAATATCGAGCCGACGGTTACCCAGCGCCATTTGGCACTCCTTCGACAGGGTCCGACGCGGTACAGAACCGCTAATAAGCCAAGCACGACCAGCGCGAGAAAAGGCCAGCGGCCAACGCGCACCAAAAACTCAAACTCACTCGAAAAGCCTACAGATGCAAAGAGCAGGGGCACGTAGACGATGGCGATAAGCATCACGAGCCCGCCGAAAATGCCTAACAGTGTGAAAGTCAATGCACTGAGATAGAAATGAAAAAGACTGCGACGCTCGGGCTCCTCGTACGCGATGTTGAGCGCCGTAAACATTGCTTGCGCTCCTGCGTCGGCACTCCAGAGAGCAACCCCCAAACTTATGAGAAGGCTCCAGCCGAGCGTATGGTTCGGTGTCTCGGCCACTCGCCTGATCTGATCGATGATGATGTCATAAGCTTGCGACGGCAACACATAAGCCAGAAAGCTGAAATTCTGCGCGACATTGGCGGGATCGGCTACTAGGCCGTACAAGGAAATCAGCGCAGACAGAGCTGGAAAAATGGCAAGCAGTGCGTAGAAGGCGCAGCCTGCGGCGACAACTGAGAGATTATCGCGAACACTTTCGCTGTAGACCCTTTCGGCGACCTGCCACCATCCGCGCCTAGGAATGGAAAGCGGTTGAGTCGCATCGCGTCCGAATGGATCGGGATTCTTATCCATATGAGAAGCGCGCTCTCTGCCAATTAATTGTCGTCCATTAAGTGCATGCGTTCGTATAATGCCTCAGCTTTGACTTGGCGGCAGAGGAAGCCCTTCTTATTTAATTTTCCACAACATGAAACTGTCAGAGGCGCGCGCGGTCACCGTGCGCGACTGGCTCGCGGCACATGACTTCGTGCCGGCGGCGACCCCGGTCAAGGCCTATGGCGAGACGAAGCCCGTCGCACCCAACGCGACGCCGGACGGCAAGGATGATCCGCTTGGCCGCCAGAAGAATCGACGCGTCGAGATTGTTTTTGCACGGTGCTGAGGGGCCTCAACGATGTCAGGATTGTCACGACGCGATCTGCTTGGAGGTGCGGCCATGGGTGGTCTGTTGCTAAGCGCGAATGCGATGGCGGGCGAGACGCCACAACCGACCTTCGGGCCGGCGCCAGCGCCGCTCGCAGGCCCTGAGCTGCCGTCATTCAAATTTCCGCTCGGCAGTCAGCCGACCAAGACCTTCGATGGCGGCACGGCGAAGGAAGCGACGGTCGCCGAGTTTCCAGTCTCGGAGAAGCTCGCCGGCGTGTACATGACGCTAGAGCCTGGCGGCTTGCGCGAGCTGCACTGGCACGCGAACGCCGCAGAATGGGCCTACGTCATCGAAGGCCGCTGCCGCGTCACCACCATTGATCCCAACAGCCAATGCGAGATCGTCGATTTCGGCCCCGGCGACGTGTGGTATTTCCCGCGCGGCCACGGCCATTCGATCCAGGGGCTCGGGCCTGGCACTTGCACCTTCGTGCTGGTGTTCGACAACGGTTATTTCTCCGAGTTCGGCACCTTCTCGATCACCGACTGGATCGGCCACACGCCGCCAGAGGTGCTGGCCAAGACTTTCAATTTGCCGGCAGAGACGTTCGCCGATTTCCCCAAGAAGGAGGTCTATATCGCCAAAGGGCCGGTTCCTCCGCCGCTGCCCGAAGATCCCGCGCCCGGTTCGTTGAACGATCCGCCGCTCACCCATCGCTATCGCCTGCTTGCGGGCAAGCCCGAAGAATTTGCCGGCGGCACGGAGCGAACCGCCTCCGCCATCGAGTTTCCAATATCGACCACGATGACTGGCGCGCTTTTGGTGATCGAACCCGGCGCCTTGCGCGAGCTGCACTGGCACCCGCACGCCGCAGAGTGGCAGTTTTATTTAAGCGGCAGCGCACGCATGACGGTGTTCGGGTCGCATGGGCGCGCGCGCACTGACGAGTTCTCGGCAAGCGATGTCGGTTACGTGCCGCAAGGCTATGGCCACTATATCGAGAACACGGGCAGTGACGAGCTCAAGCTGCTAGCCGTGTTCAACAACGGCACCTATCAGTCTGTCTCGATCACCGGCTGGATGGCGGCCAACCCAGATCTTCTGCTTTCCACCAATTTCGGCGTGCCAGAGAGCGTGTTCGCCAAGTTCCCCAAAAGCGCGCTGATCATGCCGAAATAGCGCGCGCCTCCTCGGCAAGTTTGCGGGTGAGCTCACCCGCGCCCATAGCTGGCGGCAGTATTGCCGCTTGGCCCGACCACAGCGGCGAGAAGTCGGTTGAGCCTTGCGACTCCGCCTTGGCTCGCAGCGGCGCGATGGCGGGCCTTGCCAGCGGGTAATTGGGCGCATCGTCGTCGATCGGACCTTGCTCGCGCATGAAGCGATTGACGATGCCACGCGCTGGCTTGCCGGTCAGCACGTTGGTGATGGCAGTCTCGCGCGCCGGGTCTGCGAGCGCCTTGCGGTGCAAGGGCGAGATGGTGGATTCGCGGCACGTGAGATAGGCGGTGCCGATCTGCACGGCCGAAGCCCCTAAGGCAAGAGCCGCCGCAATGGCTCGCCCATCGGCGATGCCGCCGGCAGCGATGACCGGGACCCGCACGGAACTCGTGATGGCCCGCACCAGCGCGAATGTGCCGACCTGCGTGCTGATATCGGTCTCGAGGAACATGGCGCGATGACCGCCGGCTTCAGCGCCTTGCGCAATGATGGCATCGACGCCGCGTTCGGCGAGCCACAAAGCCTCCCGCAAGCTGGTCGCCGAACTCATGATCTTACAGCCAGTCGCCCTGACACGCGCGAGCAGCGGCTCCGGCGGCAGCCCGAAATGGAAGCTCACGATCTCTGGGCGAAGCTCCTCAACCGCGGCGCAGTCGGCTTCGCCGAATGGCGGATGACCACCAGTCAACGGGAGCTTGGGCGGTTCGACGGCAAGCTCGGTGAAGTAAGACGCAATGCGTTTCAGCCAAGCCCGATCCTTGGCCGGGTCAGGGGGCACCACGGTGTGGCAGAAGAAATTGAAGTTGAGCGGTTTGCTGCTTCGGGATCCGAACTGCGCTGCACCATCACGGATTTGATCGGGGCTCAACGCGGCGCAAGGCAGCGATCCGAGCCCACCCGCCTCGGCGACAGCGATGGCCACGTCGATGCCGGCGAAGTTCGCCATTGGCGCTGCGATGATCGGCAGCTCGATGCCGAACAGGTCGAGCAGTCGCCTATCACGCCATGTCGCCGAAACCATCACTTGCCGCTCTGATCGTGACGTTTGCCGAGGAGACGCAAGCGGAGTGCGTTGAGCTTGATGAAGCCTGCCGCGTCCTTCTGATCGTAGGCGCCGGCGTCGTCCTCGAAGGTGACGATCTTGTCGGAGTAGAGCGATTTCGGCGACGAGCGCCCGACAATGATGACATTGCCCTTGTAAAGCTTGAGCCTGACCTCGCCCTCGACATGCTCCTGGCTTTTGTCGACCAGCGCTTGCAGCATCTCGCGCTCGGGCGAGAACCAGAAGCCATAATAGACAAGCTCGGCATAGCGCGGCATCAGCTGGTCCTTGAGATGCATCGCCTCGCGATCGAGCGTGAGCGATTCGATGGCGCGATGCGCGGCATAGAGGATGGTGCCGCCCGGCGTCTCGTAGATGCCGCGCGACTTCATGCCGACAAAACGATTCTCCACAAGGTCGACGCGGCCAATGCCATTCTCATTGCCGTAGGCATTGAGCTCGGTGAGGAGCGCGGCAGGCGATAGGCGCGTGCCGTTGATCGAAACCGGATTGCCCCTCTCGAAGCCAATGGTGATCTCGACCGCTCTGTCCGGCGCCTCCTCTGGCGACAGAGTGCGTTGATAGACATAAGGCGGCGGCTCTTGCGCTGGGTCCTCCAGCACCTTCCCCTCCGATGAAGAATGCAGGAGGTTGGCGTCGACCGAGAACGGCGCCTCGCCGCGCTTATCCTTGGCCACGGGGATCTGGTGCTTCTCGGCGAACTCGATCAGGTCGCTGCGCGATTTGAATTTCCATTCGCGCCACGGCGCAATCACTTTGATGTCCGGGTTGAGCGCATAATAAGTGAGCTCGAAGCGCACCTGGTCGTTGCCCTTGCCGGTTGCACCATGCGCGACAGCATCGGCGCCGGTCTCGCGCGCGATCTCGATCTGGCGCTTGGCGATCAGCGGCCGCGCGATCGAGGTGCCGAGCAGATAGACGCCTTCATAGAGCGCGTTCGCCCTGAACATCGGAAATACGAAATCCCGTACGAACTCCTCGCGCAGATCTTCGACGAAGATCTGCTTCACTCCCGCCATCTCCGCCTTCTTGCGCGCGGGCGCGAGCTCCTCACCTTGGCCGAGATCGGCCGTGAAGGTCACGACCTCGCAGCCATAGGTCTCCTGCAACCACTTGAGGATAATCGAGGTGTCGAGCCCGCCAGAATAAGCGAGCACCACCTTCTTGATGTCGGTCGCCATGGGAAGCTCGTGAGGAAGGCCGGTTAGAATGGGCGGGGACTATAGGCGGGTGCGGCGCTTCTGCAAGGGCTCGCGGCCTCAATCGGTAAGCATCTGCCTAAGTTTCGCCCCCGCCGCGGTGCAAAGGTCGAAGGCCTTCCAACAGGAGATAAGCCCTATGATTGGTGAGTTTCAGAAAGCCTTCACGTCATTATTCCGCGTCGGCCTAGTGGCATCGTGTGCCCTTGCTATCGTGTTGCCGGAATTTGCCTTGGCGGGAGCAGCGACGCCGCTCGGCGCCGGGAGCCTTCCTGCCGTTACGTCTCTCGTGACCGAGGTGAAAGACAAGGGCAAGGACAAGGATAAGAACAAGAAGGTTATCGTCAAAAAGGACGTTCACGTGAAGAATGTGTACGTCAACAAAGGCCACGGGGGGAAGAACTGGTACGTGAAGCGCTGGAACCACAAGCCCTATTACGGCAACGTCATCGCCGGTGTGGCGCTCGGTACGTTCATCGCAACGGCTGCGGGAGCGGCGCCTCCGCCACCGGCTGCCAATCTCTGCTGGTACTGGACGAGTCCCGCCCGGAATCGCGGCTATTGGGACTACTGCTACTAGCCTCGCTGCGCTGGGCCCGATCGGCCTCGTAATCATTTTCGACAAGGAGCCCGGCTCTCAAGAGAGCCGGGCTTTTCCTTTTCAGGAACGGCCGCAGCGCGGTTTAACGTCAGGCAACGCGATTGTGCAAATTCTGCCCGGTCTCCTTCAATGTGCTAGCGGCATGCGCGAGCACTGCCCCGGCTCCGGCAAGCAACGCCCCAGTCCCGCGATGCAGCATGACCGAGAAGCGTTCCAGTCCTCTTTCGATCATCGCGTCGTTCCGCCGTGCCGGATGGATCAGGAGCCGATAGAGCGCCACGACGATGAGGATGGTGATGATCCCGGCAAACAGGATGTCGGTCACGAAGTGACGGCCGAACACCGACGCGTAAGGTCCCGACCGCTGTTCCGAACACGACGGCGCTACCCAGCGCCAGGGGCCGCATCTGAGGCGGGGTGAGACTTGCCGGCGCCACCGTCCAGAAGGCTTGGCTCGCCTCTCCCGACACGAACGAGCAATTGCGCTTGCAGGCATCGCTCGGCCGCCACCACGGCTCGAACGGCGCAGTGCCGGCAAATTGCTGAACGCTATTCGGCCGCGGGCGGCCCCAGTTCTCCTTGAGCAGAAGGTTGGAGGTAAGTCCGGGCCCGATCAGGAATGAACCGATGAGGAAGAGAACGACAGAGGGCGCCATCGCCATTGGTGCGTTGGGGAAGACGAGCTTGCGCAGCACCGCGAAGATCGGGGGAAGCAGGAGAAGGAAGGGAATCCAGTTCGCGACGCGGCGCACCAGGTTCAAATCGTAGTCGATGGAAAGCGGGAACTTGCCGGCCTCATGGTCGAAGAACCATTCGGCGACCTCTACGTCCAGGAGGGGATACGCGGCGAACAAAACCCCCAACGCCAGACCGAGCGCGATAGACCACAGCAAAAAGCTGCGCGACACGGCAAACCCCCGACCCCATGCGTGAGCGGACGCTAGCGCGCGTGCGCGACAGCTTGGTGAGGCTCCGGTGAAGTTTCGGTTGCGGATCCGCGACAGTCCGTCGACGGAACAATGACAGCCGGGGCGCGATCACTGTGGATAGCGTGTCGATAGATTCGCGATCCGCCAGTGTGAACCGCGGCTTAGGAACCCGAGCGGCAGCACAAACGTTTTGATGTCCGCCTGGTCGCAGAGGAACGAGAGGCGCATGCCCTATCGGACCAATCAAGAGCTTCCCGACAGCGTCAAGAACTCGCTCCCGAGCCATGCCCAGGACATCTATCGCGAGGCTTTCGACAACGCCTGGAGTGAAATACCAGGACCCGACCAAGCGGCGCGGCAATGAATCGCTCGAGGAGGTCGCCCACAAGGTGGCCTGGGCCGCGGTAAAGAAAAAATACGAAAAGGTAGGCG
>JBKPSQ010000242.1:0-15243 GCA_046735075.1 Pseudomonadota bacterium
ATGTTCGACGACCTGCCGAACAATCTCGAGACCGCGCACGCGCTCGGCATGACCACCGTGCTGGTACATGGTTTAACGGACCACCCCCAGCATCAGGCAATCGCCGGGTGGACCGAACTTCCCGCCCATATCCATCACCGCACCGATGCGCTTGCACCGTTCCTTGCGGCGATCCGAGCTTCTCTCACTAAGGCCGAGGAGCCTGCGGAAACCATTCCGTTCCGCGCGCAGTTCTGCCTGACCTGACGGATTTTCATGACTCACGACCATCTTAAGACGTTCATCGACAGTGCCTACGAGCATGCCGTCGAGATCACGCCGGAGACCAAGGGCGTGGTGCGCGACGCCGTGGAGGAGGTGCTCGACCTGCTCGACAAAGGCGAACTCAGGGTGGCCGAGAAGGTGGGCGGCGCCTGGGTCGTGCATCAATGGCTGAAGAAGGCGATCCTGCTCTCATTCCGCCTGCACGAGCCGGAAAAGATCGACGGCGGTCCCGATGGCGGCGCGTGGTGGGACAAGGTCCCAACTAAATTCGCCAAATGGAAGGTGAAGGACTTCAAGCAGGCGGGCTTCCGCGTCGTGCCTGGCGCAGTGGTGCGCCGCTCGGCCTATATCGCACCAGGCGTCGTGCTGATGCCGTCCTTCGTCAATCTCGGCGCCAGAGTCGACTCAGGCACCATGGTGGACACCTGGGCCACGGTCGGCTCCTGTGCGCAAATCGGCAAGAATGTGCATCTCTCGGGCGGCGCCGGCATCGGCGGGGTGCTCGAGCCGCTGCAAGCCAACCCGGTCATCATCGAGGACAATTGCTTCATTGGCGCCCGCGCCGAGGTGGCTGAAGGCGTGATCGTCGGCGAGGGCTCCGTGCTGTCGATGGGCGTCTACCTCGGCCAATCGACGCGGATCATCAATCGCGCGACCGGAGAGGTGTTGCAGGGTCGCGTACCGCCCTACTCGGTTGTCGTCTCGGGCACGACGCCGGGCAAGCCGCTGCCGGACGGATCACCGGGTCCATCGCTCTATTGCGCGGTGATCGTGAAGACCGTGGATGAGCGCACCCGCGCCAAGACCTCGATCAACGAGCTGCTCAGGGATTGACGATCGCAGCTTGGGCTATGGCTGGCCTCCAAATCCGGGCCTAAGCAAGGCTTTAGCCCGCATCTGCCGGCCATTCCACCAGCTCATCGTCATAACTGGTCTCACACTTAGCCCCTTCCGTGAAGATAGCCTTCGGCCTTACAAAGGTGGGACCAAGCGGCAGGCTGGCCGCCAAGGGAGGGGGGAAGCAATGGATTTGGATTTCAAATATCTGTTCACGTCGTTCGACGGGCGCATCAACCGGGCCAAATATTGGGCTGGCACTATCATCCTCGCCATCGTCAGCATCATCGCCGGCTTCCTCATCGGCGCCATTTTCGGAGCCTCGACCCTTGGCGCGATTCTGGTGGCTCTCGTGACCATCGCCCTGTTCTATCCGGGATATGCGGTTGCGGCTAAGCGCTTCCAGGACCGCGACAAGCCCGGTATCACCGCTCTTTACGGCCTCATCCCCGTCCTGATCGCAAGCCTATTGCAGGCCTTTGGGCTCACCGGAACGCCGAACCAGCCCAATGCGCTCGGCTGGATCTGCACGCTGGTCACCATGGGCGTTGGCCTCTGGTTCCTGATCGAGCTTGGCATTCTCAAGGGCACGCCAGGGCCCAATCGCTTCGGCGGCGATCCCTTGGCTGCCGTGCGCTAGCTGGCCATTTCCAGGTGATGTTCGGCGCAGCTTCGCGCGAGGCCGGGGCATCACCACCCACTCGTGAAGCCGTAAGGCCGTGGACGGTCTTGCCACGACAGGTTGCACTCGTCATCTTGCGCGCACCATGAGCTCCCTCGGCGATAAGGCAGTCGCGATCGCGCAAAGCTTGATCCGCTGCGAAAGCGTAACGCCAGCCGACGCCGGCGCGCTCGATGCGCTCGCCGATGCGTTGAAACCGGCGCGTTTCGTCATCGAGCGCCTGACCTTCAAGGACGAAGGATCGCCGCCGATCGACAATCTGTTCGCTCGCATCGGCGACGGGCCGCCGCATCTCTGCTTCGCGGGGCACACCGACGTCGTGCCGCCGGGCGATGCCGAACTTTGGAGCCATCCACCCTTCGCAGCCGAGATCGCGGAGGGACGGCTGTATGGCAGGGGCGCATCCGACATGAAGGGTGCTATTGCTTGCTTCATCGCTGCTGCAACCGACTATGCTAAGGCACGCGGGCGAGAGATCGACGGCACGATCAGCCTGCTCATCACCGGCGACGAGGAAGGCGTAGCGATCAACGGCACGCGCAAAGTGCTCGCCTGGATGAAAGACCATGGTCAGCGCCCCGACCATTGTCTCGTCGGCGAGCCGACCGGCACGAAGCGCCTCGGCGAAGCAATCAAGATCGGACGACGCGGCAGCCTCAACGCCAAAATCAAGGTTATCGGCGTGCAGGGACACGTCGCCTATCCGCATCTTGCCAGCAATCCGGTGAAGGCACTGGTGCGCGTTCTTGCCCGGCTTTACGACTCGCCGCTCGACTATGGCAGCGCGCATTTCTCGCCGTCGAACCTCGAAGTGACGAGCATCGACGTCGGCAATCCGACCACGAACCTAATTCCGGCGATGGCGGAAGCGCGACTCAACATCCGCTATAACGACAAGCACTCTCCCGCGTCGCTCGAGGGCTTCTTGCGCGAGCAGGCCGCGATTGCGCTCTCTGGTAGCAACCTTAACTTCGCCTTGCAGTTCGAGCCGCCAAGCCACAGCTTCCTCACCGACCCCGGCCCGCTTGACGCCATCCTGAGCGAGGCCGTGCGCGAGGTCACTGGAGTTAACCCGGCGCTCGAGACCGGCGGCGGCACATCGGACGCGCGCTTCATCAAAGACTATTGCCCGGTCATCGAGTTCGGGCTTTTGACCGAAACCATCCACAAGGCAGACGAGAACGCGGCCCTTGCCGATCTCGAGCAGCTCACCGCCATCTATCGGCGCTTCATCGAGCTTTATTTCGAGACGTTCGGGGGAACCGATGCCGGGTGATGACCGGCCGATCGGCGTGTTCGACTCTGGCATGGGTGGGTTGACAGTGCTGCGCGCCTTACTCGCGCGGCTGCCTAACGAGCGCTTCGTCTATCTCGGCGACACCGCGCGGCTTCCTTACGGCACCAAGAGCGCTGAGACGGTTCAGGCCTACGCCCTTCAGGCCACCCGCCTTCTCGTCTCGGAAGGCGTGAAGATGGTGGTGATCGCCTGTAATACGGCGTCCGCCGTGGCGCTTCGCCCGCTCGCGCAAGCCTTATCGCCAGTGCCGGTGATTGGGGTCATCGAGCCCGGCGCCCGGGCCGGCGTCGCGGCGACCCGCAACAACCACATCGCCGTGATCGCGACGGAGGGCACCGTGAAGGGCGCCGCATACGCCCGCGCTATCGCTGCACTCAACGACGCAATCAAGGTGGTGCAGCAGCCCTGCCAAGTGTTCGTGGCTCTCGCCGAGGAAGGCTGGATCGATTCCGCCGCGACCCACGCGGCTGCCGAGCATTATCTTACGCCCCTGTTCAACGGTTCCTCGGCGCCCGACACGCTCGTGCTCGGCTGCACCCATTTCCCAGTGCTCGCCGGTACCATTCGCAAGATCATCGGCAATAGGATAGCGCTCGTCGATTCCGCTGAGACGACGGCGCTCGCCGTCGCCGACGCGCTTGCGAGCGGCCGCCTCGGCAGCAAGTCCGAAACAAATGGTGGCGCGGCTCGTATTTTCGCGACCGATTCGCCTGAGCGCTTCGCACGCGTCGGCGCAGTCTTTCTCGGCCGGCCGATCGACCCGGTTACGGTCGAGCTCGTAGACCTTAGAGCCTTGTAACTGACCTAGACGCGTGGTGGCGGCTCGGAGTCGGGCAACGCCGCCGAGTCGTCCGTAGGATCAGGCGTTTCGAGCAAAGGCGGCGCCTTGGTGTCGGCCGCCACGCCGACATCCCTCAACAGGCTCATGAACCATTTCTGCCCAAGCAGCGCGAGCACCGCACCGCCATAAACGAGGATGCCCCAGACGATCAGAATGGCGAGGATGGTCTCTTCGCGGAAATGCGCCATCTGCGCAAGCAGACGCTCAAGCCCATAGGCGCCAGCAAGAAGCGCGGCGCCCAAGATCGCGCCAGAGACCGCGAGCATCGCGACCGGCCTGCCGATGGCAGCGCCCGAAACGGCAAAGCCTTGGCGGCGCGCGAAGAAGCCGAGCAGGCTCAAATTGATCCAGGCGCCGACCGATGTCGCGGCCGCTAGCCCGACCTGTGCAAGGTGCCCCATGAGCAGAATCTTCAAGAGCACGTTGATGGCTGCGGCGAGCAGCGCCGCCTTGACCGGCGTTGCGGTGTCACCGCGCGCGTAGAACGGCGCGGTGAAGCTCCTGAGCAGGACAAAGGGCAACAGGCCGAATGAATAGGCTGCAAGCGTTGATCCGGCGGCGACCGCGTTCTCCGCGGTGAAGGCACCGCGCTCAAACAGAGCCCGCATGATGAGATCGGGAATCACGATGGCGCTGACGGCGCACGGGATGGTTAGAAGGAGCGCGAGTTGAATACCGCGCGCCTGCGCGGAAGCCGCGCCTCTCTCGTCACCCGCGGCGAGCCGGCGCGACATCTCGGGCAGAAGCACCGTGCCGACGGCTATGCCGACCACGCCGATCGGAAGCTGGTTGATACGATCTGCGTAATAAAGCGCAGAGAGCGCGCCGGTCGGAAGATAAGAGGCAATCAGCGTATCGGCGAAGAGCGCAAGCTGCACGCCACCGGCGCCGACAATGGCGGGGCCCAAGGCTTTCAAGAATTTGCGTGTCGGCTCATCGAGACGCGGCATGCGAAACCGGATGCCGATGCCGTTCACCTCGGCATCGCCTCCCACGACGAGCACGATCGCGACGCCGGCAAGCAGAACGCCCCAGGCTGCGGCATGACCTGCGTCCTCAAAGAAGGGCGTCAGCAGAAGCGTCGCGACGATCGATAGATTGAGGAGGATTGGCGCGCCGGCCGCGGCGGCGAACCGGTTATTGGCATTCAGGATGCCGGCGAACAGCGTCTCGATCGATACGAGCGCGAGGTAAGGGAAGGTGATGCGGGTCAGCGCCACGGCGAGATCGAAGCGAGCCGGATCGAGGCCAGGCGCAAGGACGCTCACCACCTCAGGCGTGAAGATCATGGCGAGCGCAAGCAGCACGAGATTGATGGTGATGAGCGCCGCGCCGATCTGATCGGCGAACAGCTTGGCGGCGGGAAGTCCCGCCTGCTGAAGCGTGCGGGCGTAAGCGGGCACGAAAGCCGCGGCAAAGGCGCCTTCCGCGAAAATAGCGCGGAAGTGATTGGGAAGCCTGAACGCCACGAAGAAAGCATCGGCCAAGGGGCCCGCGCCGAGAATCGCGGCCATCACCACATCGCGCAGGAAGCCGGTAAGGCGCGAGACGAGCGTGAGCCCGCCGACCGTGGCAATGCGTCTGATCATGCAGCGCTGGAGGGCTGGCAGGCGCGATTATGTGGCACGCAAATTCCCTCCCCCGGCCCTTGCCGCGGCGACGAAGCTCCTAGCCTAGGGGCGAGGCCCTGTCCATGCGGCAGCCTAGTAGTCGACTTTCACAAGATAAAGGCCGCAAGCAGGCGCGGCCGGTCCGCAGGCGTTGCGGTCGCGAGCTTCGAGGGCCTGCTTGAGGTCGTGCGCCGCCCACCTCGCCTCTCCCACGAGCTTGAGCGACCCGACCATCGAGCGTACCTGGTTATGCAGGAACGAGCGTGCTGAAGCCTCGACGCGAATGACCTCGCCATGACGCGAGACGTCGAGCCGGTCGAGGGTCTTCACTGGCGATTTGGCTTGGCATTCGGCCGAACGGAAGGTGCTGAAGTCGTGATTCCCGACCAGCACTTGCGCGGCCTCGTGCATCGCCGCGGCATCGAGGGCGCGGAACACGCCCCAGGCCCGGTCGCGTTCGAGTGCGAGCGGCGCGCGACGATCGATGATGCGATAGACATAATGACGCGCTTTGGCCGAGAAGCGTGCGTCGAAATCTTCGGCTACTCGCTCGCATGCGAGCACGCTGATAGGGTCGGGCCGGAGTTGCGCGTTGAGCGCATCGCGCACCTTGCCAGGCTCCCAATCCTTGGCGAGGTCGAAATGGGCGACTTGCCCGAGAGCATGCACGCCAGCGTCGGTGCGCCCTGCCCCACGCGGCACCACCTCCTCGCCCGAGAAGGCTTTGATGGCTTCGGTGAGACGACCCTGCACAGAGGGGCCATTCTCCTGCATCTGCCAGCCGACGAAGGGTGTGCCGTCATATTCGAGGGTGAGCTTGTAGCGGGGCATCGGCGCTAACCAAGTAGCGTGCCCGGCGCGAGCGCTACACCGCGCAGAAATTCTTCCGCAGCCATCGGCTTCTTGCCGGCGCGCTGCACTTCGACGAGCCGCACGGCGCCCTCTCCGCAAGCGACTGTGAGGTTGTCATCGAGAAGGGTGCCTGGAGCGCTACTGCCTTCGGCGAGCGTGGAGCGCAGCGCTTTGATGCGTTCGCGCTTACCGTTTATTTCGGCCTCGAACCAAGCGCCGGGATAAGGCGAGAGCCCGCGAATTTGGTTGTGCACCTCACGCGCGGGTCGCGACCAGTCGATGCGGGTCTCAGCGGTATTGATCTTCTCTGCGTAAGTGACGCCGTCTTCCGCTTGGGGGCGGCAATCGAGCTCGCCATGCTCAAGAGCTGAGAGCGCCTGCACCATCAGCCTCGCACCGCGAGTTGCGAGCGCATCGTGCAATTCGCCTGCCGTCTCGTTTGCTCCGATTGCGACACGCGCCTCCAGGCACACAGGCCCCGCATCGAGACCTTCGGTGATGCGCATCACGGCGACGCCCGTCTCGGTATCGCCGGTCATGATCGCGCGATTGATCGGCGCCGCGCCTCGCCAGCGTGGCAGCAGCGACGCATGAAGATTGAGCGCACCGTGGCGTGGGCCAGCGAGGATCGGCTTCGGCAGGATGAGCCCATAAGCCACCACCACTGCGACATCGGCCTTGAGCGCGGCAAACCGTGCTTGCTCCTCCTTGCTTTTCAACCGCTCCGGCGTGAGCACGGTGAGGCCGGCCTGCTCGGCAACTTGCTGCACGGGCGATTGGCGCAAGCTCATGCCACGGCCAGCGGCGCGCGGTGGCTGGGTGTAGATCGCGGCCACATCGTGCCCCGCTTCGAGGATCGCCCGGAGCGTCGGCACGGCGAAGTCTGGCGTGCCCATGAAGATGATGCGCATTGTTTTCGTTGCCATATTGGCGCTGATGAAAAAGCCGCTAAACTAATGCAATGACACGAGAACAGGTCAAAGAATTGCTCGACCGCATCCTGACCTGGCCGCCGGAGCGCCAAGCTGATCTCGCGGAGGTGGCCAAGATCATGGAGGCTCAGGACAAGAGCGGGATTGGGCTAAGCGAAGAGCAGGCTGTCGAGATTGGACGCCGTCTCGCTGACAAAGAAGCGAAGTCGCTCACTCTTGCGGAGCTCAATGAGCACCTGCGCCAACGTTACGGCGTATGAAAGTTGCCCTTCGCCAGTCGGCGCTGGACGATCTTGACCACATCTACGATTGGATCGCCAGGGACAACCCGCGCGCGGCTTCTCAAATGGTATCGCGACTGCGCGATCGCATTTCCTTATTGGAGATCGATGCACTGGCGCATATGGGCCGGCCAGGCCTTGTCGCCGGCACGCGCGAACTGATCGAATATCCTTACATCATCGTCTACATGGTCGAGGAACGAGCGCATGAGATCGTCGCGCTTGCCATCATGCACGGCGCACAAGACCGCAGCCCATGATCGAGCCTAAGACGCCTGCGCGGCAATCAGGGCTTTTCCTGGTAGAGACCCCACACAGCGTAAAGTGCGCTCGCGCTCGCCAAGAGGAAGAGCAGGGATAAGACACCCCCCTCTGCATGCCAGCCCAGCAAACGGCTTACGTCGTAAAGGACATAAACGGTGAAGGTGAAGGCGAAGCCGTAGAGATGAGGCCGGCCCTTCAGTGCCCCCAGCACCGCGATGATGGCGACGGCGACTTCAATGGCAATCGAAAGGGTGAGAAGCATCTAAGCTAGAGCGCCTTTTCGCTTCGCTTCTGCTTGGAGAATTTACGCACCACCATGTCGCGCTTGAGCCGCGACAAATAGTCGATGAACAGAACGCCATTCAGGTGGTCGATCTCGTGTTGCACGAGCGTAGACCAGATGCCCTCGAGCTCTGCTTCCTGCTTCTTTCCTTGCGGGTCGATATAGGCGACACGGGTCTTAGCGGGCCGCTCGATCTCGGCGGTGAACTCGGGGATGGAGAGACACCCCTCTTCATGCACGCGCATCTCTTCCGAGCGCTCGAGGATCTCGGGGTTCACCATTACGATGGGGGACTTGGGCGCCTCGTCCTTGGCGGGATCCATGACGATCAGGCGGCGCAACACACCAACCTGCGGGGCGGCAAGCCCGATACCGGGCGCGTCGTACATAGTGGCGAGCATATCGTCTATGAGGCGGCGCAGGTCGGCATCAACCCGCTCGATGGGTTTTGCCTTCTTGCGCAGGACGGGGTCGGGAAGCGTGAGAATGGGAAGAACAGCCATTTGAGCCGCTGACATAAGGTTGCGGGCGGGCACGGTCAACATGTTCCTGTTTTGGTCTAGCGCTCCGAATCGGTCTATTTTGGCCGGATGGTCATGGAGCCCATTCAGGTCGGGAGCGTCATCCTCGATCCCGTTCTGGTCATGCTTGCGCTCGCAGGGCTGGCAGTCCTTGCACTGGTCACGCTCGCCATCGTCCTCACCGTGCATATGGGACGGCGGCGCGAGGAAGCATCGGCCCATGAGGCGCAGCTCTCCGAGCTCAAGGTGCGCTTGCAGACGCTGGCCGAGATCAGCGTCACGCGCCACGGCGAGCTTGCCCGCGCCGTGAATGAGCGGCTCGACCGCATGACGCACCGCGTCGGCGCCGACCTGAATGAGACGGCACGCAAGACCAACGATTCGATCGCCAAGCTCAATGAACGGCTGGCAGTGATCGACACAGCGCAGAAGAACCTGACCGACCTCTCGACCAACATGGTCTCGCTTCAGGAAATCCTCGCCAACAAACAAGCGCGCGGCGCCTTCGGCCAGATGCGCATGGAGACGATCGTCACTGACGGCCTGCCTAAGGGCGCCTACACATTTCAGGCCACGCTCTCCAACGGCAAGCGGCCCGACTGCCTGCTGCATATGCCGAATGCGAGCGCATCGGTCGTCATCGACGCCAAGTTCCCGCTCGAAGGCTTCGAGGCCTTCCGCACCGCGCGGCGCGACGAGGAGAAGAAAGAAGCGGCGCGGCGCGTGCGCACCGACGTCGGCCGGCACGTCGACTCAATGGCCGAGCGCTACTTCATCCCCGGCGAGACGCAAGACACGGCAATCCTGTTCGTGCCGTCGGAGGCGATCTATGCCGATCTCTGCGAGCATTTCTCCGACCTGGTGCAGAAGGCGCACCGCGCCCGCATCGTGATCTGCGCGCCCAACATGCTGATGCTCGCGGTGCAGACCATGCAGGCGATCCTCAAGGACGTGAAGATGCGCGAGCAGGCGCATCTCATTCAGCGTGAGGTGGTGCACCTCATGGAGGATACCGGGCGCTTGCGCGAGCGCGTGCTCGATCTCCAGCGCCATTTCGGCCAAGCCAACGCCGACATCGAGAAGATCCTGACCTCTTCGGAGCGGATTGGTGCACGCGGCCGGAAGATCGAGGCTTTGGAGTTCGAGGAGGCTTCTCCAGCTCCAGCCATCGACCACCCCGCGAATGGCGCCGCCGCGTCCTCGCCCGCCTCGCCGTGTGCCGGACGGGAAAAGACAAGCGAGCGGCAGCGGAACGGCGGGCCTCGCATCGTGCGCCAACCCGACCTGCTCGCTCGTGAGTGATGCCAAGTCCAGTTTTCGGCAGCGGTACAATGCTGGAGCCGATCCTGGTCGGCGTGGCGGCGAGCCTTGTCAATTTCATCATCCACGGCCTGCTCCTCGCGTGCGTGGTGAGGGCCGTGCAAAAGCTGAGGCTGCACGACTCCATCGTGCCGAGCTTTCTCCGCCATGCGCTTGTGATCGTGGCGACCGGCGCTCTGCTTGTCGCCGGGCATTTCGCCGAAGTCATTGTGTGGGCGATCACCTATCACCTGGTCGGCGCCGCGCCGTGCGGGGGCCGACCTCGTCTACCTCGCCTTCGGCAACTACACGACCCTCGGCTACAACGATCTGACGCTGTCGGAGCCATGGCGGCTTCTCGCTGCCATGACCGCGCTCAACGGCATCATGCTGATCGGCTGGTCGACGGCGCTGATGATCGAGATCCTTCGTCTCGGCACGCCCGCGCCTGCCAAGACTTAACTGCGCTTCTTGCGGCGAGCGCCTGACTTGCGGGCAGGCGTTCTCTTCTTGGTGGCGGCAGAGCGGCGTTTGGCGGCGCGTTTCTTCGCAGCCTGCTCATGGCGCTCGCCCCAGCGCATGCCTTCGAGCTTCATGCCGTCGGGATCGAGGAAGAACACGGCGTAATAGTCGTCGTAATACTCGCCGGCGGGATCGACGATGGTCGCGCCGCTCTCCTCGAGATACGCCTGGAGCGCGTCGACATCTTTCCGGTTCCGCAAACGGAACGCGTAGTGGTGAAAGCCGATGTCGCCTTTGCGGTATTTGTGTTTCTTGCCCTCTTCGTCCGCGGCGGCGATCCAGAACAGCGTCTTGCCGTTGGCCCAACCCATCATGCTCTCGTATTCGGCCTCGACGCCGAAGCCGAGGAATTCCATCAGCGGCGCATAGAACTTCTTCGACTTCTCGAAATCGCCGACGCTGACGACGAGATGGTCCACTCCAACGACTTCGATCATGGCTTTCTCCTCTGACCGGGCCCCGTCTTAACGCGCTTGCGCTTCGGACCGTTCGCTTACTGTGTCAATGCCGCTTTGACCGGGTCGACCGCGCGCAGGCTCAGCGCCGCAATGGTGAGGGTGGGATTGGCTGTCGCGGATGTCGGAAACACCGCAGAGCCGAGGATGAAGAGATTGGGATGATCATGGCTGCGAAGGTCGCTGCCGACCACCGAGTCCGTCTGGTCATTCCCCATGCGGGCTGTGCCCATGATGTGTCCGGCGCCCTCGGCTCGGTCGCGATGCTCGACCTCGGAGGCCCCTATCGCGGCAAAAATCTCTGTATGAGCGGCACGAGCGGCCGAAAGGCCCGCCTGGATATAGTCGCCAAGCCTGTAGGCAATACGAGGCAGCGGCACGCCGTACATGTCGGAGGCGTCAGGATCGAGCGTCACGCGATTGTCCGGTTCGGGCAACTGCTCGAGCAGCGACGTAAGGCGAAGGTGGCGCGAGGCTTGATCGCGCAACGCGGTGTTGAGCGCGGCATGGCGCAGACCGAGTCGCGCAAGGTCGACCGCGGTGGTGGTGGGCGCGCCCTTGGGCCATGCCCACCCGTCATTGCCGAGCTCGATGCGAAAAGCTGGCCGGTCTTTGCGGAATGCTCCGTCGCGAAGGTTCTCGATGCCCGAGGTGGACAGCGGTCCACGATAGGGCCAGAGCGGCTCGGGCGCGAGAGCCCAGCTCAGTTGCGCAGGATGGTCCATGAGATTGCGACCAACCTGATCTGAGCTGTTGGCGACCCCGTTCGGCACTGCTTCGCTGCGGGAGTTCAACAGCAGCCGCGGAATCTCGATGCCATGCGCGGCGAGCACGAAGATCTTGCCGGTCGCCTCGCCTTCGCTGCCATCCCAGCGCTTGAAGCGGATCGCGCTGATGCGCCGATTCGCACCCAGTTCGACCCGCGTGGCGGTGGTTTGCGCATACAGAGCGGCCCCGCTTTTTTCCGCCAAGGACACATGCACGGTTGCATCGTATTTCGCCTGGATCGGGCAGACCGGAATGCAGCTCGCATTTCCGCAGCACGCAGGCCTCTCGCCACGATCAACCGAATTGCGGCCCTGCGGCGTCGCGCGCACCTCGAACTCAGTGCCGGCCAGCACTCGCGCATAGGCCTTGTCCATGAAGGTCGGCGGGATGGCCGGCATAGGATAGGCCCTGGAGCGCGGCGATCCGAGCGCTTCGCTAGAGTCGCCGGAGACGCCGATCTCCTGCTCGGCCTGGCTGTAGAATGGCTCAAGCTCATCGTAAGTGATCGGCCAGTCGGCTCCGCGGCCGTAGGCGCTTGCCAAGCGAAAAACGTTCGGAACGAAACGAAGGCAGGTGCCTAACCAGTGCCAGGTCGTGCCACCCACAACCTTGAGATAGGTGCTCTTGAACTTGTCCGGACCAGTCTGGCGATACCAGTAATCGGGATCATTGCTGATTGGATGCTCTGCTTGCGGACTCGGCGGATAGGGGCATTGCGGCACCCTGATCGCGGAATTCCAGAAGCGCCGTCTGGCTTCTCCGCGGTCGACGCGTGCGCCCGCCTCCAGGATCGCAACCTTCACGAGCGCTTGCGCGAGTTTCGCAGCCAGCAGCGCCCCGGAGATGCCGGAACCGACGATGATCACGTCAGCTTCGATGTCGGCCATGGCTATGGATCAGGCCTCAGGCGCATCGGCCCAGTAGCCGGTCGGGCCGCCGCACAACGCGGGAGGCTTGGTGAAAGTGAGCACGTCCCACACGAGAGCGTCGGGAAGATTGAATTCAGCAAGCCCGGAGGCAGTGTGGTAAGCGCCCGAATACCAGGCGGCGACGATATCGTCGGCCAAGGCTCCGGTGCTTGCTCCGCTCGCAGCGAGTGCCGCGAGATCAGCCCCGCGCCCCAGCGAATTGAAGCCGTCGAGGAGCTGGCTCGCCACGACAGGGTCGAGATCGGACAATCCGGCCCCGGTCAGCCGTAACGACAAGTTGCGGAACTGCGCAGAAGTCAGGCTGTCCTGCGCCACAGAACGAAGCGGAATGGCGAGGGCAAGAGCCGCGGCACTCGCCCACCCATGATCAAGCTGCGCCGGCTTATTCTCCGCACGTGCAAATCGTCCCGCGTGGCTCGATCATTATGCACGGCAATTCGTCTTGGGGCTGCGTGCTTTTAGGGGAGCATCGTGCTCCTCATCCTGCTATGTAGCAGGACAATGACGGCGGCAGAGGGAGCACGAAAGCCGAATTTGGGCGAGCGGTGGGCGCGCGCGGCCGCCGTGTTTCTCGACCCGCGCGTGCTGATCATCCTTCTGCTCGGCTTTTCGTCGGGCCTGCCACTCGCTCTATCCGGCTCGACGCTGCTTCTGTGGATGAAGGATGTGGGTGTCGATCTCGGCACCATCGGCTTGTTCGCGCTCGTTGGCGTCCCCTACACCATCAAGTTCCTGTGGGCGCCGATCGTCGACGCTTTCGAGGTGCCGATTCTCGGACGATTGCTCGGACATCGCCGCGGCTGGCTCGTGTTCTCGCAGCTCCTGCTCATGGCCGCGATCCTCCTCCTCGGTTTTCAGGATCCGCTGCAATCACCCTGGATGGTGGCGCTCGCCGCGGTGATCGTGGCGACCGCCTCGGCGACGCAGGACATCGTGATCGACGCCTTCCGCGTCGAATATCTGCCGACCGAGAACCAGGCTGCCGGCATGGCGTATTTCGTGGCCGCGTATCGCATCGGCATGCTGGTCTCGACCGCTGGTGCGGTCGCGCTCGTCGCCTATTTCGAATATCTCGGCGTCGATAGAAGCCTCGTGTGGACCTACGGCTATGCCGCCATGGCAGCCCTCGTCGTGATCGGGCTCATCGCGGCGCTCCTTGCCAAGGAGCCGCGCGAGAAGGAGCGCGAGGCCGAAGCCAAGGCGCTCGGCGAACGGCAGGGCAACCCGCTGCTCCGCTTCTATCGCGCCGCTTACGCAGCCTTCGCCGATTTCTTCTCGAAGCGCGACGCGCTGCTGATCCTGCTATTCGTCGTGCTGTACAAATTGACCGATACCTTCGCCGGCGTAATGACCGGCCCGTTCGTGCTCGATATCGGCTTCGACAAGGCGAGCTACGCGGCGATCGTGAAAGGCGTCGGCCTGATCGCCTCCCTCGCAGGCGGCTTTGCCGGCGGGCTGCTCGCCCGCACCATGCCGCTATCGCGTTCGCTCCTGGTCGCTGGCGTGCTCCAGGCGGTGGCGAATTTCACCTTCTCGTGGCTCGCGTGGCTAGGTGTCAATCACACCGCGCTCGCCATCGCCATCTCGACGGAGAATTTCACGAGCGCGATCGGCACGGTGGTCTTCGTCGCCTATCTCTCGGCGCTGTGCACGAGCCCGGCGCACACCGCGACGCAATTCGCCCTTCTGACCGCGCTTGCCTCGTTCGGGCGCACCACGCTTGCCTCAGTCACCGGCTACATCGCCGCGGCGACTGGGTGGGTTCTGTTCTTCGCGCTATGCGCTGCTGCTGCCATCCCAGGCCTTGCGCTGCTCTGGCTGCTGATCAAGCGCCACGACTTCGCGCCGATCGAGCAGCGGGAGCACCTTCAGCCCGCCTGATTAGCCAGCAGCGCGCAGAAGCAAAAGCGGGACGCGGCGACCGCGTCCCGCTTTGTCATGTTGTCGATGACGCTTGCTACCAATACCAACGGCGGCAAGGCACCCAGCCAAAGCGAGCGGACCAGCAACGGCGAGGACCGGCGTAAACGCGCGGGCCCCCAACCCCAGCCCCATCCGCCCCAGCCCCAACCACGGCCCCAATGGCCGCCGTGCCAATGGCGACCGCCATGCCAACCGCGACCGCCGCGCCAATGACCACCGTGCCAGCCATGGCACCATGCCAACCGCCATGGCCGCGTCCGGCCGACGCATCGACGGGAACCAGGGCGACGGCAGCAAGCGCCGCTGCGCCCAAACTCAGCAACTTGATTCCTCTCATGTTTGCCTCCTTGCAGCGACCCCGGCAGCCGACCGGGAGAATGTATTCACCGGGCTTGGTTCCTTCCGGCTCATCGGCACGAGGAGGCCCCCGGCGGGTTCGGATTTACATCGATTTGCGGGCTTTCACCGCCGCGGCGAGTGTGCCTTCGTCGAGGTAATCAAGCTCGCCGCCAATCGGCACGCCGTGGGCAAGGCGCGAGACCGCGACGTTGCATCCCGCCAGCTGGTCCATCAGGTAATGCGCGGTGGATTGGCCCTCTACGGTCGCATTCAATGCGAGCAGCACTTCCTGTCTCTTATACACATCTGACGCTGCCGACGAAAGTTCTAGGGTGTAGTGGTGG
>JBKPSQ010000243.1:0-7285 GCA_046735075.1 Pseudomonadota bacterium
GGTACGGGTTAGTGTCCCATTCATCAACGAAATTACGCTGGGTTTCGCAGAGGCCTGCACGGTCGAGATAGGTGGTCGAATACTCGTGCCGAAATCGCATGCGCGGGGTGCGTTGGTTTTCGAGGTAACGCTGAGTGAGCCGGCGGAGAATACGGTAATCCTGCACACACCGGCCCTTCTCTCACCCCACGACCTGCGCGGGGCTGCTGACGAACGGCAACTTGGGCTGGCGATACCAGTCTATCCTTGGGAGCCGCCTGCAATTACGACCTAACGGATGCGCCCCACCACCCTCCTCTACGACTGGGACAACACGCTGGCGGATGGCTGGGCCGGCATTGCTGCGGCACTCAACGTCGTGTTTGCCCGCTTCGACCTGCCGCTCTGGACCGTGGATGACGCCCGTGCCCGCGTCCGCCTCTCGTTTCGCGAGAGCTTCCCTGTGCTGTTCGGCGCCAAGTGGGAGCAGGCCCGCGACATCTTCCTTGCCGAACTGCGCGCCCGCCACCTCCAGCACGTAGCGCCAATGCCCGGCGCGGCCGAGGCGCTGGTCGCCGGCGGGGCTTGGCCGCAGGGCGTGGTCTCCAACAAGAACGGTGATTTCCTGCGCGCCGAGGTTCAGCACCTGGGATGGGCTTGCCATTTCGGCACAGTGGTGGGCGCCGGCGACGCGGCGGCCGACAAGCCGGACCCGGCGCCCATCGTGCTGGCCCTGGATCGTCTCGGCCGCGCCGCAGACCGCTCGGTCTGGTATCTTGGCGATACAGCGCTCGATATGGAGACCGCGCGCTCAGCTGGGGTCACGGCTGTATTGGTCGGTGACGCCGCGCATGACGGTGGCATTGACCGGGCACGTCCTGATATCCATTTCCCTTCCGCGCTCGACCTGGCCGCATGCCTGCGCGCGTTGGGCTGAGGCAGATGACTAGCTAGCTGAGAGGACGAAGGGTTGGCCGTACCACGCCGGCCGCCGAACAAGAACAACAGCCGACAACGAAAAGGACAGCCATCGTGGCCAATGAGAAGGCGCAAAACGTTCAGGACGTGTTCCTGAACCATGTGCGAAAGAACAAGACTCCGGTAACGGTGTTCCTGGTGAACGGGGTAAAACTCCAGGGCATAATTACCTGGTTTGACAACTTTTCCGTTCTGTTGCGTCGGGACGGGCACACGCAGCTGGTCTATAAGCATGCCATCAGCACAGTGATGCCGGGTGCGCCGATCCAGCTGTTCGATGCAGCGAAGGCGGAAGGTGCTGCCGCTCCGGCACGGGAGATGACACCTGCCGCAGGCGACTGACGGCGCGAGCGGGAAGCCTCGACTGAACGGCGCTGCCGCGGTCCGGGCAGCGGTCATCCTTCCCTGGAGCCGCTCCGAGCGGACATCCGACAGCCATCGCTCGGCCGAGCATCGGCTGGCCGAAGCCATCGGACTGACGTCATCTATCGGCCTGGTGGTCGTTCATACGTCGATCCTGCCGCTTAGGGTCGTGCGGCCGTCAACGCTGCTGGGCGAAGGCCAGGTCGCTGCACAGGGGGCGGCAATCCGACTGCAGGGGGTCTCGGTCGCAATTGTTGATGGGATTCTCTCGCCGGTGCAGCAGCGCAACCTGGAGCGCGCGTGGGACTGCAAGGTCATCGACCGCACTGGCCTGATCCTGGACATCTTCGGTGAGCGTGCGGCGACCCGGGAAGGTGCGCTGCAGGTCGAGCTGGCGCATCTCGATTATCAACGTTCGCGCCTCGTGCGGTCCTGGACCCACTTGGAGCGGCAACGCGGCGGCTTTGGGTTCTTGGGCGGCCCGGGCGAAACGCAGATCGAAGCCGACCGTCGACTGATCGGCGATCGCATCGTGCGGCTGAAAAAGGACCTGGAGCAGGTAAGGCGAACGCGTGGCTTGCACCGTTTCGCGCGGCGTCGGGTGCCGTTCCCGGTCATCGCGCTGGTTGGATACACGAATGCTGGAAAATCAACGCTCTTCAATGCGCTGACCGGCGCGGAGGTGGCGGCGCGCGACCAACTGTTCGCCACGCTCGATCCAACGATGCGCGGGGTCCGTATGCCGTCCGGTCGGCGCGTCATCTTATCAGACACGGTCGGGTTTATCAGCGAACTGCCGCACGAGTTGGTGGAGGCGTTCCGCGCCACGCTCGAAGAGGTGGCGGAGGCAGACGTGATCCTTCATGTGCGGGACGCAGCACATCCGGACAGCGTCGCGCAGCGCGCCGATGTGGTGGCGGTCCTGGAGGACATGGTGGCGGATGATGCGCTGGATGCAGATTGGCGTTCGCGCACCATCGAGGTGTTGAACAAGGCGGATCTGCTGGGTGGCGTTGCCGCGGTGCCTGACCGGACTGGGGCGGTAGCAGTCTCGGCTGTCACTGGCGAAGGCCTTGCGGCGCTTAGGTTGGCGATTGATGAGCGCATTGCTGCCGGTATGGAGATCGCCGATTATCTGATTGCCCCCGAGGACGGGGCGCGGCTGGCTTGGTTATACCAGCACGGCGAGGTGGTAGACCGGCAAGATGCCGATACCGCTGTACATGTCACAGTGCGGCTGCTGCCAGCAGATCGAGCTCGGTTCGAGCGTTCAGTTCCTTGACGACGATCGCTCTGTCCACGCGATTGCCGCGCGGGCGAGGGCGTCGATGGTGTCGATGACCGGCACATCCGGGGCGGGACCGGCCTGCAAGCCAAGCGGGATCTCGGTACATCCCAGCACGACCGAGGTCGCGCCACGCTGGATCAGGCTGCGCGCAACTTCTGCCAGTGGAGCATAGGCATCCGCCGGTCGGTTCGCTTTCACCAGCGCGATCCCGGGGCTAACCAACTGGTCCATCTGATCCTGTTCAGGGATGATGCACTCCCAGCCCCGTGCGCCGAGTCGCTCCTGATACAACCGCATCGTCAGGGTCGCTTGAGTTCCCATCACGCCGATCGTGCCCGTGGAGACGTGCCGCTGGCGAAGCTCGGCGGCAGCAGCATCGACAATATGCAGGATCGGCATTTGCGCCGCATCCAGCAGCTCGTCGTACCAGCCATGGGCAGTGTTGCATGGAATGGCAATGGCTTTGCAGCCTGCCGCGCGGAGGCCCCTGATGCCGCGTAGGAGCCATGGCAGCGGGTCGGCGCCATCGCCGAGCCGCCCCAGCGTTCGGTCGGGCACGCGCGGATCCGACCACAATACGGTTGGGATGTGGTCCTGGTCGCGTGTGGCCGAAGTCAACTGAGTAAGGCGCAGCATAAAGTGGGCGCTCGCCAAGGGACCCATGCCACCCAGCACACCGAGCATGCAATGATCGCCTAGCATGCGATTATGATTGCAGGAAACGGAGACCCCCGCCAAGCGGGTGGGGGGCGCGGCAGCATCTTGACGTCGCCACGAGCCGGACCATACGCGGTGCCGATGAGGCGCAAGATCGAACTGCATGGCCACCGAGGAGCGCGGGGCCTGTTACCCGAGAATACAATGGCCAGTTTCTCGGAGGCACTGCGCATCGGGGTTGACGCACTGGAACTCGACGTTGGCGTTACAGCGGACAATGTCGTGGTGGTGATGCACGATCCATGGCTCAACGCAGACATCACCCGCGACAAGAACGGGTCATGGCTGTCGGGACCCACCCCCGCCATCCGCTCGCTGCGCGCTGCCGATCTGTGCGGTTACGACGTGGGACGGATACGGCTTGGTAGCGCTTATGCGGCCGAATTTCCTGATCAGATGCCACGCGACGGTGTGCGCATTCCGCGACTCGCCGAGGTGCTGTGGATCGACCCACGGGTGTGCTTCACCATCGAACTAAAATCGTTCCCGTTGAACGCTGATCTCACAATGGAGGGCGCTGAAATGGCGCAGGCTGTTGTCGCGGTTGCCGACGAATGTGGTGCCGCACGGCGGATCATCGTCCAGTCGTTCGATTGGCGCGGACCGCGCCACCTGCGGCAGACACGCCCCGATATCAAAGTGTCCTGGTTGACCAGTGCCGCGACGCTAATGGCGGCCAGAACGTGGTGGGGTGGGCCGGATCCCTCGGATTTCGGTGGCTCGGTGCCACGCGCCGTCGCCGCGGAAGGTGGTCCGATGTGGGGCCCCGATTACCGTGATCTCACAGAGGACAGTCTGGAGGAGGCACACGCCTTGGGCCTCAAGGTGGTAACGTGGACGGTGAACCGACCGGAGGACATGCGTCGGCTGATCCGTTGGGGTGTCGATGGGCTGATTACTGATCGACCCGATCTTGCTCGGTGCGTGCTGACGGAAGCGGAACCGACATGAAATTAGCGGTAGCAGAAGCACGCGCCAGCATCGTTTGAAGCTCCGGATTCTGGGCGCCGTCGGTCGCGGTCAGTGCGTCCATCGGGGCGAAGAATTCGTGGGCGTGCGGCAGATGATGACGTGCGAACTCCGCATAATGTTCCCGCTTCAGGCCGTAGAGTACATGCATGTCACGGACCGGGAGGACGAAGTTGTTGGTTGGCTCGCTGCGGATGACGCCGGTCACTTTCCAGCGCGGCGTCGGATCGTCCTTTGCGACTGGGGAAAGCAACCAGGGTACCGGGCAGACTGCCAACAACGAGTGGGTGCTGGGGGCAAAGCGCGACCGTTTGTCCAGCAGGTTCTGGAAACTGGCACACGCCTCTATCGCGAAAATATCCACATAAGGATCGTCGGGCGTTCCCCCGAAATTGAACCACAGGCCGTCGGGCAGGGTCCGATAGCGGGAACTGCCGGGAAGCTTAAGAAATGGATTGGTGTGAAACTCATGACCAGGTCGCCCGCGGAGCCAGGCGTCCTGGCCGAGCGGCGCCCTGGTGACACCGGGAGGGCTCTGCGGCCATTCCTTCAGGCGCTCCCTGACCAATCGATCCAAATTATGATACGATCGCATGGACTGCCCCGAATGGTTTAGTGATTTCCCATTTATACAACCTAGAGATGTAGATCAACCACCTACAATGGCAGGTTGCAGCCTTCTCTTGATATAAATGGTTAAGATTGGTTCAAAACATGATACGCGATACGTCAAGGCATCCGCGTGGCCGACCGCGAACCCACAGATTTCGGTCGCTTAACCCTTGTTTCTAACGTGGATTATCAACACCCTGTGGACAACTATCTCCACAGAAGAGCACCGCACCATTTCGCACCGTGAAATTAAACGGTCAGCCGCGCCGGCTCATCGGGACGTAATCTCGCCGCGCTGCGCCGGTATAGATCTGCCGTGGCCTGCCAATTCGCTGCTGCGGGTCTTCCATCATCTCCTGCCATTGGGAAACCCAGCCCACCGTGCGCGACACCGCGAACAGCGCGGTGAACATGCTGGTAGGGAAGCCCATCGCTTTCAGGATGATACCGGAATAAAAGTCAACGTTCGGGTAGAGCTTGCGGTCAATGAAATAGCGGTCGTTCAAAGCGATCTTCTCAAGCTCCATTGCTAGATCGAGCAGTGGGTCGCCCTTGAACCCGAGTTCGTTCAGCACGTCGTGGCACGCCTTCTGGATAATGCGCGCGCGCGGGTCGTAATTCTTGTACACCCGGTGGCCGAAGCCCCAGAGCATCTCATGATTGTTGCGATCCTTCACCTCCTCGAGGAAGGCCGGGATATTCTTCACGTGGCCGATATGGGTCAGCATCTTCAACACCGCCTCGTTGGCCCCGCCATGTGCCGGGCCCCACAGGCTGGCGATACCAGCGGCGATGCAAGCGAACGGATTGGCGCCGGTGGAACCGGCCAGGCGTACAGTGCTGGTCGAGGCGTTCTGCTCATGGTCGGCATGCAGGATCATGATCAAATCCATGGCACGCGACAGCACCGGATTGACCTTATACGGTTCCGCCGGAACGGCGTGAAACATGTGCAGGAAGTTCTCGGCATAGGTTAGGTCGTTGCGCGGATAAATGAACGGCTGACCGATCGAGTACTTGTAGGCCCAGGCCGCAATGGTCGGCACCTTGGCGATCAGCCGAAACGCGCTGATGCGGCGGCTTTCGGGATCATGGATGTCCAGACTGTCGTGGTAGAAGGCCGACAGTGCGCCGACCACGCCACACATCACGGCCATCGGATGCGCGTCGCGGCGGAAACCGTTGTAGAATTGGCGGATCTGCTCGTGCAGCATGGTATGCCGCATGACGCCCAGATCGAATGCCTCGCGCTCCTTCGCGTTCGGCAGGTCACCATTGAGCAGTAGGTAGCAGATCTCCAGGAAGTTGGACTTCTCGGCCAGCTGCTCGATGGGATAGCCGCGATAAAGCAGGACGCCCTCGTCACCGTCGATGTAGGTGATCTTGCTCTCGCACGACGCCGTCGCCCCGTAGCCGGGATCGAAGGTGAAGATTCCCAGATCGCCGTACAGCTTGCGAATATCTGCCACCGGCGGTCCTATCGTCGCTTCCATTACCGGCAGGTTGGCCGACTTGTTGGAGCCATCCATTGTTACCGTGACGGACCGCTTCGCCGAACCGCTCATGTGCGTGTTCCTGTTGCCGAGGAGGTTGCTGCCCCTGATCGAGTGCCTGTCGAGCACATTGGCGCTCGTGACGAACCTATGGCGGACCGTCATCCGGCGCAACCTTCGCGACCGCAGCAAGATTTGGTGTGCTCCGCTACCGCAAGTTGTCGTACAGGCACCAGGTCCTGTGCCGTGCGGGCGCCTATCGCCCAGCGCCCAACTGAGGTGACCGCTATTCAGGTCTCTTTCGTGCCTGCGGCGACATAATAATTCTGATAACGGTGGCGTAACTCAGTCTTAAGGAGCTTTCCGGTCGCAGTGTGTGGCAGTTGATCGACGACAAGCACCGCATCGGGGAGCCACCACTTCGCTACCTGGCCACTATAGGCGTTGAGCACCGATTGTGGATCGACCGTGTGACCGGGCCGCGCTACCACCAGCAGCAACGGTCTCTCGTCCCATTTTGGATGCCGGGCTGCGACGACGGCCGCTTCCGCAACGTCGGGATGCGAGACCGCGATATTCTCTAACGTGATCGAACTGATCCATTCGCCGCCCGACTTGATAACGTCCTTCGAGCGGTCGGTGATCTCCATGTAGCCATCAGGATCGATGGTTGCGACATCGCCTGTGGCGAACCAGCCATCCGCATCGCAAGCCCTATCGGCCTCGCCGAAATAGCTGCTGCACACCCATGGTCCGCGGACCAGCAGATCCCCAAAATGCTTGCCGTCCCAAGGCAGCTCTTGGCCGTCTCCGTCTACAATCTTCATGTCCAGTCCGGGCAGCACGCGGCCCTGTTTCAACATGTGACGCACCGCTGGTTCGCCGC
>JBKPSQ010000244.1:0-4282 GCA_046735075.1 Pseudomonadota bacterium
GCGTAAGGCTCAAACACGATCTCGCGGTCGGTCGCGATCTCGGCGACGCCGATGCCGTTGAGGCCGAGAGTCTTGGCCGCAAGATGGTCGAGCGTGTTCACGTTGATCTCGTACTTGGGCTCCTGGACCGTCGCCGTGACGGTCTGGGTGCCGAGCTTCAGCCAATAACCGCGCCCGGGGATCAGCTCGTGCTCCTCCATCCACACGATGGTCGCTTCGAACTGGTCGGCGGCTTCCGGCGGATCGTCGGCGGCTGCGATGACGTCGCCGCGCGAGCAATCGACCTCATCAGCGAGCGTCACGGTCACCGACTGGCCCGCAACCGCCTGCGGAAGGTCGCCGCCAGCGCCGACGATCCGCTCGACCCGGGTCACACGACCGGAGGGAAGGATTCGAACCTCCTCGCCCTCCGTCACCGTCCCCGACGCGATCTGCCCGGCAAAACCGCGGAAGTGCTGGCTCGGCCGGTTCACCCACTGCACCGGCATGCGCAGCGGCTTGGCCGTGTCCAAATCCGCATCGAGGGCCACCGTGTCGAGATGCTCCAGCAGGCTCGAGCCGTCGTACCATCTCATCGCCTCGCTCGATGATGCGACATTGTCGCCGCGCACCGCCGATACCGGGATCGCCACGACGTCCGGCAAGTCGATCCTATTGGCGAATTGGCGAAACTCCTCGGCGATCGTCTCAAAGACGCGCCGGTCGTAATCGACCATGTCCATCTTGTTCACCGCCAGCACGAAGTGCCGGATGCCGACGAGGTGCGCGAGATAAGCGTGGCGGCGCGTTTGCGTCAGCACGCCCTTCCTCGCATCCACCAGCAGCACGGCGAGGTCCGCCGTCGACGCGCCGGTCACCATGTTGCGCGTATATTGCTCGTGACCCGGCGTATCGGCGATGATGAACTTGCGCTTCTCGCTGGTGAAATAGCGGTAGGCGACGTCGATGGTGATGCCCTGCTCGCGCTCCGCCGAAAGGCCATCCACCAGCAGAGCAAAGTCGATCGCCTCGCCCTGGGTCCCGTGCTTCCTGCTATCTGCCTCCAGCGCCGCGAGTTGATCGTCGAACAGCGCTTTGGTCTCGTAGAGGAGGCGCCCAATCAGAGTCGACTTGCCGTCGTCGACGCTTCCGCAGGTAATGAAGCGCAGAAGCTCTTTACGCTCCTGCTCGTCGAGCCAGGACTTAACGTCGGCGGGACGGTTCATTCGTCCGAACCTTGGGAAAGGCCCATCAAAAATATCCCTCCTGCTTCTTCTTCTCCATCGAAGCGCTGCCGGCATCGCGGTCGATCGCGCGGCCCTGCCGCTCGCTGGTCGTGCTCGCCAGCATTTCCGCGATGATGTCCTCGATGCTTGCCGCGGCGCTATCGACTGCGCCCGACAGCGGGTAGCAGCCGAGCGTCCGGAACCGCACCGTGCGCTTGACCACTGCCTCCCCCTGTTCCAGCCGCATGCGCTCGTCATCGACCATGAGGATGAGCCCGTCCCGCTCGATCGTCGGCCGCTCCGCCGCAAAGTAGAGCGGCACCACCTCGATCCCCTCCCGAAGGACATATTGCCACACATCGAGCTCGGTCCAGTTCGACAGCGGGAAGACGCGCATGCTCTCCCCCTTGCTCTTGCGGACATTGTAGAGCGACCACAGTTCAGGCCGCTGCCGCTTCGGGTCCCAGCGGTGGTTCTTGTCGCGGAAGCTGAACACGCGCTCCTTGGCGCGGCTCTTCTCTTCGTCCCGTCGGGCGCCGCCGAACGCCGCGTCGAACCCGAACTTGTCGAGCGCCTGCCGGAGCCCCTCCGTTTTCCACATGTCGGTATGCAACGGCCCATGGTCGAACGGGTTGATACCCCGGTCGAGCGCTTCGGGGTTGCGATAGACGATCAGCTCGATGCCCGGCTCCGCCGCGACCCTGTCGCGCGCCGCATACATGTCTCTGAACTTCCAAGTCGTGTCGACATGCAGCAGCGGGAACGGCAGAGGTCCCGGCGAAAATGCCTTTTTCGCCAAATGCAGCATCACCGCGCTGTCCTTGCCCATTGAATAGAGCATCACCGGCCTCGCGGCCTCGGCGACGGTCTCGCGCAGGATGAAGATGCTTTCTGCCTCGAGCCGGTCGAGGTGCGTCAGTCGGCTGGTCATTGCCTTGGCGTTTGCCCGCTAAGTTTCATCTTGTCACTTGCGGCGCGGCCACGATGGCATAGGCTGCGCTCGAGAGTATGGGAGGCTTAACCATGGCCCGACGCGTGAATGTCGCAATCGCCGCCGTAATGATCGTCGCCGGCACGGCCGCCCTGGCGCAGAAGAAGCCGCCATCGGCGCAGGCCTCGTCCGCGCAGGGCGCGCAGCCCGTCACCCGCAACGCTTATGGGGGCATGATCGAGACCAACTTTGCCCGGATGGATGGCAATCACGACGGCAGCGTGACCAAGGCCGAGCTCGCGAGCGAGCAGCAGCGCGAGGTCGACCTCGTCAAATCGCGGCTGACGCAGCAGATGCTCGCGAAGTTCAAGCAGCTCGACACCAACAAGGACGGCCAGCTGACATTCCAGGAATTCGCGGCCGCGACCCCGCCGATCAAGACGGCCGAGACGACTGACCAGATGCTTCAATCGCTCGACTCCAATCGCGACGGCAAGATCACGCTCGCCGAGTACCGGGCGATCCAACTCGCGAAGTTCGACAAGGCCGACAGCAATCATGACGGCACCGTCACGCCGGCCGAAGCGCGCGCCAGCCAGCAGAAATAGCCACCGCAACGCTGGCGCGCTCCGCCCGCCGGTCCTAAGGACGACTCTTCCCGGGGAGCTCGAATGAGCTGAGAGGCGGCGTGGGGCCGCGACCCGTAGAACCTGATCCGGTCGCACCGGCGTAGGGAAGGAGAGTCCAATGGCCGACGTCCCGGCACGCACAGAATTGAAAGTCACCACCGGCCCCATCCGCGGATCGCGCAAGATCCACGTTGGCACGCTGAACGTCGCGATGCGCGCCGTAGACCTCGAGCCCTCGTCGGGCGAGCCGCCCGTCATCCTCTACGATACCAGCGGCCCCTACACCGATCCCGAGCGCCGCATCGACATCATGGCCGGCCTGCCCGAGTTCCGCCGCGACTGGATTCGCAGCCGCGGCGACGTAGAGGACGTCGCCCAGCGCGAGCTCCGGCCCGAGGACAACGGCCAGCTCGGCCCCGACCGGTCGGGCGGCGTCCAGCCCTTCCCCAAGGTGCGCAGGCGCGTGCTGCGCGCCAAGCCCGGCGCGAACGTCACGCAGATGCACTACGCCAGGCGCGGCATCGTCACGCCAGAGATGGAATATGTTGCCATCCGCGAGAACCTCGGCCGGGAAGCCGCGCTGGACGCCAGCCGCGACGGCGAGAGTTTCGGCGCCGCCATCCCTGATTTCGTCACCCCCGAGTTCGTGCGTGACGAAATCGCTCGTGGCCGCGCGATCATCCCCAACAACATCAATCACCCGGAATCGGAGCCGATGGCGATCGGCCGCAACTTCCTGGTCAAGATCAATGCCAATATCGGCAACAGCGCCGTAGCCTCCGACGTTGCTCAGGAAGTCGACAAGATGGTGTGGGCGATCCGCTGGGGCGCTGACACGGTCATGGACCTGTCGACCGGCCGCAACATCCACGACACGCGCGAATGGATCATTCGCAATGCGCCCGTGCCGATCGGCACCGTTCCAATCTACCAGGCGCTCGAGAAAGTCGGCGGCATCGCCGAGGACCTGACTTGGGAAATCTATCGCGACACGCTGATCGAGCAGGCCGAGCAGGGCGTCGACTATTTCACGATCCACGCCGGCGTCCGCCTGCCCTATGTCCCGCTGACCGCCAAGCGAGTGACCGGGATCGTCAGCCGCGGCGGCTCGATCATGGCCAAATGGTGCCTCGCCCACCACCGCGAGAGCTTCCTCTACGAGCGCTTCGACGAGATCTGCGAGATCATGAAGGCCTATGACATCGCCTTTTCGCTCGGCGATGGCCTGCGCCCCGGAAGCACCGCCGACGCCAATGACGAAGCTCAATTCGCGGAGCTCTACACGCTTGGCGAGCTCACCAGGAAAGCCTGGGAGCACGACTGCCAAGTGATGATCGAGGGCCCGGGCCACGTGCCGATGCACAAGATCAAGGAGAATATGGACAAGCAGCTGGCCGCGTGCGGCGAGGCGCCCTTCTACACGCTCGGCCCGCTGGTGACCGACATCGCGCCCGGCTACGACCACATCACGTCGGGCATCGGCGCGGCGATGATCGGCTGGTTCGGCACCGCAATGC
>JBKPSQ010000245.1:0-10817 GCA_046735075.1 Pseudomonadota bacterium
GCCTCTGGCCCGAGCCTTGTCAGCATGCGCTTCCGCATCTGCTGGCCATCGGCGCCGAGCAGTTCGGAAAAGAACTCGTAAGGCGGCATGTAGTCTGCTCGCGCAAGCCATGCCGCCAGGCGTGTCCAGGCTTCGGCAAAGCGAGCGTCGTCCTTCGCCTTATCCCTAAGCTGAGACCACAGCGAGCGCGGACGCCGGTCATAGGCGAGATCGAACAGCGCGTCGTCGTCGAGGCCAAACAGAGGACTCTTCAGCACCACGGCGAGCGCGAGATCGTCCTCGGGCATGAGCAGCACGTCGGCCAGCGCCACGAGATCCTGCACCGCGAGCTGATCCATCAGCCGCATGCGGTCGGCACCAGCGACGGGGATGCCCTCGTGCTTCAGCGCGCGGATCATCGGCGTAATGAACGGATCGCGGCGGCGAACCAGGATGAGAATGTCGCCGGCCTTCACGTTGCGGCCTTGCGAGATGAGCAACTCGCCGTCGGTCAGCCAGCGCTTGATCTCTTTCGCGATGCGCCGGCAAAGCTGGTCGACGGAGCGGGCGCCCGCAGCCTCTTCGTTCCACGGCTCGAACGCCTCGGCAGGCTCGGGTTTGGTTTCAGTCTCGGTTTCCCAAACCTCGACCAGTCCCGCCTCGCCCTTACGATTGGCGTGATGCTTTATGACGGTTGTTTCGACCGTCATCAGCCCTTGCGCGGCCGGCGGCTTGGCAAAGACGTAATCGACCGCGTCGAGGATCGGCGCGGTCGATCGGAAGGAAAGGTTGAGCGGCACATCGTGCCAAGTGAGCCCAGCGGCCTCAGCCCTGCGCTTGAAGGCACGGCCCACTTCGCCGAACCGCGCGGGGTCCGCCCCCTGAAAGCTGTAGATCGACTGCTTCTCGTCGCCGACCGCGAACAGCGTGCGAGGTTTGGCGTTGGCGCCTCCGCCTTCGCCAGCGAAGAATTCCTCCGCCAGCCGCTCGATGATGGTCCATTGCTGCGGATTGGTGTCCTGCGCCTCGTCGACCAAGATGTGATCGACGCCACCATCGATCTTGTACAGCACCCAGGCGGCAGCATCGGCGCGCGACAGCAGGTTCGAGGTCTTGATGATGAGGTCGTCATAGTCGAGTACGGCCTCGCCCCGCTTGCGGCGCTCATAGTCAGATTGGATTGCGTCGGCAAAAGCGAGAACGGCGGCGCTCGCCTCGGCTACCCGCAAATGCGCGAGCTTGAGATCAAGGGCAACAAAGCGGTCTCGTGCCTCCTCGAGACCAGCGCAGAGCGCGGGAACCGCGTCCCTCAGCGCCTTGCTGCAAAAGCGTTGGCGCGCTTCACCCTTGTCGCTGCAGAAGATAGTCCGGAACAACGACGCGCGCGCGTCGCCGCCAACGTCCCTGGCCGCCACAAGGCTCGATTTCAGCCTCTCGTCGTCTGCGGTCGCTGCGTGCAGATGTAGGGCTTGCAGCAGCGCATCGATTTCGCCGTCGCTCAACACCGCGGCGAGCTCGGCAATGAGCGCCTCTTCCTGCTCCGCCTCGACCCCAAGCAGACGCTTCAGCGCCAAACCTTCGGCTTCGGCCCAGTCGGGGTGAGAGTTGTGGAACGCCATCATGGCGGCAAGCTCGGCGCGCTTGCCCAAAGCGGTGTCTATGACGTGCCGAAAATAATCTTCGCTCGTCAGCGTGATGACCTTGGCAAGCGCCCTGCCGAGCGTGCTGTCACGATTCTCGGCGGCGCGGGCGATGGTCGCGTCGAAGGCCTGCCGCCGCATCTCGGCCTGCCCGCGCTCGTCCAGCACCTTAAAATGCGGAGTGACCTGGGCTTCGAGCGGGAAACGCTGCAACAGCCGCTCGCAGAAGCCGTGAATGGTGTGGATCTTAAGTCCGCCCCTTGCTTCGAGCGTGCGCGCGAATAGGCGCCGGGAGGTGCGGACGTCTCCTTCCCCAGGCGCATGCCCCATCAGTGCGTTCAGCTCTTCGCGCAGCTTTTCCTCAGGAGCCGTGGCCCAACGCGCAAGATCTTCGAGTAGCCGGTTTTGCATCTCTGCTGCTGCGGTCTTGGTGTAGGTGAGACAGAGGATGCATTCGGGCTTCGAGCCAGCGATGAGGAGCCTGAGCACGCGCCTGACCAGGACCTCGGTCTTGCCGGTGCCGGCATTGGCCGAGACCCAGGCCGACGCGTCGGGATCCGAGGCGCGCGCTTGATTGCGGTCGGTCTCGTGCGGGAGCGGCGCAATATCGTTCATCGCCACTCCTCCTCGGCCTCTTGTGTGAGCCATTCATCGACGCGGGCGAGATGAGCGTATTCGTCGTAGCGATAGACGCCGGTGAAAGCGGCTGCCCGCCGCCGCTTCACTTCATAAGGCATGGTGGGATTGCTGTAGCGTTCGACGAGTCGCACCAATTGCTCGAGCGCCCGTTCGCCAAGCGCGACGGCGTTGCCTTTGGCAGCGGGGCGCTCTTCGCCGCCGTCATTGCGACCCGAGGCGTGGATGTAACGAAGCTCCAGGACCAGCCGCTTGCCGAGATCGCCAAAGCCACCATGCTGGGCGATGGCAGATTCCAGTGGAAGCTGCGGCGCGTAAAGATCGTCGACGTGGCCGGGCAGTGGCGGCCTGCCCGTCTTGTAATCGTAGATAAGCACAGAGCCGTCTTCGCCGATATCGATGCGGTCGGCGCGAGCGGTCAGCTCGAAGCCCGAGGGAAGCGTGAGCGCGCCTTTGACCTCCGTGTGCGTGCTTGCGGCGGATGTACGCCGTGCTGGCTCGGTCGCGGCGAACCAGCGGGCGAACTGCTGGAAGGCAGGTCGCCAAAAGGCTTCCACGCGCGGCGAGCCGCCCAGTTCCTCGAAAGCGCGATCGGCGAAAGCGATCAGCTCTGCGTAGATATTCGCCGGTAAGGTATCGGGATAGGCTTCGGCAAAATTATGTAGTGCCTTGTGTACGATCTGGCCGCGCAAGGCTTGGTCGGGCTCGGTGCCGAGCGGCTTGAATGGTTCGAGTCTCAGGATATCGCGGGCGAAGATCTCGTAAGGGTTTGCGATCCATTTCTCGATGCGCGTCACGCTCAGCTTGCGAGGCCTTGCCGCAACGGGAGGACACGGCTTGGGCGGAGTGGCGGGAGCGAAATCAGAAGCGTGGTCGCGCTCGCGTGCCCATTGGACCCACGGCTGCTCGGGCTTAATCTTGTTTTCCAGGCCTGACGCCTTTACCAGCGCCTCAAGTCTTTGGAGCCAGCGCGAGGGGACGGTTGGCACGCCGTCGACTTTCAGCGCGCGGGTGAGATAGATGGTCTGGGCGCCGAGCGCTTGCGCGAAATCGTGGGCGGCAAGGCCGATGCGCTGCTCGGGCGGGCTTAAGCCCAGTGCCTCGCGCATCGGCCTGCTGAGCCAAGGACCGGACTCTTGCGGCCGCGGCCAGACGCCTTCGTTGAGGCTGCCGAGGATCACGACGTCGGGCTGTTGCAGCCTCGCTTCGAGCGGCCCCCAGATGAAGAGGCGCGGATGGAGCGGAAAACGCGGGCGGACCACTTCCCCAGAGATCAGACTGCGATAGAACGGCGGGTAGTCTGCGGCGCCGATGGCAAGCTTGCGTCCTGCGTCCATTAGCTCGGCAAGCAGCACAGACAGGGCCTCGCCCGCATCGCCTTGCCACAGGGCTGAGTGCGAGCCGCGCTCGTCGCGCGCCAAGGCTTCGGCTACCTGAGCGTGCGCTCGCGCGAATTGCGCCGCCTCTTGGCTGGCACGGTCCTGAAACAGAGACGTGAGAGGCGCGAAAGCGGCTTCCAGATCGGCGACGAGCTTCAGAGCAACCACTTGCTCTTGCTCGCTGATCGCACGGCGGCGCTTCTCCTCGTCGCGCGCAGCTTCTAGCGCGTCACGTGCGCCTTCGAGGCCCTGCCCCACATAGATGTCGCGGAACGCGCCGCGTTCGAGCGCCCGCGCCGCAGACCTGATCTCGAAAGGCGAGCGTCCGACGCGCGCAAGCGGATGCTTGAGCAGCGCCATCAGCTCCGACGGCGCGAAGTTTGTCTCGACCGCGCCAAGCACGAGATCGAGGAAAGCGCCGGGGACCGTGCGAGCGATTGGCACGCCCGCCGAGTCGTCGATTACGAGGTCCCAGCGCTTGAGCCGCGCCGCAACGCGCCGCGCGAGCACACGGTCGGGCGTGATCACGGCAGCGGTCTTTCCAGGTGTCTCGATCACGGACTTGAGGATCAATGCAATGGTCTCAGCCTCGTCATGGGCGGACGGCGCGACGACCAGGCGAATGCCGGCAAGCGCATTGGCGAAGCTCGCTCGACCCTCTGGCGAGAGCCCGTCAGCATCGAGGAAATCGTGCCATTGCTCCGTGCTCTCCGCAGGCCGAAGCGCCTCGCTCACGAGATGGAGCCGGGCGCGAGCTGCCGCGTTTGGCTCGCTTCCCGGAAGGTAGGCGACATCCGTACGCTCTACGCTCACCTTGCGCAGGAGCTCGGCCATGCCAGCTTGCGGATGCTCGGGGTGATTTCCAAGCAGCGACCAGCTTTCATCGTCAAGTGACAGGTCGAGGCCGGGCAGCACGACGGCGCCATTCGGCAACGAGGCGATGGTCTTGAGTAACCGCGCGGTCGCCGGCACCGTACCGGTGGAACCTGCGGCGATCACCGGATAGGGCGAGCCTGGAGCGAGGCGCTCCGTCTCGAGTCCCATCAGGATGTTGCGGCGCGTGATAGGAGAGACCAACCCGTTCTCCTCAAGGTGGTCGGGCCAGTGCTCAGTGACGATCTTCAGGAAGTCTACGGTGACCTGCCAGTGCGCGGCGAAGTCCTCCGGCACGATGTCGGCGAGCTTGGAAAGGTCGACTTCCTCGCGTTCGACCTCATCCATCAGCCGCGCGAGGTCTGCGGCGAGATAGGATGCTTGCCCTGGCGTGACCTCCAGTAAAGGCGGCCCAAGGGCCGAGTCCTCCTGCGTCGCCTCTGAGCGGAAGCGCCGACCTAAGGCAAGCACCAGCTTCATCAAAGCCAAGCGACGGGGGAGGGCGCCGATGGCGGGCGCACCAATCGCGCCGTCGTCCTCGGCACTATCGCCGGCACCGAAGATGATGGCGGCCTCCTCGTCGGGATCACCGAGCGCCTTGATGCGCGGAAGCAGTAGTGCGTCGCTCGACGCCTCGGCGAGGAAGGCCTCGCGCAGCGCGCGGGCCGCGCGCCGCGTCGGCAGGTAGATGGTGGTGAGCGGAAGCGCGAGCGGATCAGGCTTGACGCCGCCGAGCAAGGGCAGATCGCCTCGGAGAATTGCCTTGGCGAGGGTAGTAAGGAACGGCGCCGAAGGCGGGATGGTGTAAAGCCTTGGGCCCCCTGGGAAGGGCTCAGGCACCTTCGCTCTCGAATAACGCCTCGGCTTCCGCCAGGGCTTCAGGCGTGCCGACATGCATCCAACGGCCGTCGAGCCGCACGCCGTAAAGCCTTCCCTGGGCGAGCGCCTTGTCCCACAGGACGTTCAGGGAGAAGCGCCCCTGTGGCGCGTTTTTGAACAGCCGCTCGTCACACAGCGACACGCCGGCGAAGGCAAACGGCACGATCTCGTTCTCCCCGCGCCGTTGAAGCCTGCCGTCTGGCCCCATCGAGAAGTCGCCCTTCGCGGCGTAGCCGATGCTGGTGGCGACCGGCGCGAGCAGGAGCAGGCAATCCATGGCGGCGGGATCCCACAAACGCAGCATGCGCTGCAGGGCCGGAACCGCCCCTTCGCTCCAGACCGAGTCGGCGTTGTGGATGAAAAAGGGGCCGGAGCCTAGCAGTGGCAGCGCCTTCGTGGCGCCACCTCCAGTGTCGAGCAGAATGCCACGCTCATCGGAGACGACAATCTTCGGCGGCTTACCCTGGCGGTTCAGGACATGAGCCTCGAGCTGATCGGGGAGATAATGAACGTTGACCACCGCTGTCTTGACGCCGGCCTGCGCCAGCCGGTCGAGCACGTGGTCGATAAGGGGGCTGCCGGCGAGCGGCACGAGCGGTTTCGGCATGCGCAAGGTCAAGGGGCGCATGCGCTCGCCAAAACCGGCGGCAAGCACCATCGCCGTCTTTGCCTCGGTCATGTCCGCGATCCTTTACAGCACAAGCGGCGGAAGATCGCCTGCCGGCGGAAGCTCGCGCGCATAGAAGCGGCGGAGTCCGGCGAGCGCCGGGTGGGCAAGGTCGCGCTCAAGATAGCGCGCGACCCGCGGGATGTGAGCGAGATAACCGCGCTTGCCGTCACGTTTCGCCAGTCGCGCAAATATGCCGAGGATCTTAGAGTTGCGTTGGGCGCCGAGCGTTGCGTAGACGGTACGGAACTGATCGGACGAAAAGTGCTGGCTCTGCGCGTTTCGGGCGGCACAGTAGCGAGCGAGTTCGTCCCGTTCAAGCGCTTCCGGAACGTCAGTGCGGGCGTCCTGGAGAAGCGAGACGAGATCGTAAGCAAGGGGGCCTTTTAGGGCATCCTGAAAGTCGAGAATACCCACTTGTTTGATGCCCTTCCGCTTGGGCAACCACATCAAGTTGGGGGAGTGATAGTCGCGAATCACCCAGCCAGGGTCGCCCTTTGTGGCCTGCTCCAGCAGCGGTCGCCACAGGCCGAAATATTCCTGGCGGAGCGGCTCCGGCGCCGGCTTCCCATGCGCCGCCGGCCAGAACCAATCGATCAGGAGCGACGTCTCGGTCAGCATCGCATCCGCATCGTAGGCGGGCAGCGGGTAAGGATCGTGGCCTTCGATGGGCAGAAGATCCGGTGGGGGCCTGCGGGCAAGGGCCACGAGGACATCAACGGCGCGGCCATAAAGCTCAGGCAGCTGGCGGCCCCTGGCAATCTCGCTCGTATAGAGGCGGTCGCCGAGATCCTCGAGGATGAGAAAGCCTTCATCGAGGTCGAAGGCATAGACCGCCGGGGCCGAGAGCCCACGCTCTCTGAGCGCGCTCGCCACTGCTACGAAGGGGGTCACGTCCTCGGCGAGATGCACAAGCGCGCTGTAGGGCTTGCCGTCGCGGATCGGAGGGCCGTCAGGTTGCCGCGGCGAGTTCATCAGGATGGCGTTGCGGTCGGGCAGCACCAGCCGCGCATAGGACCGCGTCGAGGCATCGCCCTGGAGGTAGGAGGTTCCAGCCTCTGCGTAGGGGGTCCTGCCCAGGAATTTGCGGAGGCCCCGCAAGCGCGCGAGTCGCGGTTCCCAGCTACCATGCCCGGTTAGCACGATGCGCCGGACATTCGGCAGTGCCGTTTCGTCCATGGCGATGTCGAGCCGGTCGGCCGGCAACCAGCGCCCGGCGCGCTCCGGCCACTCGATCAGCACCACGCCCTCACCGAGCGCATCTTCGAGCCCAAGCTCGTCGAGCTCCGAGGGCTCGAGACGATAGAAGTCGCAATGGGTGAGGGTGAGGCGGTTGGTCTCGTAGCGTTGCATGAGAGGAAAGGTCGGACTCGACACCTCATCGTTGCCGCCGAGTCGGGTCACCAGCGCTCGCGCGAATGTCGTCTTTCCGGCGCCGAGCGGACCACTCAGGGCGATCACGTCGCCAGACTTAAGGGAAAGCGCGACGCGGCTTGCGAGGATGTCCAGCCCAACCAGGTCGACATCGTCGAGAGACCAACTCAAGGTCATCCTGCGCGGCTTGATTTGTAGACCGGCCGCTCCAGTTCGGCCTCGGCTTCCTGGCCGAGCGGCAACAGCACCTTGACCCGCGTGCCATGGCCGGGGGCGGAGTCGAGTGAGACCATGCCGCCGTGCAGCTCGGCGAGGCTCTTGACGATGGAGAGGCCAAGTCCCGCGCCGCGATGGCGCGAGCCATGTGAGCGGCTTTCGAAACGGTTGAACACCGCCTGCTGGTAATCCTCCGGAATGCCCACCCCTTGGTCCTCCACGGTGAAGGCAAGCATGGAATCCTCCTGCCCGCAATTCAGCGCGATCCTGCCGCCCTGCTCCGAGAAGCCGATGGCGTTGGAGAGGAGATTATACAGCATCTGCGTCACGCGCCGCCCATCGGCGACGAAGCTGTCGACGCCGGACTCGACGCCGATTTTAAGCTTCACGTTGCTGTGCCTGAGCCGCTCCTCGACGCCGTGCACCGCCTGACCGATCACATCGCGTACCTTGACCGGCGACAGCTTGAGTTCGAGCGTGCCCGCATCGATGGTGGCGAGATCGAGAATATCGTCGATGATCGACAGCAGCGTGCGACCCGACAGCCGAATGTCGTTGAGATAGTCGAGCTGCCTGTCGGTGAGAGGCCCGGCAATAGGACTCGCAAGAAGCTCGCTGAAGCCGATGATGTTGGTGAGTGGCGTCCGCAATTCGTAGGACACGTGGCTGATGAAGGCGGTCTTGAGCTGGTCTGCTTCCTCCAGCGCCTCGGCGCGCTCGATCAGCGCGCGTTCGGCGCGCTTTGCATCCGACACATCGACATAGGTGAGCAGGGTGCCGCCATCGGGAAGCGGCAGTGCGGCGCAAGCGAGCACGCTTCCATCCGGCCGGTTGAACTCGCTTTCAAAGTCACGCTCGGCGACGATCGCGGTCACCGCCGCCTTGGTGCGCTCCCATTCTTCGGGCGCATCGTAAAGTGGGCGGCACCAGGAGATGATGTCCTCGATATGCGGCTCGCCGTCGAGTTGAACCGGGTTCAAACGCCAGATGTTGGCAAAAGCCTCGTTGTAGAGTCTGAGCCGCCCATTGGGCGCGAACACGGCGACGCCCTCGCGCAAGGTCTCGATGGTCTCGCGTTGCACTTGGATGAGCGCGTTATATCGGCTCTCGAGCCCGATCCGCTCGGTGACGTTCTCATAGAGGTACGTGACGCCGGCTTCACCCTCGCTGTCGGCGATGACATGCAGCGTGCGGCCGTCGGGGAGGTGCCATTGATCCTCAATCTGGGCATTGGTGCCGTAGGACGAGAGCCACGATTTCTTCCATTCGCGATAATCGGCCTTCTCCGGCAGCCGGCGCGCCTGGCGCAGCCGGTCCAGGATCTCGCCGTCGCGCGGGTGAGTGGCGAGCCATTCGGGATCGAGCTGCCAAAGTTCGACATAAGCCTGGTTGAAATGAGTGAGGCGTTGGGCGGGGTCGAACACGGCAAACGCCGTAGCCAGGCGATCGAAGCTCCTGAAACGCGCCTCGAGGATGGGCTTTGCCTCGCTGCGGCTCCGCTCGGCGATGACGGCCTGCGCGTCGAGCAGGCGCCGCAACGAGGAGACCTGCTCTTCGAGTTGGCGGTGTTTGGAAGCGAGATCGGCGGTCTCGAGCCGTTGACCCGCTACGTCGCGAACCTTGAGCACGATAGTTCTGCCCGCGGCCCTGCCGTCGACCTCCACGTAGCGCTCGCGCAAGGTCGTGAGCATCAGGTTGAAGGCTTCACCCCGGTCGTCTAGCGCCTCGATGGCCGTGTCGAGCTCCTTGACCGAAGGCGCATCGAGCCACGCCGCGAAATTGATGAACCTTTCGGCCTCCTGCGGCACGCCGTAGCTTCCAGGCAGAGTAGCAACCAGAAGATCGGCCTCGCCGGTCTCCGACACGGTGAGCAGCATTTGCGGCTCAGCGGCGAGCACGGTGTCGAGCATGCTCTCGCTCAATCGATAGCGATCGGCCTCGCTCGCGGCTGTAGCCTCGGCCTTGCGTGCACGTTGCGTGGCGCGAAGGCAAAGGATGGCCGTGCCCACGGCAAAGGCGATGACGCCGAGGGTGATCCCGAGCAAGAGCAGCATCCGCGCGTCGAGCGCGATGCTTTCAGCGGCGGCCATGGCCTTGCTGGAAGCGGCCATCACGACAATAAAAGTGAGGACGCGGGACAGCACTTTTGGCCACCTTGATGAAGGTAAGGCCTTGCCCCCGCTGGTCCGCATGGTCCCTCGCTCCACGCCGCCGCCCATGGCCTTGCGCTCAGCGCCGCTTAACGCTGCCACAGACTTAACGCGGGTCGTTCCGACCCTGCGAGCTTCAAGGCGAATCAGGCTTAGATTAGCCGCATCGCCGAGTCTTGCCCACTGGTGCGCGCAACTTTGGCTGCCAAGGGCTTTCGCTTCATGGGCGAGCCTGGCTTAGATCTCGTCCCGGTGATAACCGCCAAGAGCGCCCGCAACTGCCCCGATGAAAGCGCCGATGAGAAAGGAAAGCGAGCTAAAGAAAGAAAAGCTGATCGCTGCCTTTCGGGCGGCCTCGGCCGCTTCTGGCGAAACCGGAGCAGCCGGCGTCGAGCTCGCTGCAGCCGCAGCCCCGGCCAGCGCCGAACCGGCAATAAGCAGGACAACCACGATTATGGTCGCCAAAGCCCAAGCGAGCAGCCCGTGCGCCGTGTCGCGGAACAGGATCTCGTCAGTGCGCACGCCGACCCATTTCTCGCGCAGCCGCCCAGCCAAATAGCCACCGAGCCCGGCCGACAGCCACTGGGTGATGATCAACCAGATGCCGGCAGCAATACCGAAGGTGGCGGGAGGTGTGGCTGAAGGCGCCCAGGGAGAGACCGTAGTCAAGCCAAGCCCAGGCCCCAGCGAGATCAGAATGATCGTAATGCCCACCGCGCCGACAGCACCGGCGACGATCGCGCCCCAATGGACACCCGAGGCAGAGCTCTCGACCGAAGCCTCGGGGACAACCGCTACATTGCTAACCATTTTGTTGCCTCTCAAAATTGCGCCGAACAAACAGGCCGCGAAAATGAAAAGTTCCGAACATGGAAGAAATGATCGGGGCGCGAAGCCGTATAAAAAAGAGCCCGGGATAGGTCACGGGGCCTCTTCGCAAGCCAGCCTCTTAGGGGAGGGCGATGTTCTATCCGGCTGGCCTCACTTGCAGTTCGAACTCAGCCGAAAGGCCATTGTTCCGAAT
>JBKPSQ010000246.1:0-6913 GCA_046735075.1 Pseudomonadota bacterium
CAAGCGAGCTGAAGCACCAGTGGAATGGATTGCTAGGTCCAGCCCGGCAATGACGAATCGGGGGTTTGACCGTCCTAAAGCGTGCGCTGGACGTGCTCGACCTGGAAGCACTCGATGACGTCGCCGACCCGCATATCCTGATAATTCTCGAAGGCCATGCCACATTCTTGGCCGGCAACCACCTCGCGCACTTCATCCTTGAAGCGTTTCAAAGTGGAGAGCTTGCCTTCGTGCACCACGACGTTGTCGCGGATCAGCCGCACCTGGGCGCCACGCTCGACCTTGCCCTCGGTGACGCGGCAGCCGGCCACCTTGCCCACCTTGGAGATGGTGAACACTTCGAGGATTTCGGCATTGCCGAGGAAGTTCTCGCGCCTCGTGGGCGCGAGCAGGCCCGACATGGCCTGTTTCACCTCGTCGACGAGGTCATAGATGACGGCATAATAGCGGATCTCGACCCCGTCCCGTTCGGCGGCCTCGCGGGCCTGCGCGTTGGCGCGCACATTGAAGCCGAGCACGACTGCGCCCGACGTCGCGGCGAGCCCCACATCGGACTCGGTAATGCCGCCGACGCCGGCATGGACGATGCGGGCGCGGACCTCGTCGGTTCCGAGCTTGTCGAGCGCCGCCACGATGGCCTCAACCGAGCCCTGCACGTCACCCTTCACCAGGAGGGTGAACTCCTTGGTGCCGGCGGCCTTCAGATTGTTCATCATCTGCTCGAGGCTGCCGCGCTGACCGGCCACGGCCAAGCGTTTGCGCCGCTCCCGCGCACGGTAATCGGTGATCTCACGGGCGCGGGCCTCGTTCTCGACGACGGCGAACTGATCGCCGGCCTCGGGCGCCGAGTCGAAACCGAGCACCTCGACTGGGACTGAGGGACCGGCGCTTGCCACTTGCTCCCCAAGCTCGTTGATCATCGCGCGAACGCGACCATAGGCAGAACCAGCCACCACAAGATCACCCAGATGGAGCGTCCCGCGTTGAATCAGCGCGGTGCCGACCGGTCCGCGTCCCCGCTCGAGCTTGGCTTCGACGATCACGCCTTCGGCGGCGCGGTCGGGATTGGCGGTAAGCTCAAGCACCTCAGCCTGCAGGGCGATGGCGTCGAGCAGTTTGTCGAGGCCGGTCTTCTTCAACGCCGAAACTTCCACCTCCAGCGTGTCTCCACCCAGGCTCTCAACCACGATCTCGTGGCTGAGCAGCTCGGTGCGCACGCGCTGGGGATCGGCGCCCTGCTTGTCGATCTTGTTGATAGCGACGATCATCGGGACGTCGGCGGCCTTGGCATGGTTGATGGCCTCGATCGTCTGCGGCTTCACACCGTCGTCGGCGGCCACCACGAGCACGACGATGTCGGTCACCTGTGCGCCGCGTTGGCGCATGGCGGTGAAGGCCTCATGGCCCGGCGTGTCGATGAAGGTAATCTTCTGGCCCGACGGCGTCTCCACCTGATAGGCGCCGATATGCTGAGTGATGCCGCCTGCCTCTTGGCTGACGACGTTGGTCGCGCGGATGGCGTCGAGCAGCGACGTCTTGCCGTGATCGACGTGGCCCATGATGGTGACCACCGGGGCTCGCGGCGCGAGATCCTCGGCATGGTCCTCGGCGCCGATGAAGCCTTCCTCGACGTCGGCCTCCGACACGCGCCTCACCGTGTGCCCGAATTCCTCGGCGACGAGCTGAGCGGTGTCGGCATCGATCACATCGGTGATCTTATGCATGGCGCCGTCCTTCATCAGGTACTTGATGACGTCGACGCCCCGTTCGGCCATGCGGTTGGCGAGTTCCTGGATAGTGATTACCTCAGGGATGACCACCTCGCGCTGAATCTTCTGTTGCGCCTGCGGTCCGATCGTCTGCTTCTTCTGACGCTCTTGGCGGCGCTTTAGCGAGGCGAGGCTGCGCTGTCGCTGGTCTTCGTCGAGCGCGTTAGTGATGGTTAGGCGTCCACGGACCCTCCGCTCCTCGCCGCGCCGAGGCGCCACAGGACTCTTCTTGTGGCGGGCGTCGGGTGTACGGGCCGGCTCTTCGACCTCCTCTTTCAGGAGGTGCTTGCGCGCGGTTTCCTCACCCTTCTGACGGGCCTTGGCCTCGGCCTGATGCCGCTCGTCCTCTTTCCTCTGCCGCTCCTCTGCCTCTTGGCGCTCCTTCGCGCGCTTCTCCTGCGTCGTCACCTGGACGGCGGCGACCTCCTCGGCCCGCGCGCGCTCGGCAGCCTCGCGCTGGCGTGCGTCGGCGAGCGCACGCGTGCGCGCATCCTTCTCCTCTTCGGAGAGCTGCGGCAGCACGACACGGGCGCGGTTGGCCTGAGTTTCGTCTTGAACAGTCTTTGGAGCAGGCGTCTCTGCCCCACGCGGCGCGGCTTTCGCTTTGGGTTCCTCAACGGGCTGCGGCGAGGGGCCGCCGCCAAGCGACCGGCGTTTCTTCTTCTCGACCAGAACGGACTTCGAGCGCCCATGGCTAAAACTCTGGCGCACATGGCCGGATTCAACGGTCCGGCGCACGTTAAGCGTCATCTTGCGCCCGCTGCGGGCGGCCTTGCCTTCGGTCTCGTTCGTCTCACTCATTCCTGGTTCGTATCCAATTCGCTTGGGTTTCTGAATGCGGCGCTGCCCTTGCGGTAGCGCTCAAGCCGCGAGGCTGCCGCAAGAACCTTTAGTGCCGCTCCACCCTGGATTAGGGCAGCATGTATCACATTTGTCCGGCCCGATGCCAAACCCAATTCATCCACGGTGAAGACGCGGACGGCAGGAACGCTTCTTCCGCCTGTCTTTCCGCGGAGTCTGGCGTCGAGCTTGCGGCAGCCATCTTCGGCCGCCTCTCGCGCATGCAGAAGAGCGAGAACTCGGCCTTGGGCGATTGCCTCTTCGACCTTGGCGTTGCCGAAAACCGCCTCACCAGCCTTGTTGGCAAGCGAAAGTGCGGAAATCGCCGCCTCGGCGAGAAGTTCTTCGACCTTAGCGTCTAGCGCTTGGGGCGTCTTGGCGTCGTGCTTGAACGCCCGGGAGAAGGCGTTGCGCTTTAAGGCTTCGGCAACCGTATCGTGCGCCGCAGTAACCCACACCCCGCGTCCCGGCAGCTTTTCCTTGAGGTCCGGGACGACCGCCCCATCGGGGCCAAGCACGAAGCGGATCAGCTCGTCTTTGGGCCTAAGCGCGCGGGTGACTGCACAGCGGCGGACGGTGTCCGTCACTTCGCGATCTTGCTCCTGCTCCGCCGCTACTTGCCGCAAAGGCCCTATCTCCCTGCTCCCGCATCAGTGGCCTGCGCTCTGACTCGGCCCGCCGGCCGATGCAGCGCCTTCGACTGGAGTTCCAGGCTCGCTATCAGCCTCGGAGGGCTCGGGCTCAGGTTGCGGCTCCTCGATCCAACCGGCCTTCACGCGCGCGGCAATGATCAGATCCTCGATCTGCTCCCGCGACAGGCGGAAAGAATCGAGGATGCCTTCATGGCGAGTGGCCTCCTTGTCCTTCCCGCGCTCGGTCCAGCCGGCGAGGTCATCCGTGGCGCAATCGGCGAGGTCCTCGACGCTCTTAATGTTGTGCTCGCCAAGTGCGACCAGCATCGCCGTAGTGACGCCGGGCACTTCGGCGACCTCGTCGGCAACCCCGAGCGCCTTGCGCTTGGCATCGAGCTCGGCCTCGATCTTCTCAAGATGCTCGCGGGCACGAGTTTGAATCTCCGCTGCGGTGTTCTCATCGAAGCCTTCGATCGAAGCAATTTCCGACGGCTCGACGAACGCCACCTCCTCGACCGAGCTGAAGCCCTCGGAAGCGAGCAGCTGAGCAATGACCTCATCGACGTCGAGCGCCTCCATGAAGGTCTGCGAGCGCTCGGCGAACTCCGCCTGGCGCCGCTCCGATTCGGAGGCCTCAGTCATGATGTCAATGTCCCAGCCAGTGAGCTGGGAGGCGAGCCTAACGTTCTGGCCCTTGCGCCCGATAGCGAGCGAGAGCTGCGGATCGGGCACGACGACCTCGATGCGCTCGGCGTCTTCGTCGAGCACGACCTTGACCACCTCCGCGGGCGCCAGCGCATTGACGATGAACGTCGCGGCATCAGGGGACCATTGAATGATGTCGATCTTCTCGCCTTGCAACTCGTTCACCACCGCCTGCACGCGGCTGCCGCGCATGCCGACGCAGGCGCCAACAGGATCGATCGAAGCGTCGCGCGACACGACTGCGATCTTGGCGCGGCTGCCGGGGTCGCGCGCCACCGACTTGATGGTGACAATGCCCTCATAAACCTCGGGCACTTCCTGCGCGAACAGCTTCGCCATGAACTCGGGATGGGTGCGCGACAGGAAGATCTGCGGACCGCGCGGCTCGCGCCTTACGTCATAGATATAGGCGCGGATGCGGTCGCCGTAGCGGAAATTCTCGCGCGGCAGTGTCTCGTCGCGGCGAACGATCGCCTCGGCCCGGCCGAGATCGACGATGACGTTGCCATACTCGACGCGCTTGACGATGCCGTTCACGATCTCGCCGACGCGATCTTTGTACTCTTCATATTGGCGCTCGCGCTCGGCCTCGCGCACCTTCTGCACGATTACCTGCTTTGCGTTCTGGGCTGCGACCCGGCCGAAATCGAGCGGGGGCAGGGGCTCGGCGATGAAGTCGCCGACCTGCGCCGCGGGGTTGCGCCGGCGGGCCTCGTCGAGCGAAACCTGGGTCGCTTCCATGGTGACCTGCTCAACAACCTCAAGCAGCCGGGCGAGCCTGATCTCTCCGGTCTTGGGATCTACCTCCGCCTTGATCTCGTTTTCGCTGCCGTAGCGTGACTTTGCCGCCTTTTGGATCGCGTCCTCCATGGCGGTGATCACCACCTGGCGGTCGATCGCCTTCTCGCGCGCGACCGCATCGGCGATCTGCAACAGCTCCAGCCTATTGGCGCTTACGCCTGCCTGGGCCATGACTCTTTGCCTCCAATCTATCTCTATCTATCGGCCTGCGACCTTCCGCAGCCCCGTCCTCAATCTCAGTGCTTCTTGCTCGCAAGGTCGGCTCTGAAACTCTCCACGTCGACCACGAGCTTTGCCTCGCTGATGAGCGAGAAGGGAAGGCCAATCGTGACCGGCTCGGCCTTGCCTTCTAGCTCAATCCTGAGACGCGCCTCGTCATCCTCGACGCCCTCGATCACGCCCCTGAAACGCTTGCGCCCGTCTACAAGCTCTTTCAGCTCTACTTTGGCTTCGTGACCAGCCCATAACGCGAAATCGCTCGGCCTGACCAAGGGCCGGTCTATGCCCGGAGAGGAAATTTCCAGGCGATAGTGACCGGGCATCGGATCGTAAGCGTCGAGCACGGGCGACAGCCTTCGACTGATCGTGGCGCAATCCTCGACGGTCATCTCGCCCTTCGGCCTCTCGGCCATGATCTGCACCGTGCCTCCGTCGCGCCCCGACACCTTGACCCTGACCAGCCGGAAGCCGAGCTCCTCGAGCACAGGCTCGGCGAGATCGGCGATCGTCCGGGCCGGGCCCGTCTCGCGGGTGAACCTTCGGTCATTGGCGGCAGGGCTCGACATCGGTGGCGGCCAGACTCCTCTACGTGCCGAGGAGGTTTGGAGCCTAACAAAAAGGAGCGGGCGGCAAGCCCACTCCTGACCAAAACCAATCATGAGTTCGGGCTTAATATACGAGGTTTTTCCAGGGTTTCAAGCGCCCGTTCGCGCCTGGAGCCCCAGCACTAGGGGGATCCCATGACCTGCTTCTTGATGCGCTCGAAGTCATTAATGCGGCCGTAGGAGAGTGCGCAGAGACACGATGAGTAATTGCCGCCGATCGACGTCCCACCGAAAGCGAGGCTGTCCTCGAAGGTGCAGTTTGCATCGCGATAGGCGATCCATTGCTTTTGTGCGTCCTTGAGGTAGCCGAGCTGCACGTCTGGGGTTTGCCCCATATCCTTGGCGTCGGCGCGGACTGCATCCTGCAGCTTCTTGTGGCTCTCGTTCAGGAGCTGATCGGCCTTATCGGCGGCGCGGGCAACGCAGGCCTTGAATTCGGGATTGCAATGCGTGCTGTCCGCGCAAATCTGGTAGCAGGTCGCAACAACGTCGATTCCTGCCCTGGCGGCAACGGGCATGAGCATGATCGTCAAAGCCAGCAAAGCGACACGCATCAGCCCCTCCCGGCTAGACCCGCTTGAACCTCAGATAGACAGGCTTGCGGCCTTCGCTCAAGGCCTTCCGCTCATAGCGGGTTTCGGGCCAATCGGGCGGCCGGACACGCCAATCGGAGGGGCGCTCGGCGAGCCACATGAAGTCGCGGCTTCGGCCGATTGAGTCGAGCGCGTGCGCGGCGTAGTCGCCGCTATCGCTGGCAAATCTTAGCTCGCCGCTCGGAGCCAGAACACGGCCGAATTGGCCGCTCATCTCCGTCGAGATCAGCCTGCGCTTAAAATGTCGCTTCTTGGGCCAAGGATCGGGGAACAGAATAAAGAGACGAGAAACTGCGCTGTCCGGAAGCCACGCAAGCACGTCGCGCGCGTCGCCGTCATGGACCCTAACGGTCCTCAGCCCCCGCGTTTCGATCTCGCCGAGCAGGCTCGCCACGCCATTGATGAAGGGCTCGCACCCGATGAAGCCCACGTCTTTATGATGCTCGGCTTGAAACAGGAGATGCTCGCCCGAGCCGAAGCCGATCTCGAGCCAGACCTCTCTGACCGGAACCCGGAAGAGATCTTGCAGGCGTTTCGGAGCAGGGACGTTGACGTCGAGCCTAAGCTTCGGCAGCAGGTCGGAAATGAGGCGCTCTTTCCGCGCACTCAAAGGCTTCCCCTTGCGCCTGCCATAGGACCTCAGCGGTCTCGCTTCGGTCATCGTCCTCTTGTGACGAGCCTCACCGATCCTGGTCATGCCCGGCCTTGTGCCGGGCATCCACGAATTTTTCAATGGTCAAGACGTATAG